>JALOTQ010000146.1 GCA_025457815.1 Thermoplasmata archaeon
TCGCAGTTGACGACATCGGCGACCTTCTTCGCGTTCTTCGCCCTGCCTTCGTCGGGCGAGAGGATGAGCTCTACCCCTTTGCCCTTGAGGTGCCTCCCGATCTGCGGGTATGCCTCCACGTTCCGGGCCGAAATGTCCTCGAACCAGCCGATCACACTCGGGGCGTGGACGTCCACGGTGAGGAACTCATCGGTGTTCATTTGTATGACATGCGCGAGCGCGCGCGCGCTTATCGGCTCCCCTGGCTTGAACTGCTTGTCCTGTCGCGCATAGCCGAAGTAGGGAACCACGGTCGTGAGAGACGATACCTCGAACTGCCTGATTGCGTCCTGGAGCAGGAGCAGCTCGACCAGGTTCCTGTCGGGCCAGGATGTCTGCACCAGGAAAACTTCCTCCTCGTCGAGGTCATCGTCTATCCGGACGTAGCACTCATCGTCCGGAAACCTCTTGATCTCGACCTTGGCAAGCTTCGCCTTCAGGCTCTTTGCCAGCTCCTTCGAGAGGAGCTGCGATGCGGATCCCCCCACGACAAACATGTTCTCGCAGGTGCGGGGAATGGGATATCGGCTCTAATAGTTTCTCGGTCGCGAACTGTGCATTCAGACCTCGGCGAAAACATTTATACACTTGGTGGCTATATTACGGAACAGAGATGGGATGCAGTTGAACGAGACTATTGGCCAGTCGTACCCATCCTCCTCGGGGGTACCGGCCCAGACGACTCAGGTGACAGCCCCGCAGCTCGCGGCAGAGCACTCGAAGCCGAGGGCCGCGTCGAAGAGGAAGGTCGATACTGAAGGGCTCACACCCGTAGGCATGGTCTACGGCAACGTTGGCACGCTCGCATTCAACATCGGAGTCACCGCTCCTCTCGAGAAGATGGAGTATGTCCAGATATCACACGACATAAACGGCTGGGTCCTGGGCCAGGTCTCCGAGATCGTACGCAAGACCAACTTCACGATCGACGGCGTCGAGGACGTCGCCCACGGAACTCCTGTCAACATCGACGAGAAGGAGACCGCGGTCATATCGGTGGTCGGCTACAGGGACGACAGGAACCTGCTGCAGGTACCTCGCACGCCCTGCAAGGCTGGCACCATCGTCTTCAGGGCGGACGAAGAGCTCATCAAGAAGGTCATCGGGATACACGAGAACTCCGAGACGGGCGCGTACATCGGGCTCCTCTCCGGACACGACATCAAGGTCGAGCTGGACATCAACGCGATGGTCCAGAAGCACGTTTGCATACTCAGCAAGACCGGCGGAGGGAAGTCATACTGTTCCGGAGCCCTCGTCGAGGAGCTCATGAAGCACGGCGTGACCGTCATGGTGGTGGACCCGCACGGCGAGTACGCGAGCATGAAGCACAAGGGCGTCGTGAAGAAGACCATCAGGGACTTCGGCGTGACGCCGAAAGGGTATGACGACAAGATAGTCGAGTTCGCCACGGACACCGATCTCAACAAGGGCGCCAAACCGCTCAAGTTCACCCTCCACAACCTCGATGCCAGAGAGATCCTTGGACTCACGAACATAAAGAATGTCAGGACCTTCCTCACGATGCTGCGAAAGGCGGTCGAGACCCTGAGGGAGACCAAGGGCAATTACACGATCAACGACATCATAACGGTCCTCGAGAACAGCGGCGAGGCCTCGAGCGGGGCGCTGGTGAGCGAGCTCGAGTACCTCAACGAGATAGAGGTCTTCGCCGACCAGGGCACCAAGATAGACGAGCTGGTCCAGAAGGGTAAGACCACGATCATCAATCTCAGGGGCACTCCACCGGATATCCAGGAACTCATAGTCAACAGGATCGGCAACGCCCTCTTCGAGCTGAGGAAGATGGGCAAGATCCCACCCATGATGTTCCTCGTCGAGGAAGCGCACAACTTCTGCCCACAGTCCGGCGTAGTCGCGTGCTCCAAGATATTCAGGACCATCGCGTCCGAGGGCAGGAAGTTCGGCCTAGGTCTGATGATTATCACCCAGAGAGCAGCCAAGGTCGACAAGAACGTCCTGAGCCAATGCAACACGCAGATCATACTCAAGGTCACCAACCCCAACGACCTCAAGACCATCGCGGCCTCGATCGAGGGCCTCACGGAAGGCATGGAGGAAGAGATCCAGAGGCTGCCCATCGGCACCGCGATAATCACCGGAGGCGGCGTTTCCATGCCACTCATGGTCGAGATACGTCCGCGGGAATCCAAGCACGGTGGCGAGAGCGTCGAGGTCATACCGACGAAGTGATGTCAGATGTCCTCCAGAGGCGCAGCCCTGACAGAGGAGAAGGTCGAGAAGTACATAGGCATCACATCGAAGGCACTCGACAAGCTGAAGGTCTCTCCGCCCGAGAAGTCATTCAACCGGAAGCTCGCGGAGGACTTCCTGCGGATGGCCAGGTCGTATTTCGAGGACGCCAAGGACTTTCTCGCCAAGGGCGACCTCGTGAACGCCTTCGCGTGCGTCAACTACGCGCACGGATGGATCGACTGCGGCGCGAGGATCGGACTGTTCGATGTCGGCGGCGATGACAAGCTCTTCACACTGTTCGAATGAAGCCGCCTCTCATATCATGAGATTGAACGCCACTATCGCGGTCCCCACGATCCAGAAAGCCATGAACCCTGAGATCGCCATAAGGATCGCGTACCAGCTGGAGATGCCCTTTGGTTTGTCGCTCCAGATCGCGTATCGGGAGTCGACGCCGAGCGCCTTCTCCAGCTCGGCAGCCTTCCTGCCCCACATCGATTCGTACTGGTGCGACCTGATCGCGATCAAGAACCAGGTCAGGGTGATGAGGAGCCCCACCATGCCGATGGCGGTCCTCGCTAGGTAGTGGCTTTCCTGCTGGAAGAAGACCGCCGCGGCGACCGCATTTGCGGTCACGAAGATGGCCGTGGACGCCCAGTAGCTTCGATCCTGGTTGCGCTCCATTGCGTTGAGTTCCCTGAGCTGTTCTGGGCCTGAAACCTTAAGGTCCCACTTCGCCTCGCCATCCTCCGCGGACATGGAAGGCGCGAATGGGCTCCGACCATATGATGTTTGCCTAATACCGTCCGGGCTTCAGAGAAGCCGCGGGCCCTTGAGGTCGACCTTGCACTTCCAGGTCTCGCCGAACTCCGAGAGAACCTGCTGGAGCCCTCTGCTGTCTCCGAGCGAAAACACGGAGTTGCCCAACATCGCCATGCTCGCCATCCCGAGCTTGGA
>JALOTQ010000045.1 GCA_025457815.1 Thermoplasmata archaeon
CCAGCGAAACTCCTGTTCGAGAACTCGGATGTCCAGAGCGCCCTGCCCATCAACATAATCGTGAAGGGATATGCGACGCTGGAGGCGAATTTCACCAACTTCCAAGGCGTTAACATAGTAGCCCTCGAACACTCCAGAATCATCCTGAGAAACGTCACGATGATGGGCGGATCGCTTACGACGTCCTGGGATTCCTGGGCCAACATATCGCTCATTGATACTGCCATGAACAACCCGGTAGTTCTGTCTGGTAACTCGAGAGGATACTTCACGGACTCAGTCCTGCCCTCGATCGACGTCGAGGACGACGCCGAGGCGTGGGTCTACAGATGGATATACGTCACGGTTCGTGACGGCGCGGGCCAGCCACTCCCTGACGCGGTGGTCACCGCATATCGGTACGCTGACGGGAAGTACGCAGGCTACGCGATATCCGGCGATGCAGCTCCCTTCCTGGGTGTGGCCCGTGTCAACGCGCTCGCCACCATACTGAAGTCTGACAGCACGCAGTCGGTGGGCAACTACAGGCTGAGCGCAGTCTACTCCTTCGGTGGCGACGACTATCTCGGCGACGAGGAAATATCCGTGGGCGTGATGCCCTACAGCGAGCCTCTGACTTGGAACGCGACCTTCACGAGCATCAACATCTCGAGCGCCCTGCCGAAGCTGAGCGTGCCAGACCCGGTCACTGTCTGGCCAGCAAGCCCGGTCAAGAACAACTTGACTTACGTGAATGCCACGGTTGCTAACGTGGGAGTCACGGGTGCCTACAACGTCGAAGTCTACTTCTTCGATGATGTGACTGCGTCATCGGCTGATCCGGACCCAACGGTTCCGTTCGCAACGGTTGTCGTTCCGACAATCGCTCCTGGCGATGAGGTAGTCGTGACGGCTAGATGGCTGGCGACCTACCCGGTAGGTGCACCTCACAGAATGCTCGTTGTCGTCGATCCAAACAACCTGATCAAGGAGATCGACGAGACGGCGACTACCCCTCCGGCAGAGGGTGAGGGATTCGTCACTGTTCAGAGCCTGGCCGATTTCTACGTGACTCAGATTTACACTAGCCCGCTGGCCGTGGTTGTCGATGTCACATGCACGGTCAACGCGGTCGTCCACAATGGTGGTGACCAGGCAGCGGCGAACGTGGAGGTCGAGTTCTATGACGGCATTGCGTTCATCGACACCTACACGATACCGTTCATCGAAGCCGGCGGAGACGCAACTGCATCGGTTTCGTATGCCTTCGCAACATACAGTCCGCCAGATCACACTGTCATCGCGCGGGTCAACCCTGCACACGCAGTCGTCGAACTTGACTATACCAACAACAACGCCTCGCAGTTGATCACCGTGCTTGAGCCGCCGAACATGAGGCTGGCCAACCTCTACTTCGTGCCTGTCGACCAAGTGCCAGGCGGAGACCAGGTGACGGTGCGCGCGTCGCTGTCCAACCTGAAGCCCGCTCCGTTCTCGAACCCGACGGTCCGCCTGACCGTGAGCTACACGCTCGACGGCGAGCTCCACACTTCGTCCCAAGACATGGTCGTTCCGTATGTGTTCACATTCGACTTCGGACCCGTGACCGTGAGCATGTCCTTCATCTCACCAGTGGTCAACACGAGGACCACACTCGATGTGACCATGGAGGTCAACCCGGCCCACAGCCCTGCCGAGTCGACATACACGGACAACACCGTGACGGGTTCCATCGACGCTCTAGATGTCAGGGCGGACTTGTCCATCTCGGCCCAGAACATCTATGTTCAGAGCAACGGCGGGAACATCACAGGCGAGGAGTTCGGCAGGGTGGTGACGATCTACGCGCTAGTTGACAACCTAGGCGGCAGGCCGGTCACCAACTTCCAGGTCCAGCTCGGCTGGAACAACAGCGTGGGATACAACAAGACGCTGCTCCTGTACCCGTTCGCGAACATATCGGCAGTTGCGGGCGACCACACTACCCTGATATCGTTCAGCTGGACCATCAACATAACCACGCCTGGGACCGTATCGATATGGGTGCTCGTGGACGGCCCGGACAACACGGACGAGCCGAATGAGAACAACAACTTCGCAGCTGCCCCGTTCACCATCAACGAACTGGACATGAACATCAAGATCGATGTCACGGTGAAGGAGTACGATGCGGGTGACGAAATAGTCGTCACGGTGACCTTCACATATGTCGGGTCCAGCGTGCCCGTCAAGGGCCTGCCGGGAGTGCAGCTCTCGCTGTACAACACGGCAACCGAGACGATCGCACCTGGATCTGCGACGGGTCTCCTGAACACGAGCGCGAACGGGAAGGTGTCCGTCAATGTGATTGTGCCTACGACCATAGAAAGCGGGACGTATCAGATACAGGTTGAGGTTACATCGACCGGACACACCGAGCTGAGCGATAGCCTCCAGATCACCGGCGCTGTCGAAGAGGGCATGTTCCCGTGGTGGTTCTGGTGGGTCATTATCATCATCGCGGTGGCCGCGGTCGGAGGCGCTTTCGCGTACACCTACGTCTTCGGCCTCGGAAAGCTGGTCGAATGCGGCGAGTGCGGCGCGTTCATATCCGCAGCCGAGAAGAGGTGCCCGAAGTGCGGCGTCGAATTCGAGGTCGGCACGATGAAGTGCTCGGAGTGCGGTGCGTGGATACCTGCCGAGTCGGCTGAATGCCCGAACTGCGGAGTCAAGTTCGTGGGCGAGGTCGAAGAGGAGAAGGACTACCTGGAGCGCATGAGAAAGGAGTACGAGGAGATGGTCTCCAAGTACCGCGAGCTCGCAAAGGCAGAGCTCGGCAAGAAGTACAACGAGAAGCACTTCCAGGAGTGGTGGACCAAGCAGACGGCGTACATCAGCTTCGAGGACTGGCTCGCCAAAGAAGAGGAGAAGAAGAAGGAAGGCCCAGTCCCGTGCCCAGTCTGTGGAACCCTGAACCCGAAGGAGGCCACTGTGTGCCACAAGTGCGGCACGGTCTTCGGAGCTCCGAGGCCGGCAGGTGCCCCGCCCAAGGGCCCGCCGCCAGCAGCCCCTCCTGGCGCAGGTGTTCAGCAGGGACCAGCAGGGACGTCTGAAGAGCAGATGCCGGCGCAGCAGGCGCAGGCCCCTCCAGCTGCAGGTCCGCCGAGGATGGTCATCAGGAGACCTATCGACAGGAAGGTCATCCCGAAGAAGATCATCAAGACCCCGACAGGCGAGGAGAAGACCGAGGGCGAGGAGAACCAGTAGTCCGGATCGGTCTCAAACCCTTCGAAACCATTTCCTCATGATTTTCATTTCATGAAGAAGGGCCGTATCCATGGCGAAATGATATGCCCCTCGAAGTCGTAGCATGCCCTCCGAGGATGGTGTACGAATGACTTTGAATGCGATTGCGCCCACGAAACCCCTTATTCCATATGACCTTCTCGAAAGGGTCGACATACGCGTCGGGACCATCGAAACCGTAGAAGAAGTGGCCGGTTCGGACAAACTGGTCAGGATGATCGTCGATTTTGGCGATTCTAAGAGGACGGCGCTGGTCGGCATGAAGAAGGAGCGTTCGAATCCCAAGGAAGTTGAGGGGATGCAGGCCCTGTTCGTCGTGAACCTGGAGCCAAGGAAGATGATGGGGTTGGTGTCCGAGGCGATGCTGTTCGACATCGGATTTGCTGACGGCATCACACCAGTGCTGGCGATTCCCGAGAAGCCGGTGCCACCAGGAATCCGCGCCGGCTGATGCGCGCAGCATCCGCTCGGTAGTACTCAGTCCAAAGGTCGACAATACACGGCCACGAGCCGGGCTCAGATCCTCTCGGCGCCCTCGGCCAGCTTCGCCCGGACCTCTTTCATGACCTTCTCGGGGTCCTTGTAATAGGCCGATATGATCGTGGCGACCTTGCGGTGGCTGTCCATGCCTATCTTCTTCATGTACTCGAGGATGTCCACACGCCTCTTGATCTCCCTTTCCATCTCCCTGGGGGACCAGTTCCTGGCCATCCTGACCTTCTCATAGACATAGCTGTGGCCGCTGTAGTTGAACGTGTCATCCGCAGGGTTCCAAGTGTAGACGGAGTTCGTGATCAGCTCGTTCGTCTCGGGATCGATGCCGACGATCTCCGTGAGCGACTTGACACGCCTGGTCATCTTCGTGCCGACCTTCACCTGCGCCTGCAGCAACACGATGTTGAGTGCGGTGACGAGCGCCCTGGGCAGGTTGATGGGGTCGTTCTCCATCCTGTGCACCATCGCCTGGACGTCCTCTGCGTGGAACGTGGAGTAGCAGGTCTTGCCCGTGGCCATGGCCTGGAAGACGACGTACGCCTCCTTGCCTCTGACCTCACCGACCATCAGGTACTGGGGCCTCTGCCTCATGGCGGCCGTCAGCAGGTCGAACATGTCTATCTCGCCGGCCGCGCGGCCCGTGATGTGGCTCTTGCCTCCGAACCCCTCCCTGGTCAGACCGGGGATCCAGTTCTCGTGGGGCAGGTTAAGCTCCCTCGTGTCCTCGATCGAGACGATCTTCATCTGCGGGGGTATGAAGAGCAGGACCGCGTTGAGCGTTGTGGTCTTGCCCGAAGCGGTGCCGCCGCAGACGAGCATCGACTGGCCGTGCTCTATCGATATCCAGAGGTAGGCCATCATCTCGGTGCTCATCGTCTTGAACTTCAGCAGGTCCAGGGGCGTGAACGGGTTCTCCTTGAACCGCCTGATGGTGAACGAGGAGCCCCTCTTGGTCACGTGTTTTCCCAGGGTGGCCTGAAGCCTCGAGCCGTCAGGGATGGTCGCGTCCAGGAGCGGGCTCGCGACTGAGATGTGCTTGCCGCACTTCTGGGCCAGCCAGACCACGAATCCGTCCAGCTCCACCTCCTTCTCGAACTTCAGGTTGGACCTTATGGAACCGTACTTCCTGTGATATATGTAGAGCGGCACCCCGACGCCGTCGCACGAGCAGTCCTCGACGTTCGGGTCGGTCATCATCACGTTGACGACGCTGTAGCCGACGAAGTCCCTCGTGATGTAATACATCACGCGCTCCTTCGATATCGGGTGGAGCGTGATGCCGAGCTGCTTCATCAGGTTCTCGACGATCTTCCTGAGGGTCCTCTCCTTCTCATCGTCCTTCGACTCGGTCATCCTCTCCACGGATGCGACGAGCGTCTCCTTGAGCAGGGCGAGCACGTCACTCTCATCGTCCGAGAGCTTCGGCTCTATGACCTCGTACAGGTACTCGTTCGACCGGTTGTCGTACCTTATCCTGACGTAGGCGTAGTTCTGCTTTATCGGCAGCAGCTCCACCTCGTCCATGTTAGGCTCGGTTATCTTCGGGACGTCCGTGATCTTCGTCATGTCCATCGACGACTCGTTCTTGCTGAGAGCGAGCATCATGGGCCTCGGCTTGAGCTTGAGCAGGAAGTTGTAGTAGGCAGTCTTGAGTCCAGGGCCTTTCCTCTTCTCCTCCTTCGGAGGAGCCTCAGGTGCCGTCTCGGCCGCCATCTTTGGTTGCTCTGTCTCTGTCATCTGATCACCCGAAGAGTATCCTCAGCGTGATGAACCCCATGAGGAGCATTATGAAGCTGTGCCTCATCCCTATCGGGATGCTCCCCTTCTGGATCACGCCCGCGAGCAGTCCATCGCCTACCGCGTGGACCACCACCGATAGCAGGAATATGAACGAGACTGTGGGGATTATGTCCACATTGATGCTGACGCCAGCGATGTCCCCGGCGCCCATCTCGACGGCCGCGTCGCTGACCTGCTGGCCGGCGTCCTCCATCTTCGGGAGGAACTGACCCTGCAGGATGAGGACCGTCGCGATGAACACGAAATAGGCGATGTAGACCACTAGGACGTAGGTCTGCATGGTCACACCTCTCTCCTCCTGGGTGAGGATGGTCTCCTTCGCATCGTGCGAGACCATCGTCAGGACGTCCGCGACGTTGCCGCCCGCGTCGTTAGCCTTCATGATGATTGACGCCATCCTCGTGACGAGCGGCGTCTTGACCCGCTCGGAGAACAGCCTGATGGCCTCCGACGCCGGGACTCCCCACTCGATCTGCGCCGACATCTTCTTGATCTCGGGCGTGAGCCGACCGTACCTGCCGGACGATGCAACGACTATGGCATCCGCCAGGGTCATGCCGAACCTGCCGGCCTCGGCCACGTCTCTTAGGAAGTCCGGGAGCCTCGTCTCGATTTCCCTCACGTGTCTCTCCTTCGAGCTCACGTAGAATCCGTATGGTCCGATGAGCGCGAGGATGCCGAATATGACGTAGTCTATCCACTCGAACGGGAGCGAGACGCTGCCCATGTAGTCGAGCATGCCGGCGAAGACGCAGATGGCCGTGACCGTGATTGAGGCACCCAGCAGCGTTCCTGTGAGGTCGGCCTTCTCAGTCGCCAGTATCCTCTTGAGCGCCTTCTCCCTTTCCTTCTCGGATATCGTTTTTTGGACGGGCATCTACATCGAACTCTCCTTTGCCATGTTCCATATGACGAAGATGAAGCCGAACTGCGAGATCGGTATCATGCCGATGACGATGAGGTAGAGCATCATGACCATGAAGTCCGGGTCCCCTCCGCCGACTATCGCCATGATCGCGAGTATGAGCACAAGGAACAGGGGGAACGCGACAACGACGGTCACGAACGACTCTGCCAGCATACCCAAGGTCTCCATCTGGGACTTGAGCGCGAGCTTGTTCTCCTTCTGGTACTCCTCGGCCTTCAGCAGGAAGTAGGGCTTCAGCTGCCCGCCGGAGGTCGAGGTCGTGATGACTCCCTGGAGGAAGTCCTGGAACTTCGCCGACGGGGACCTCCTCGCAGCCCTCTTGATGGCCGTGAGTATGTCCGCGCCCAGCAGCTCGGTGTCTCTCGTGATCCAGGCAGCCTCCTGGCTTATCTCCCCATATACCTTCTGTCTCGATAGTTCCTTGAATATGACATCGATGTTGACATCCGCTGACGCCATCGCGGAGATGAAGCTCATCGCGGCGGCTATCCTCTTGTCAATGTCCCTGCCTCTGCCCTTCGCCCTCGAGCCGGGGCTGCCGAGGAGCAGGAAGTAACCCATGAATGGCAGCAGGACCATCGCGACGACCGCTACGAGCAGCCTGAGGATCAAGTTCACCTCGAGCAGGCTGAAGACCACAATGCCCAGGCCAATTCCTATGCCCGCTCCGACAATCGCCAGAACGAGCGTGGCCATGTATACGTAGGCCAGGTACTCCTCCGGCCTGATCTTCATGTGCGCCTTCAGGAGCGACTCGTCCAGCTGCTGGAGCGCGTTCGTCTTTGTCTTGGCGTATCTGCCCATGGTCCGCCAGGACAGATCCTGGAATGAGGAGAGCTTGATGTAGTCGGGCACCGACCCCTTGACGAGCTTGACGGTGTGCGGCCCGAGAGCCTCGCCCTGCTGGGCGATCTTCGTCTTGAGGTACTGTGTCTTCTTCACCTCGATCCTCTTGAAGTCGTCAGATACCTCAGGCAGGCACCTCACCTCCTGGCACTGGTGCCGCGCCCGGCCTCTGCGGACCTCCGTAGAGTTCCTTCCGGACCCTCTCCGCCGTCAGCTTCGGCTCCTTGTAGTATTCCCTGATGAGGTCCCATATCTCTCTGTGGTCGGTCACGTCTACGGCGACCATGTACTTCACGATGTCAACCCGCCTCTCGAACTCCTGCAGGAGTTCTTCGTGGGTCAGGTTCTTCATCTCCATGATCTTGTCGAACAGGAAGCTGTGGCCCTTGAAGATGAACTTGTCAGTGCCCTGGTCCCATTCGTAGACCGTGTTGCTGATGAGCTCGTTCGTCTCGGGCTCGAACCCGACGATCTCGATGAGCTGCTTTATGCGCCTGACCATGTCCATTCCAACCCTCGCATGGGTCTGGATGATGACGTTCCTGAGGGCCGTGAGCAGTATCCTGGGGCAGTTGATCGGCGGGTTCTCCAGCCTGTTCACCATGCCCTTGACGCTGTCTGCGTGCATGGTCGAGAAGGTCGTGTGACCCGTGGCCATCGCTTGGAACATCGTGTAGGTCTCCTTGCCTCTGACCTCACCGACGATGATGTAGTTGGGCCTCTGCCTCAACGCCGCCCTCACGAGGTCGTACATGTCAATCTCGCCCGCGGCCTTGCCGTCGGGCCCGCGCTCGCCCACACCTGACCTCGTGGTGCCGGGAATCCAGTTCTCGTGCGGAAGGTTGATCTCTCTGGTGTCCTCCATCGTAACGATCTTCGCGCCCGGGGGCATGAACAGCGCCATTGCGTTCAGCGTGGCTGTCTTCCCGGACGCAGTCCCTCCGCATATGATGGCTGATTCCCCGTGCTCGACGCTCAGCCAGAGGTAGGCTACGATCTCAGGCGAGGCCGTGCCGTACTTTATGAGCTCGACCGGCGTGAAAGGCTTCTCCTTGAACCGCCTGATTGTGAAAGACGCTCCCCTGGTGGTGACCTCCCTGGCATAGGTGGCCTGCACTCTGTGCCCCTCCGGGGTCGTACCGTCCAGGATTGGGTTGGACACCGAAAGCTGCTTCCCGCACCTCTGGCCTAGGTTGACGACGAAGGAGTTGAGCTCGTTCTCGTCGGGGAAGTTGACGGAGGTCTTGATCGATTCGTACTTGTTGTGGAAAACGAAGATGGGTATCCCGACTCCATCGCAGGACACGTCCTCGACGTGCGTGTCGTTCATAAGCGCGTCGATCTTGCCATACCCGACGAAGTCCCTCGAGATGAAGTATATGACCTTGTCCTTCGACATGGGCTCGATGCTGATGCCCCTGGACTTGATGTAGCTGTCCACGCTCTTCTCCAGGTAGGTCTTCTTGTCCATCACGGTCAGTTTGTCCCACTCGTAGTCAAGGGTCTTCTCCAACGTCCCCTTGATGAGCTCCAGGATCTCCTCTTCGTCCTCAGTGAGCGTCGGCTCGATGATGTTGATGAGGAACTCGCTCGTGGCCGTGTTGTAGGTCACCCTGATGTAGCTGAAAGGCTGGACGACCCCGTAGAAGCCAATCTCCTGGATGTTGACGTCAGTGATAGGAGGTATCTCCGTGTAGACCGAGCCCCTGCCCTTGCTCCAGTCCCTCCTCCTGGCCGCAGCGCCTCTGGGGGACTTCACATCGACGGGCTTGGACTTCAGCTTGGCAATGTTGCCGACCCAGCCCTGGTATATTCTGGCGCCGAGGGGCATCTTGGGGGCTTTGATATCCGGCTCGACCTTCATCTTGTTCTGAGCTTCGGCCATCTTCTACCTCCTTAGACTCCTAGTTCGCCGATGCTGATAGTCACAATCGCCTTCGTGTGGTCCAGCACCTTGATGCTGTCGACCACCAGTGTGAAAGAGTAGTAGTTGAGGTTCTCGTTCTGGAACTCCATGAGCACTGGCCTAGTCATGTTGAACCCGTTCCCGAGGGTCATGCCCGCGGTGCCGTTCAGCATGTTGAGGAAGTAGTTGTACCAAGCCCATGCGTGCTTCGACTCGATCTCCACCGTGACCTGCGGGACCGCGTCCACGGAATTCTCCAGCGCCTTCGTCTCGGCGAACAGGTCAGCGGTGACGCCCTTCGACCCTGTCCCGCCCACGGTGACATTGAGCCCCTGAAGCGTTATCTGCGTCATCATCATCACGCGGTTCGGGCTAGCGGAAGTGCCGAGGTTCTTGACCAGGAACTGCGGTCCGGCCAGTACGACCTCTCCATCGGTCTGGTTCAGGATCACCGCGCCGTTCTCGTAGATGATGCGCTGCTCGACATAGTACCTGTTCGGACAGTAGAGCTCGAGGTATCCCCCGGCCTTACCGTCGTTGTTCGAGTTCAGCTGGTATCCCGTGCCTCCAGTGGCGGTGGAGTAGTAATTGTAGGTCACGTTTATGACCGGCCTGGAGCCGAAGCCCTCAGGCACGAAACTCATGATGCCGGCCGTAGACGCAGCAAAGACAGGTATGCCGGCCGAGCTGAGCGTCAGAGGTACGAACACGGGGGTCGGGGCAATCAGGGAGTTCGCGGTGTTCGAGATCGAGATATCTACGGACGATTTCAGGGTCGAGAACTGCTCGATGACGACTGACATGTGCTCGCTCTCGTTGTCGTTCATCCAAACGGGCACGAATTGGTTCGTGAAGATCCCGAACATGGTGATGAACACGAGGAGCGACATGATTGTGCCCACAGTGGCGGCGACGCCGTCGTCGTTGTCCCACCGGGGAGATTTCTTGATGCGGTCGGCGCTCGAATATGCAGAATAGCTTACGCACTGGGGGGACAAATCCATCCTACCACCATACAGGTGTTTCGAAGCAACCTAATCAGCAACTGGAGCATATATAAGGCTGTCGGTTTCAGTATCGTGGGAAAAACGGATGTGGATTGCAGAAAAATCCGCGCAAAATCCACATCAAGAAATGACGAAATGCAAATCGCTACCTACGCTTTGATAGACGGGGCACAAGGCTCTCGGCAATCACTCGTCGAGACCCGCCAAGGTTTAATATAGGGATTGACCGTAACTGCCATTCTGCTCCCGGATGCCGTGGTAACTCAGCTGGGAGAGTGCAAGACTGAAGATCTTGAAGTCGCTGGTTCAAGTCCGGCCCACGGCACCATTCCTCTGAACCGAGATAAGTGCAAAGGGGATAGTTTTAATCAGGAGTATGCTCTTAGCGAGCATCGGCGAGGAGTGATTGTATGCCGATCAAATCGTTCGAGCTCGTTTCGATCGACGCGAAGCGTTTCTCGAAGCTCGGCGAGAAGATCCCGCACCTGCGCGTGGATCAGAACACGACGGTCACGAGCGTCACGGCCGTCTCTGAGCGCGAGGCGCAGTT
>JALOTQ010000046.1 GCA_025457815.1 Thermoplasmata archaeon
TGGCGTTGTGATCGCCTTCTTCCTGGGATTCGTGGACGCATGCAACGATTCGGACCTTCCTGGGGTACCTGAGATACCGAGTTTCATGGGAAGTGAGACTGAGGTGTGGCTTTCGCTGACCGACACCGATGTTTGGGGACCTCTCTCCGCATGGTGGCTGTTGCTAGTGGCAAGCGTAGTCCAAGGCGCAGGGCTCGCGCTGGCACTCAAGTTCTGGAAGAACGAGGCCGTCTAGAATATGCCTCTGTAGGCCCCGCCGTCGATGTCCTTGATGACCTGCTTCGGGTCCTTCCCGTCCACGGTCACGCCCATCGACACGCAGGTGCCGACTACCTCTCTGAACCTCGCCTTCTTGTCCTTGCCGAGCATCGAGTCCTTCTTCATTTCGGCTCATCTTGATCTCCTTCAGGATGAGCGCGGACACGGGCGGCGTGCCGACCTTGATCTCGAAAGCCTTCGTCTTGGAATCCACTGTTAGAGTCACCGGGACCTTCATTCCCATGAATGCCTTCGTCTTCTCGTTGATCGCGTTCACTACCTGGATGACGTTCACGCCCATCGGGCCGAGGGCGGGTCCGAGCGGCGGGCCAGGCGTAGCCTTCCCGCCATCAACCAAAACATCTAGTTTCTCTGCCATTGCGCTCATCTCTCCTTCTCAAGGACTCTGACGTGATCTCCTCTGATTGTTACGGGTATGGGGACCATGGCCTCGAACAGCTCGACCGTGATCTCCTCCTTGTTCTCGTCGATCTGCTGCACCCTGGCCTTCTCACCCTTGAACGGCCCAGCGATGAGCTCGACGATGTCGCCCTCGACAATGCCAGAAACGATCGGCTTCGGGGTCAGGAAGTGCTCTATCTCTGTGAAGGTCGTCTCTCCTTTTACGAGCCCTCGTGTCCTCCTTACACCCTTGATCAGGTCTCTGAGGCTGTCGGTGTTCATGGCCTCGACGAACACGTAGCCCCTGATCGTTGCGGGCGACAGTATCGCGAAGATGCCGGACGGCTTGGGCTTCGCCCTGCTGGCTATGGAATCCGCCACTGTCTTCTCATGGCCTATCGATGTCTTGACAGCGAGCATCGACTGCCTCGCAGTGGCCTGTAGAGTCGCGACGTCGTTGATGCTCGGGTTGTCCTTCAGGCTCGCGTTCACGAGGACCGTTATCTTGTCCCCGTACCTCGCGCCTGTCGGGGACGTGATCTTGAGCGTGAGGCTCTTCTCCTGTCCCGGCATGACGTCGAACATCTTCTCCGTGGTCGGCTCCGCGGTCGGTGAGTTCTCCCAGACGACGCCAACGGCGTCGTAGAGCTTCACGAACCACTCGGGCGAACCCTCCTCGGTCGCAGAGAAGACGGTGTCGACCTTGATCACTAGCTGGTGCGGCTGCCCATCGTCCGGGACCTTCAGTGAAATCTCGAACTCGGACGAATCGCCCGACGCCATCAACCGCTTCGTCTCGCCCTGGACCACCATCTGCATGGCCTTCGCCACGGGCAGGGGAGCGGGCGCCTCCTTCTTCGTCTCTTCCTTCTTCTTCGGCTCAACGTCAAAAAGACCCAATCAAATCCCTCATGTGCCTCGGTTCATGCTTGACCAGGAATCACCCGAATACCTCGATGAGGTAGTCGGCGCCGTATTCGAATATCCAGTAGATCAGAAACCCGAGACCGCCTATCAGCATCAACCCTAAGGCCACGATCTGGGTGACCTTGACGTACTCTTCCCGTGTGGGCTTCCGGGCCATCTTGATGACCCTTCCGTACTTGCCCTTGCCTATGTGCTTCGTCCTCTCCTCGATCTTCCTCTGAAGATCCCAGGATTTCTCGACTATCTCGCTAGATTCTGGCATTTCCGACCATTCCTAGTACTTGAACTACTTTATAAAGTCTAGTCCCAAATCCTTGCCCTTCTTTTCCTTCGCTGGCCCCAGGATCTGCTTGGACTTGACCCCCGTGATGACGACCATGACCCGTATGGTGCGCTCCATGGTCTCGTCGACCGCCGCGCCCCAGATGATTCTGGCTGTCGGGCTGATCTTGGAGTGGATTATCTCGGCGACCTGCTCTGCCTGAGCCACGGTCATGTCGGGACCGCCCGTGACGTTGACCAGCGCGGCCGTCGCGTCCTTTATGTCCATCTCTATCAGCGGGGAGCTGACAGCTTCGTTGACAGCCACCACTGCGGCGTCGTCATCGTCCGATTCGCCTAGGCCTATCATGGCAACTCCGCCAGCCTTCATGACGGTCTTGATGTCGTTGAAGTCCAGGTTGACCAGTCCAGGCTTGGTGACGACCTCCGTGATGCCCTTGATGGACCTCATCAGGACTTCGTCCGCCACTTTGAAAGCGGCGTTGACTGAGAGCTTCGGTACGACGCTCAGCAACCTGTCGTTCGGGATCACGATGACCGTGTCCGCGACGTTCCTCAGCCTCTCCAGGCCCCACTCGGCGTTCTCCGCCCTGATGGCCCCTTCCGCTGCGAATGGATAAGTGCAAATCGCGACTGTGAGCGCTCCCTGCTCCTTCGCCACGTGCGCGACGAAAGGCGCAGAACCCGTGCCAGTGCCTCCGCCCAGGCCGCATGTGATGAAGACGATATCCGCGCCTTTCAGGGCGGCCTTGATCTCCTCCTCGGCCTCCCTCGCGGCCTCCTCGCCGACCTGTGGCAGCGCCCCGGCACCGAGGCCTCTGGTGACCCTTCTGCCCAGGAGCAGCTTGTGAGGTGCCTTCGTCATGAGCAGATGCTGGGCGTCCGTGTTGGCCGCGTACAGTTCCGCGCCAACGATCCCGGCCTCCGCGAGCCTCGAGATGGTGTTCGATCCGCCACCGCCGCAGCCGATGATCTTAATGTCGGTCTTCAGACCCTGGAGTATCTTCTCCAGTTCCTCGTCCTCGGCCGTGAGCGTTCGGACCGCCGCGGGCGCCTTCTTCTGCGCCTCAGCCTCTGCGGCGGACATCACGCTATCGATGAGTGACTTCATGTCGAGCCTCCAAGATGTTCATGCCATAGGTGACAAAGCACAGCCCTGAGCCAAGCTACAGGGCTGAAAGCACCGTAGCTGATTGGGTGATATATAAGTTGCTGCCAGTGTCCAGGAGGCCATCAGCGTATCAGGTCTACTTCGCCAACCCCTCGATACCTCTTCTCGGTGGCCTGCTTGCCTAGTATCTGCTTGGACTTGACGCCCGTAGCGACGAGCATGACCCTGACGGTCTTGTCCATGGCCGGGTCGATTGCCGCTCCCCAGATGATTCTGGCATTGGCCCCTACCCTGCTCTGGATTTCCTCCGCGGCCTTCTCGGCCTCGGATATGGTCATGTCCGTCCCGCCGATGACGTCCACCAGCACGCCGTTGGCCTCGCTGATGTCAACCTCGAGCAACGGGGAGTTGAGCGCCTGGTCTATGGCCTCCTCTATCCTCTCGTCGCCGGGCGCATCGGACTCTCCGAGCCCGATCATCGCGACTCCTGCGCCCTTCATGATCGTCTTGACATCGTTGAAGTCCAGGTTCACGAGCCCGGGCCTTGTGATGACCTCGGTAAGCCCCTTGATGGACCTCATGAGGACCTCGTCCGCAACCTTGAATGCTGCGTTCAGAGAGAGCCTCGGGCATATCTCGAGCAGCTTGTCGTTCGGGATGACGACGACGGTGTCCGCTGAGTCCCTCAACCTGTCGAGGCCCCACTCGGCGTTCTCCATCCTCATCTTGCCCTCGCCCCTGAAGGGCAGAGTGGCGACTGCGATCGTGAGTGCCCCCATCTCCTTGGCAAGGCGCGATACCACCGCGGCGCCTCCGGTGCCGGTTCCGCCGCCCAGGCCGCATGTGACGAAGCAGATGTGGGTGTCGACGAGGATCTTCTTCAGCTCCTCCTCGGCCTCCCTCGCGGCCTCCTCTCCTATCTGCGGAAGCGCCCCTGCCCCGAGACCTCTGGTCACCCTTCGGCCAAGCAGTATCTTGTGGGGCGCGTTGAGCGTCAGGAGGTGCTGCGCATCCGTGTTGGCTGCGTAGAGCTCCGCGCCGATTATTCCCTCGTCGTATATCCTCGCGATTGTGTTCGTTCCGCCGCCGCCTACTCCGATGATCTTGATGTTCGTCTTCAGCGATCGGAGTATCTGTTCCAGCTCGGCATCGACTCTGGTGTCTGCGCCGAGCGCTGCGGCCTGAGCCACTGTGGCTCCTTGGGTTTCTTCACGGGCAAGGGCATCTTCGACTAGGGATCTCATCATCTCGGTTCACCTTCGGGGACGTGGGACATCGTGAACTTCCTGCGACTGGAAGTGCATCCCTCACGCGCGTGCGCGTGCACATTAAAAATCGTAATGTGAGTATAAAATGGTTTGGTATGGCTGGTTCCACGCTCGACCCGAGAGAGCCTTCTTTACTTGCGCCGTCGATTCGATGCCGATGAAAGTGCGCGCCCGCGTCGTGTTCGAGGGCCTCGTCCAAGGCGTTTTCTTCAGGATGAACACGAAGCATTGTGCGGATAGGCTCAACCTGTCTGGATGGGTCAGAAACCTCTCCGACGGAAGGGTCGAGGCCGTGTTCGAAGGGGATGACGAGAAGGTCCGAGAGGCGATCGATTGGTGCGCGACAAGACAACCCTATGCTAAGGTGGATTCCAAGGAAGTCGAGTTCGCGCAGTTCACCGGCGAGTTCGACGGGTTCATGATACGCCGCTAGGAGAAGGCGTCCCCGTAGACTCTCCTAGGGTTCTCTTGGTGTATCTGAATCGCCTGCTCCTCCGTCATGATGCCCTGCTGCATGAACGCGTTCGTCCTCTTCGGGACCGTCTGGATCGCCAGCACCGCGCCCGGACGCCTGGGGTCGTCCAGGAAGTCCGTCTCCATAAGGAACCGGGTGCCTTTGCTGAGCGCTTCCTTCGTCGCGTCCCTGCCCGCGAGCACGGAGGGCATCAGGCCGAAGTTCTCCTTGGGCAGCACAAGCGGCGGAGAGTAGTGCTTCACCACTCTGTCTCTGTCCATGCCCGCCTCCCCGGCCATTCCCGCGAGCTCGCGCATCGAGTCCGGGGTCGCGCTCTCGGTGTGCAGGACAATCGCGCAGCCGGTCTCCTTCGCCAGCTTCATCGCGAAGACAAGGATCTCGTTGGAGGCCGCCCAAGCATCCCTCGAGACGGGGAAGTGGGGTCTTCCAACCTCGCCTATCGCGATGGCCTTCCCCTCCTTGACGTACTCCGCTGCGATCTCCATGCCCTTCATCATGATCTCCTTGGCCTTCTCGAGCCCGTGGACCTTCTCCAGGTCCAGGAGCTCCGCCGGGTACGGCCCGACGGTCGCGTACGCACGGACGCCGGTTTCCTTGTTCACTCTGTCTTTGGAGGAGATGGTGAGGTCGAAGGCGGTTCGGAAGTCCATGTAGTTGCGGACTGGAGTCTCCTCGTACGGAAGATGAGATATGATGAGGTGAGTCCCGCCCGACCTCTCGAAATCACGGACGGCCTCCACGTTCCGTCCTCTGAACGGCTCTAGATGAACGTGGTTGTCCAGGATCGGGACCGATATCATGGCCTTGACCGGCTCACTTCAGGAGACCCGCGGCCTTGAGCTCCTCGGTGATTTTATCGACCGCGGCCTCGACGTCCTCGGGCTTCCTCGCGCCCGTGCAGACGAGCTTGCCGCTGCCGAACAGGAGCACAACGACCTTCGGCGAGTCTATCCTGTACACCAGGCCGGGGAACTGCTCGGGCTCGTACTCGACCTTCTCGAGGCCTAGGCTGATGGCGATCGCGTTGAGGTTGATCTGCGCGCCGAGGTCACTCGACGCGACGATGTTCTGCACCTCTATCTTCGGCTCGCCCTTGATCACGATTCCCGCGGCCTCGATCTGCTTCGCGACCTTGCTGATCGCGGTCTTCACCTGCTCGAGGCTCTTCGCACCCGTGCAGACGACCTTGCCGCTCCTGAAAAGAAGGGTCGCGGTCTTCGGTTCCTTGAGCCTGTATATCAGGCCCGGAAACTGTTCTGGTTCATACTCAGCGCCATCTAGCGCAAGCGCAATCGCCTGCAGATCCAACTCCCCACCCAGAGATGTTGAGGCGACAACATTCTCTATCTTTATGACTGCCATCAAAATTCACCCGGCGTGCCCGGTATTTAAATCAGTATTTAAAAAGGTTTCTTGAAAAAGCGACGTTTCCAGTGCAGATTCTTGGACGTACTGGCTACTGCTGTTGCCGATGTTATGGGAGATTTTTCGTGGGGCCAGCCCCTCAGAGAGCCAAGTCGTTGATGACTGGTCAGTTGTTCGGTGATTGCCGAACATCATCTGGTCAGTCGAGGTCTGGACGAGCGGAACGCTCACCCACTCATCGCACTCCTCTAGCTCCGGAGATGCGCGTCGGCGCGAGTCCTAGATATTGTCGGGCATTGCGAAGGAACCGGGTCAAGATCCCCTGCTGGGAAGCGATTCAACATCGAGACCGGAACATTTCAGCGCCGACCAACAGGTTGTGCAACATAGAAGTATCACGTTTGCGATATCCCGAAGCGTGAGGGCCTAACGACTGTTAAAGAAATGGGTTCTCAATTGGGGGATAGGCAAAATGAGGGGATGCACTAGCAGGTTGTGTCTAGGTGTTATGATTGCCCTCGTCCTCGTAGCCCCGAGCATCATGCTCGTGGGCCACTCGAAGGCGGAGGGAGAACCGGTTCCGTGGACGCTCGCGGTGTTCTACAACGGCGACAACGATCTGGAGAAGTACTACGATCAGTACAGTCTGCCGGCATTGCTGAACATTCCGGCGAGCGATGACTTCGAGATAGTCGTCGTGCTCGACAGGATGAGCACTCAGGGCATTGAGCTCATCGAGATAGAAGGCGGGAGCGCACAGGTCGTGAGCACGTACCCCGAGATGAACTTCGGGGACGGCGCAACGTTCGCATGGTTCCTGACGGAGGTCTCGACGCTCTATCCATCGGACAACCTCGTCGTCACGGCTTCCGACCACGGATATGCGTGGAGGTACTTCAGCAACGATCAGACCTCGGGCGACAAGATCACGATGCCCGAGCTCCGCGCTGCGCTTGTGAATGCGGGCGTCCACATCGACGTCCTCTCGTTCGACTGCTGCAACATGGCTGCGATCGAGGTAGTGTATGAGGTCTCGCTTACGGGCATGGTCGACAACATGGTCGCGTCTGAGGAGACCATCCCGATGAACGGCTTCCCGTACGACCTGATGTTTGCGCCGCTCGCGAACAACGCCGCGAGAACACCGGACCAGGTTGCGTGCGACATGGTCGCGGGCTGGGCTGCATACTACGATCCGCTCAACTGGGCCCAGACGGTCGCGCTGTCGGCGGTCGATGTCGCGACCATCGGAGCCAACGCCCTCGTCTTCGACAACTGGGTCGCCCGAATGCGTGCGGACCTTTCCATCTACAAGAAGAACTACAAGAGCGCGCTCAGCAACGCCTACTGTGCATGGGCCACGTCGGAACACGTTGACATGGCCGACCTCGGCGAGTGGCTTGTCGCCGACGCGAAGATCAAGGACGCGACACTCAAGTCGCTGACCTCGGCAATGATTGTCGCCATCGACTCATCGGTCTTGGCATTGGACAACGCGCCGGGATGCGCACCATGCCACGGGCTCACGCTCTGGTGGGGCGTCGGCGGCGATTGGACGACGTACAAGGTCGCGTACACTGAGGTCGCCTTCGCAATCGACATGGATTGGCACGCGTTCTTGACCGCCTACAATGGATGAGAGAAACCCGAATTCCGGGGAGAGGGAGAAGCGTCCGCGTCTCTCCCCGTTTCCATTCTTTTTGAACCATCCAGATGCGCGCTGGGCGCCCAAGAAAATTATAAATACTCAGCAATCCATACTGACATTTGTCTGACGAAACCGCCGATATCGTCGGACATGCGAAGGCGGCCAGATGGTCGAGTCGGAGAGAGTTACAATCAGGTTGCCCGGAGAGAGGATACAAGCACTCCAGGCGCTAGTCGATCAAGGCAAGTTCTCCACGATATCCGATGCCATCCGCGCCGCGATTGACAAGTTCGTCGAGGGCGAGTTCACGCCCGAGTACATCGAGAAGATCACGGTCGAACTGCCAAAGGGCAATGTCGTCAACCTGAAGGAGCTCGTCCAGGAGGGCGACTCGGTCTCCGTCGACGACGCGATAAGGAACGCTGTGCGCGAGTACATACGAAAGCGAGTGTCCAAATCAATGGAAGAACTGGAAAGGTGACGCTCTAGACAACATGGGGATGGGATGATGGTCGCACGCGTGTACACACATGAGCTTCAGCTCTCAACGGGAGGCACTTGACATGCTGAACAAGCTCGTCAAGGACGCCCTGGAGGGCGGGTGCGACTTCGAGGCACATCTCACTCCGAAGATGTGTGTCATAGGCTGTGGCGGCGGCGGTTCGAACAGCATTCACAGGCTCGGAAGGCTCGAGCTGCAGGACGTCGACACGATCGCGATCAACTCCGACAGGTTCCACCTCGGCAGGATCAACGCAGACCAGAAGCTCCTCATCGGAGAGCACATGACCAGCGGATACGGCACCGGGGGCGACCCTGCTCTTGGAGAGAAGATGGCTCGCGACGACATCGACGCGATCGATGGGATCGTCCGGGACTACGACATCGTCTTCATCACCGCAGGCATGGGAGGAGGCACAGGCACCGGAGCCGCGCCCGTGGTCGCCGAGACCGCGAAGAAGCACGGAGCCGTCGTCGTCTCACTCGTGACACTACCTTTCGACATCGAGAAGAGCAGGTTGAGAACAGCGCTCATGGGCATCGCGAAACTCAAGGAACGGGCTCATAGCACGATAATACTCGACAACAACAAGTTGCTCGAGATAGTGCCGAAACTGCCCGTCGAGCAGGCCTTCATGGTGATGGACCAGCTCATTTCCGAAGTGATCAAAGGGATCACTGAAACGATCTGCCGCACGAGCATGATCAACTTGGACTTCGCGGACTTCAGAAACGTTATGCTCCATGGCGGAGCATCGACCGTCCTGTACGGTGAAGGCGAAGATCCTGAAAAAGTGGTGCTGGAAGCGCTCAACAACCCCTTGCTCGACGTCGATCTTGAGGGAGCCACAGGCGCCCTGATACACATCACGGGCGGCCCCTCCCTCTCCCTGAAGCGGGCCTACCAGGTCTTCAACGGAATAACAACCGAGCTCAGCGAGCGCGCGAACGTGAAGCTCGGCGCGCGGATCGAGGACGACTTCGGAAGGAACATCAAGCTCATAGGGATCGTGACAGGGATCACGCACATGGACGACCCGCGGCAATCGATCGGCATAGACGAGGTCGGTTATGGCCAGCTGGATCAATCTCTCGTGGACACGTTAGGATAAACCAATCCTCCCCCCTCAACAAACAAACCGCGCCCGTCACATCAACTTCGACGGGCGCTCAACCCTTTTTTCTAGGCTTCTTCTTGGGGAGCGCACCGTTCGTGGATTTCTTGACGGCGCCGTCTATGACGCCCATCAGCGTGTGGAACTCCCAGGTTGAGGGTACGGACCTTCCTATCAGGCGGCGGAACATGACCTTGGTCTTCTCCTTCTTGTGCGGGGGATAGTCGGTCGCGTCCAGTAGCATCGAGAAGTACTCGAAGAGCTTCTCTTTCTCGACCTCTCCAGCGACCCTTGGCTCCCATTTGACGACTCCTGCCGCGAAGAGCTCGTAGAAAACTATCGCGGCGGCGTGGCTGATGTTCAGGATTGAGTACGCCGGGTTCGCAGGGATCGAGACGAGGAAGTCGCAGCGCTTGATGAGCTCCTTTTCGAGCCCGAAATCCTCCCGGCCGAAGAGGAGCGCGATCTTGCCCTGGCTGTCCTTGACCTTCGCGGCGAATTCGCGCGGAGTTAAGGCTATCCTCGAGAAATTCTTCTCGTTCGAGGTGCTCACTCCAGAGGTGGCCGCGACGAAGTCGACCCCCTTCAGGGCCTCAGCGTCATCGTACACCGTCGTCGCGTTCTTCAGTATGTCTATCCCGTGCATCGCGCGCTTCGTCGCCTCCTCTCCGATCGCGCACGGCCTCACGAGCACGAGTTCCTTGAGGCCGAAGTTTTCCATGGCGCGCGCAACGGCGCCGACGTTTCCGTCGTTCAGCGGTTCTACGAAAACAACTCTGAACTGAGGCACGGTTCCAGCACAGATGCCCTAGGTATATAATCCTGTAGAAGATAACGCTGGCGTGGAGCAGGAACGGAGGATAGCCCTCAAGTTCGCTTACGATGGGTCGAAGTTCTTCGGCTTTCAGCGGCAGCCCGAGAAACTGACGGTTGAGGGCTCGCTGGTCAACGCACTCCTGAAGGTCGGGGCCATACAATCATCGAGGGAGTGCGGCTACCGCAGTTCGAGCAGGACAGACCGCGGCGTGAGTGCCCTCGGGAACATCATCTCCTTCAGGACGCAGTTCGCAAGTCGTGAAGTCTGTTCCGCGGTCAACTCCGAGATGGAGGATGTCTGGGCGTACTCTGCAGTCGAGGTCCCGGAAGACTTCAATCCTCGGCACGCAAGGCAGCGCTGGTATCGATACTATCTCGCGAGATCTGGACAGGATCCTGCGCTCATGCAGGAGCTAACATCGAGGTTCGTCGGGGTCCACGATTTCTCGGGGTACGCCCGCAAGGACAGGCGTAACCCGATGCGGAAGATCGACTCAATAGAGATCTCCGACGCGGGCATGTTCTACTCCATGGATTTCAAGGCGGAGAGTTTCCTTTGGAACATGGTCCGCAGGATTGCCTGGATGGTGAACGAGGGCAGCTCGGGAAGGCTGGATCCGGACTGCGTCGGCCCTGAGGCCGAGAAGCGACCTGGGCGCGTCGGCCTCGCTCCTCCTGAGTATCTCATGTTGATGGACATCGACTGCGGCGTCGTTTTTCCGACCGAC
>JALOTQ010000147.1 GCA_025457815.1 Thermoplasmata archaeon
CTGAGGCACGCGGATGCTGGCTATCCCGAAGCCATAAGGACTGCAAGGGCGAGGAAGATCAAGATCCCGATGCTGAAGTGAACTGGCACCGAGGCCAGGCAAAGTATTTCAAAGCAAGAGCTGAATCAACCACGGGGCCTGCGTCTGATGTACGAACTCAAGCTGAAGGTCTGGCTGGAGCGTGACGGCAGATTCGTCGTCAGCGACGGCAGGGCGAAGCTTCTTAGGAAGATCATGGACACGGGATCCCTGTCCAAGGCCGCGAAGGAAATGGGGATGTCCTACAGGCACGCCTGGGGCGTGATGCACCGGATCTCGCAGACCGCTGGAGGTGATGTCGTCACCTCCACCAGAGGAGGCAAGAAGGGAGGCGTCACTAGCCTCACCCCGTTCGGGGAGGAGATCCTGAGGGAGTTCGAGAACAAGGTGGCCTCGCTGCAGAGCCAGTTCGAGAACGACTGGAAGAAGCCGTCAGTCACCGCAGATGGCATAGTCTTCAACGGCAAGGAGATCGTCCTGATAAGGAGAGGCAAGGAGCCGTTCAAGGGGTCATATGCGCTCCCTGGAGGATTCCTCGACTTCAACGAGACCCTCGAACACTGTGTCGTGCGCGAGGTTCTTGAGGAAACCGGGCTCAAGACGGAGATCGTGGACCTCGTCGGAGTCTATTCGTCCCCTGACAGAGATCCGAGGGGGCACTTCGTCACCGCGGTCTATCATCTGCGACCGATTGGCGGGAGTATCAGGGCGGGGGACGACGCGGCCGAAGCTGAATGGACGCCCCTAGACAAACTGCCCAGGTTCGCATTCGACCACGGCAAGATAGTCCAGGACTTCATGGCTAAGAAAAGGACAAAGACGTGAAGTGGTTTGGAGTGGTTTTCCGCCTAAAGGGCTGACAGGAGTCCCTGCTGCGTCTTCGTGAACGGCAGGTAGACGAGCTTCGTGTCGTTGACGGTCAGCGTGTAGTCGAGCCGCTGCATCACGCCCGGCTGCTCGGCCTCGATCGTGACCACGGCTGGTTCGTCGTGAACTGCGTCGCGATCCTCCTGAAGCTTCCCGGGTCCAGCTCGTTCGCGGGTATGTAGATGAACATGTTCCCGCTGTCGCTGCCTCCCTTGAGCCAGCTGACCATCTTGAACAACGTCCCGCCCTCAACGCTCTTGGACCTCACGACGACGGTCGCGTAGACCCTCCAGAAGGGCACATAGACCTTCTCGCCCTGGACGTTCGCGTTCGGCTCTGCTATCTCGCAGTCGAGCTTCTCGATCCCGCCGTCCCTGACATGGAGCGTGTTGCACTGCTGGCAGAGGAATATCTTGTCCTTCTGCTTCATCGTGATGGCCGTGTTGCACTGCGGGCACTTGACCTGGATCACCCTCATCTCAATCCCTCCAGTTGTTTCGAGACGGCCTGCACCTGCTTGAGCGCGCCACCGATCGAGGCGGGCTTGCTCTTGAAGTCGCCCTCGACCCTCTCAGAGCCGTGCCTGAAGAAGACATAGGTGATTCCGAGCACGACGAGTCCGGCGACCAATGCGCCGGCGGTGATCTCGGTGCTGCTGCCTCCGAACATGATGCCCGCCGCGGATATCAGGCCGCCCACGACCGCGCCTCCGGTCATCGCCAGGCTCTGGTACAGCGGGTCGCCCGGGGCCCTGCCGGAGAGCACCTGGCCCGTCACTCCGTCGACCGTGTCCATGTACATCCTGTCGTGATAGCTGTACCTGACCACCCAGACCGGGTAGTAGATCATGGTCAGCGCTCTCGGCAGCACGTGGAGCCGCTCGAAAGTCACATGCGGTACTCGGGCTCCGGCCCTGGCCCTGGCGAGGGAGTCGTTCTTGGAGTGCGTCACCGCGTCGTCCTTGCTCGTGGTCGCCTCGAACGTGGGTATCATCTCGAAGTCCGCGAAGCTTGTCTCGCCCGCGAGGTTCCTCAAGGTGCGTATGCCCAGGTCCCCCGGGTCGCACGCTATCTCAGAGAACACGTAGTCCTGGAGGACCATCACTTCCTTCGGGATCCTCTCGGTCGTGGTGTTGCCCTTGGAGTCCGTCCTCCTGCGCTCCTCGTAGCCGCATATCCAGCCAGCGACCCTGGTGGTGGCCTTCCAGAACGGGAGGTAGATCGGATAGGTCTCGAGTACCTTGCCCGTGTGCTTGAGATCCCTGGCCTTCAGGCCCTTCTTCCACCAAGACATCGTCGCGGAGGCCGCCCCGTCCTTCAGGACCTTGTTCTTGAAGGCGAGCGTGGTCACGCCCTGGTCGCCCTCTATGAACAGCGTAGAGCTGCAGTACTGGCACATCACTATGCTCTCGCCCTCCGGGACGGATATCGCACCGCCGCAGGTCGGGCAGTTCAATCCCACCGACAGATCAGCCATGATCACATCCTCCTGGCCACGTAGAAGGCCGCAGCGAACACGCCCACCGCCGTGGCGGCGATGAGTCCGGCGGCCAAAGGAACGGAAGTCGAAGCGAGGAAGCTCTCTCCGAGAATGGCGAAGTAGCCCACGACCGCGACCAGTATGTACGCGGCCGAGCTCCTGGTCGGAAATTCGGACGCGAAAACCTCTCCCGAGGAACCGTCGATCACGGCCTGGTACTTCTTCTGGTTGTGCACGTAGTCAAGCATCCATATCGGGAAGTACACGAGGGCCTGTTCCTTCGGCTTTCCCGGGAGCGTGTTGAGGTACGTGGTCATCTCGATGTCGGGCTTGACCATCTCGGCGCCCTGGGTGTCGAACGAGGGGTCGAGTATCTTCAGGTCCCCCGCGGGTACCTTGAGGTTGTGCAGCCCTGGGAGCGTCGTCGAGCCTGCTATCTCGATGAAGACCTGCTCGACGCCGTTGAGGTCCCTCTTGAACATGTACACGGGGAAGAAGACGCGCTTCACCCCGGCGACCTGGGCCGTCTTGTCCAGATCCTTGGCCTTGGTCGAACCCGCCGCCCACCGCCTGAACGTGCCGATGGCGTCGTTCTCCTTCATCATGAAGGGCAGGGCGTAGTAGAACCCCGCTCCGGTCCTGTCAAGGTAGATCTGCGAGCTGCAGTACGGGCATTTGACGAACTTGACCCCGGTGTCGAAAGGCACCGGGGCACCACACTTCGGACACTTCACGGATGCCAAGCTAGTTCACCTCTATCGACTGGTTTCGGGCTACTCCTGCTGGGGGGCTTCGACTACGGCGCCTTTCCGCACTCTGGGCAGAACTTTGAGGCGGCGGGAACTTCGGCGCCGCAAGATGCGCACTTCTTCGTGGCGGCCATCGGCCCGCCGCACTCCGGACAGAACTTGGTGCCCTGGGCCACCTGAGCCTTGCACTTCGGGCATGGGACTGTCGCGGGGCCCATCTTGGCCCCGCAAGACGCGCAGAACTTGTTCTCTTGTGGATTGGCCGTGCCGCACTTCGGGCACAGTATCATCGGCGCGGCCTGTGCCTGCGCCGGCTGAGGAGTCTGCATGGAGCCCAACATCTGATAGCCCATGCCTATACCGGCGCCGACCCCGACACCGACTCCGGCCGCCCCTCCCGACGGGTTCGTGGCGGCCTCCCTCATGGCCTGTCCGGTCTGGTACTGCATGTAGTTCGCGCCGAGTATCTGCATCGACGAGCGGGTGTCCACGGCCTTCTGGACCTCCTCAGGCATCGAGATGTACAGGCCGGATATCTTGTCGATGGATATGCCGTACAGGTCGAAGTGGTCCTTCGTCCTGGACAGCACGACCTGCTCGATGCTGGTGAGGTTGGCCGCTATGTCGGCGACGCCCATGCCCTCGTTCTTCATGTCGCCTATGGAGTCGTAGATGAGTATGATCATCTGCTCCTTGATCCTCTCCTCCACCTCCGCGCTCGTGGCGAAGTTGAAGGTGCCGACGAACTGGTTCACGAAGTTGGCGGGGGCGGCGACCTTGTACCTGAACTCGCCGAATACCCGCAGGTTGACCATGCCGAACTCCTTGTCCCTGAAGGGGTACGGCTGCTTGCTGCCGTACTTCCCGTCGAACGCGCGC
Source organism: Thermoplasmata archaeon (assembly GCA_025457815.1). GTDB lineage: Archaea > Thermoplasmatota > Thermoplasmata > UBA10834 > UBA10834 > COMBO-56-21. The sequence goes on from JALOTQ010000147.1 coordinate 4,014, forward strand.
TTCTGCAGGTAGACGACCTCGGCCTGCTGCTGCACGCCCGAGAGGAACTTGACTAT
>JALOTQ010000148.1 GCA_025457815.1 Thermoplasmata archaeon
TACCGGGATTTCGCCGGTGCCGACGACCTCACCAGGGCAAGCAGGGCCCTTATGGGACTGATCGCCCTGGACGGGCTGATGGATGCCCTGACAAAAGATAAACCTCTTGCCCCCGAGGATTCCGGGCGGGAGGAGCTGACCTGCTTCCATCTGCTGCTCACGTTCTGGGCCCGCCGGCGACTCGGGCTCGAGCCCGGTTTTGCGGCGATCGATCCCGGAGAGGCCCGGGCCTTTTTCGCGATCCTTCGTGAGGGTGAAACGGCACCCCCTTACCAGATGGCCCGCTTCCGGGAAGTCTTCATCAATGACATGCTCGGGAGGGTCCTGGCAAAGGGAGGGCGCGTCGCTGCGTGCGGAAGCTGCATGAAGGCGAGAGGGCTGAGTGTTGACGGGCTCTTGAAGGGCGTCGAGCAGGGATCTATGGCGCTCCTCTCGGAGTGGACCGAGAGCTGCACAAAGATACACTCGTTCTAGACGCGATGCGGGTAGAATCTGTTCGAGTCCGCAGGGAAAGTTCATATAGATAATGAATTATTATTCATAACGATGCCCAGGCCCAAGCGCTGCAGGCGGGTATGCTGCGAACCCGGATACACATTCTTCAAGCCTCAAGGAGTCCCGCTGACGTCTCTCGCCAAGCGCGACCTCGGTCTCGACGAGCTGGAGGCTCTGAGGCTGGCCGACGTCTTGGGACTTCCCCAAGCCGATGGCGCCAAAATGATGAACGTGTCCCAGCCGACCTTCAACCGGATATTGGCGGCTGGCAGATCGAAAACCGCAGAGTGCGTAGTCAACGGTCTCGCGATAAGGATCGAATCCCCCGAGGCGTCGAACTCGGAGATACGCAGGGAAGAAGAAACCGGCATGGCAGGGACTCCCTGCCGTCACAGGAGGAGGGGCGGCAGATGAGGTCGGCCACCATGCTTGTCAGGATACCAGGCAACTGGATCGGCGACCTCTGCACCGCCTGCGACCTTAGCGTCAAGGTGCTGAAGTGCGTCCCGATGAACGGCAAGGGCGGCATGAGCCTTCTTCAGATAGACAGCCCTGAGGACCTCACCGGGACTTCGCTTTCGGAGAGAATCAGAGCGTTGGAACCACTGTGCGACGTGAAGCTCACCCCAGCCGGCCCCGGAAGATTCGTCGGAACCGCCCAAACATCGACATGTCTCGTGTGCAAGCTGCTCGCCGACCACGGATGCTTCTTGGACTCTGCCAGCTCGAAGAGCGACGGCCTGTTGCAGTGGAACGTCATCGCCCCGAACGCCGAGGCGCTCAAGGGCATGGTCGACAAGGTCAAGGCACTAGGGTGCACCATCGAGCTCAAGAAAGTCTCGAAGCTGAACACGGCCTCCGAACTCACGCGCACGCAGGAGCGCGTGCTGCAGATGGCCTATGAGCTCGGGTACTTCGAGATTCCGAGGAAGGTCAACCTGGACAAGCTCGCGAGGCGGTTGGAGATCTCCAAGGCCACCCTCGATGTGATGATCAGGAGGGCGCAGAAGAAGATCATTGCAGGCCACATGAACGAGCTCGCCTGATGTTCTGTCCATACGGCTCCATGCGCCTAGCGCGGCTAACATGTTTGCCGTGATTGGCTTAGCCTCCGCAACACAAGTGGTAGTCGAGGCTTAAGAAATGGACGCCAAGAAGAAGATCGACTACTCGAAGAAGACATTCATCGTGATAGGGACACACGGAGAAGAGGACATCGAAAGGGCCACCATGACTTTCGCGTGCGCAGGCGCGTCCGCGGCATTGGGCATCAAAACGAAGGTCTTCCTGACGGGCAACGGCGTGAAGCTCGCACAGAAGGGCAAGGTCGAGAAGATGCCCAGCGTGAAGGGCATGGCCTCCGTCAAAGACCTGATGGAGGCGTTCGTCGCCAGCGGCGGGAAGCTAATGGTCTGCATCCCCTGCCTGGAAACGAGAGGGTATGACAGGAAGAGCTTCGTCGAAGGCACCAAGTTCCTCAACCTGATGGACTTCGCGACTGAAACGCTGAACGCGGACAGGGTCCTGACCTGCTGAGGACGGGGAGAGGTCGATGAGCGCAGAGACTTGCAGCAACCCCGGCGCCCAAGGAGGCGCCCTGACGGCCAAGGGGGCGGCCGGGCCCGAGTTGATCAGGAAGAACCTCGCCTCGGTCAAGCACAAGCTCATAGTCATGAGCGGCAAGGGCGGAGTGGGGAAGTCGACGGTCGCGGTGAACCTGGCAGTATCGCTCGTTAGGCGTGGCTGCACGGTCGGTCTGCTCGACGCAGACATCCACGGCCCGAGCGTGCCGAAGCTCCTAGGCGTGCCCAACCTTCCACTCAACACGAACCAGGCGGGACGAATAGTGCCGATGCACGTACCCCCTGGACTCAAGGTCATCTCGATGGCCTTCCTGCTGGGCAACAGGGACGCACCGGTCATCTGGCGAGGGCCGGTCAAGATGGGCGCGCTGAAACAGTTCCTGGAGGATGTCGAATGGGGCGAGCTAGACTACCTCATAGTGGACCTGCCCCCAGGCACAGGCGACGAGCCCCTCAGCATCGCGCAGCTGATCCCATCCCCGGACGGGACGGTCATAGTCACAACGCCACAGGATGTGGCGCTCCTGAGCGTCAGGAAGTCGATCAACTTCGCAAGAGCGGTCAACCTGCCCGTGATAGGCATCATCGAGAACATGTCAGGGCTGACCTGCCCGCATTGCGGAAAGGAGATCAACGTGTTCGGGGACGGAGGCCCCAAGGAAGCAGCCAAGGAAATGAGCATCCCGTACCTGGGAAGGCTGCCGCTCACTCCGGCAATTGCGAAGCACGGGGATGCGGGGAAGCCGTTCGTGTCGGTCCCGAACCTCGGCGTGGTTGATGTCTTCGAGCAAATCACCGAGAAGATCGTCAGTTCAGTGGAGAGGAAGAGGTGAAGAGGATATGCCAAGAGGATACGGAATGGGAAGAGGCGGGTACTGGCGGTACCACGGCCGCAGATACTGGGGACCGCAGGGCCTTGCGGAACCAGTCAGCCCCGACGAGACCGCCGGGGGAGCGGTCTACATCGGTTCCTGCCGCTGCGGATACGGTCCAAACGCCCACTACAGGACCGCGGACGGCAGGA
>JALOTQ010000047.1 GCA_025457815.1 Thermoplasmata archaeon
AACTTCAGGACACCGCGCCCGCGCTGCCGCCACGGTCCTGGCAAAAGTCAAGACCCAAAGCTTCTGGGAGTTCTTCGCATCGAGGACTGTGAACTGGATCGCTATCGTCGCAGGCGCGATCATGCTCACCGCCCTTGAGGTCGTGGATTCTGCCGGCGGATGGGGCTCATTGTCAGTCCTGAGCGGGCTGTTCTTGGAAATCGGACGGACGATCTTGGTCTATGGCCTGTTCTTCGGAATCATCATGTCGTGGTCCGACTACAAGAAGATGCCTCGCTGAACACAGAACGCGGGGTGTCAGGCGAAGGGACCTGATGACCGGGTCAAACACGAACCATCCCGGTTTCCTCTTGAGAGGACAATCGGAATCCTCGATTCTATTTGAATGAGACCATTCCATTACGCGCCGCTCATCTGCCGACCCGTCGGGAGACCCAGGCTCTGGGCCGACCTGAGGATCCTTGATTCGGACCCCTACATGAAAGGACCATGCGGTCAGCGCACGGGACCCGTGCTCCTCCGCATCTCCAGAACAAGATTATGAGCATCTACCGATATCGGGGCGGTCAGGAGGTTCTCCGTTTGAAGGTTGAGATATTCCACGCCTCTAAGTTCGGGAACGGAGCGAAGGTCGCCGAGGAGCTGCGCAGGCTGATGGAGGCCAGGGGCCACCAGGCGAACGTGCATCACATCGACGATTCGAAGCCCAAGGAGCCGCCGCAGGCGGACCTCTACATATTCGGGTCCCCCACCAGGTTCGGCGGGCCGATCGGCAGCATGAAACGGTTCGCCAAGAAGGTCGCGCTGCCCGCGGGAACAAGATACGCCGTGTTCGCCACGCACGGGGATGCTGTCGCCGACAAGAAGACGGGGAAGATGCCCTCCGAGGAGGAACTCTGCGTCCAGAGGAAGACGATCCCGAGGCTCGACGAGATATTCGCAGAGAAGGGCCTCGTGAAGGTGGCGGACAAGATCTTCCTCATATCACCAGAAGAGATGAAGGGGCATCTGAGGGATGGCTGGCAGGCGCGCGCGGAGGAGTTCACAGCCTCCATCCTGCGCTGAACTCACCGAGGGGACTGACTCGCCCACGTGCATGCGGGGACTTGCGGATGAACAGGAAGACAGCTTTCAGGGAATTTCCGGAGATAAGGACCAAGCGGCTGATACTCCGACAGCCGACAATGAAGGACGCTGAGTGGTACTTCGGATACTTCTCCCGGCCTGAGATCGTCTGGGGTGGCGGACAGCCGGGCCCCAAGGACATGAAGGCCGCACGGGAGGAGTTCAGGGAGTACCTGACGGACCTGTACCGCACGAGGCGCGGGTTCAGGTGGATCATAACGCTCAAGGGCGAGGGGAAGCCTATCGGCACGCTCGGGTTCTACAAGTGGGCCCCATCCGCATCATTTCAGGCGGAGATGGGCTACGACCTCATGAAGGAGCACTGGGGCAAGGGCATCATGACCGAAGCGATGAACGCGGTCATCGACTTCGGGTTCGAGAAGATGAAACTGAACAGGATAGAGGTCTACATCATGCCCCGCAACAAGCGCTCGATCAGGCTCGTCAAGAGGCTCGGGCTCAAGAGAGAGGGGCTTCTCCGGCAACGCTATTTCGATGAGTTCGGCAACTTCGCGGATGACATCCTCTTCTCGATGCTGAAGTCCGATTGGGAAGAAGTGAGACGACCTCGAAGGCCGAAGACGGGATGAGTGCGGCACAGGCCCCCTGGGATGAGGCTAGCCTGAAATCAGGAACGGATCGGTCTGCACGACATCGCCGTACTCCGAAGTCCCCGCGTATGCCACGATGTAGTATATAGCAGGGTGCGGCACGAGTCCCACTTCGTCGCGCTGATCCCATCTCACTCCGTAGCTCAATGTCTCGCCTGGCCCAATCGACTTGTGCGTTATCGCCTGGAATGAGATGGTTGGGATCCCGCATACGGGAGTGCCGTCGATGGAGTGAACGCCGAAGAAGGCCATCGCGCTCGTGCCGAAGACCATATGTACCGAATCGAACCCGTAATTGGTGAACTCCACCCACACACTGACATTCTCCCCCGGCGAGTAAGTCTCCTTGTCGGTGTAGGCTGAGATGACGAGTCCGCGCTCATGCCTCATCAGGACATACCCACCCGCGACCACCGATGCTGTGACGACAACCGCGACCACCGCATAGACTGTGGCCTTTGAAATGGCCAGCCAGGACTGCTTCCGCGGCGAGCTGGCTGGCGCCTCTTCCTCTCGCACCGACCCTGCACGCTCCAGGATGAAGACTGACGCCAAGCTATAGGTAGATGCCTTCGGCGGTGACTTACAAGTCAACAGATCGAGCTTGTTCGCCGGGACCGCGACGCGTCAGCTAGAGGAGATGGCGTGAACAAGAAAATGGATAAGACGCGTGCGGTCCGTGACCGCACGGGTTTTCAGGGTTTAGTTCTCGAAGTCGAGCACGCTCTCGTCGTAGGCCTGGGTGAACGTGAAGACGAACTCGTCCCACCAGGTGTTCACGGTGAAGTCCATGCCGTAGTACAGCGTGTTCTCGCCGTAGAGCTCCGCGTCATCGATGTCCTCGAACCAGTATGCCGGGTTGATCCAGTGGTACGAGCATGTGAAGTATATCGAGATGCCCGAGGTCCTCAGGACAGCGCCTCCCGCCGAGGTGCAGTGGTTCTCGTACACGACGACTTCGTCAACGCCCTCCACGACCGCATCCGTCAGCTCGCTCAGAGCTGGTATCTTCTGGCCCAGGGCTTCCGCGAACAGCCCGAGGTCGATGAACGGCATCTGCTCGCCCATGTAGGTCGGTATCCTCGGCGTCTGGGACTCGGCGGACTCTATCGCTCCTCTGTAGCTGAAGTCCTCGAGGTATCCGCCCTCGAAGATCTCCACGGTGAGCGCATGGATGTCGTCAACGAGATCGTTGACTGACGCTCCCAACTTCAGGAAGGAGAGCGTGACATCGCCGCAGTACTCGAGGCCCTGCCCCGTCGGGGAGACCATGTTCTCGTAGAACTCGATGTACGAGTCAACGACCGCTATCCCGACCTCCTCGACCGTAGGCGAATCCTCGGTCATCACTTTCAGGAACCCTGCGTAGCCCATGCCCGGTCCGGGCACGAGGTTGATGGATGCGAACATGTAGTCCGCGATGTTCCTGTTCTGATAGGCGACCTCGACCATCGCGTTCAGGCAGGCGTCGTAGCCCAGAATAGTTAGCTTGTACTCCTTGTCAACGCCGGTCCTCAGCTGATCCTGAGCGGCCTGCAGCGACGCTGCAGTCTCAGGTGTGGTCAGCCTTGACACCCACCCGTCGGTGCCCTCCGCGAGGGAGCTGTCGTCGTAGCACACGCCTCTCCAGCCGCCGCCGTGGTCCCAGAGCACGAGCATGTAGTGGTCCGCCGGAGCGTAGGTGAACGCCGTCACGACCGCCCAGGTGAGCTTGCTGCCGTCACCCATGTCGACCTCCCCAGGACAGGCGTCCTCGGGGAACAAGTCGCAGTCGCAGTCCAGAACACCGGTCTCGGCATCGTAGTGGGAAACACCCTCCTCGATGACGAGCCAGTGCGTGCCTTCCGCGATCGTCAGCGTGTCCAGCAGGACGATGATCGTCACGCCGTTCTTCGACCCGACCGATTCCATCTCTAGAAGATCTTCCATCGCATATCCTTCAAGGTTGTTGTCTCCGCACAGATACACGAACACTGTCCATGTCTCCGGAGCGATCTGCGCCGCAGCCTGCGGGGCAGGACCCGCGACGACGGCGAAGCTACCCAAGACCATCGACGCGGAGAGCAGCAACCCAATAGCCAGAACCCGAGCTGTTACTCCTTTCAATTCTTTTCCCCCAACAGTATCCTATCGATGGACAGAACTGTCCATCGCACCGATACTGGCGCGAAATCCAGCAGGCGCTATAATAGCGTTTCTTACGTTTGACAAACCTCTAGAACAAGATTCAAACTATTCGCGATGGCCACGAGGAGGAGCTCTGAGATGGGCGCTCAGGTCCGCATGTCCCCACCGTCGCGAGCAGGAGCGTCGACGCCCGCTTGTGCATGAATGAGAAAGAGTTGCGCTCCCCTGCCCGGGTAGGTACAGGGGAGCGGCGGGACGAACGTCCCGCTTGTGTCCACACCCACAAATCTAAGGTTTGCTGTCCACTCTGCCGCCCGTGTCGTCGCCAGGACCGTAGATGAGCCATCTGGAGTCGTAATAGACCCCGAAGAACTCCATCCACATCGTGTCCGCGGTGAAGTCGAGTCCTATCTCGTCGTACGACAGCGGGCAGTCGATGCAGAAGTACTCCGCAGGCATCAGGATGACCTCGTCGATCCCGAGCCAGATCCCTATGCCGTAGTACGCGTAGGTCATCGGCTTGTTGAACAAGGTGCTCCAGGCGTCGTCCTCGTCCCACTGCAGCCAGGTCGGCGGGAACCAGATGTTCAGGCCGTGCGGGAACGAGTTGCCCGAGCGGTCCAGTATCTGGCTCTGCGAGACCCAGACAAGGGCGCCGTCCTCAAGCAGGTTCTCCTGTGACCAGACGCCACGGTAGATCCCCGGCTCAACGTAGCCGAACTTCTCCATGAAGTTCTCGAGCAGGAGCCTGACGAACGGGTCCTTGAGCTCCTCCAGCGGGGGCCTCAAGGGCGTGTCGGCGCTCGGAGGCACCGAATCGCCGTAAGCCTCGTAGTTCGAGAGCGCGGATATGCTCCACAGGAACGTGTACGCGTCCGGCAGCCACTCGTAGCCCTGCTGGTCGTTTATCTTGCCGATGAGCGCGCAGTCCCTGGCGGACGATATATTGTTCCGGCTCAGCGGGATCCAGGCCCACACGAGCTCGCCCGTGGTCGGGTCCGGGTACATCCACTGATCCAGCTTCTGGGCGACGTCGATGCCGTGTGCCTCAGCCTCGGAGACTACCTCCGCGGGGAGGTTCCCGTGCAGCATGTAGTCCAGGTAGCTGTCGTACGCCTTGACGGCCGCCTCGACCTTCTCACCGTTCTCGCCCATCCGGAACACCGCTCCGGTCACGTACATCTGAGAGTTGGCCAGGAGCTTGTCGTAGACAGGCTTCGTGCCCTTCGTGTTGTTGTAGTACTTCACGTAGTCCTCTACCATCTTGATCGAAGCCTGCTCGACGTCCATGGCAGGCGTCTTGACGAGGTCCTGCGTGAACAGGTAGTACGGCAGGCCCTCCAAGGGTACCTGCTGCTGCGACCCGACGAAGTAGTCCGTCACGGCCCTAAGCTCGTAAGCGACCTCGATCGAGCCCATGTTGTCCCCGTCGAACACGAGCGCGTCTATCCACGCTCCGTCGAGGGCACCGTAGACGTTCTCAAGTGCCGCCCTGAGGTCGTTGATCGGCATCAGGATCTTCTCGTCGCCCGCGTTGTCAGTCCCGTCAGGGCAGATCCCGCACCACGCGTGGCCGTTCTTGAGCACGAGCATCGTCTTCTCGGCCGGATACGCCGGAATCGCCCACTCCAGGAACTCCTCTAGCGTGGCCTTGTCCGTCATCTTGCGCTCGACGTTGCCTGAGCCTAGGGCCTCGGCGGTCTTGTCCGCCTTCTCACCCGAGCTGAGGTCCCAGACGACCGTGTCGCCGTTCTTGGGCCCGTCGAACAGCACGACGAATGCGACCCTGTCAGGGTCGTTCTCCTGGTCGAGCGCCTTCAGCGTCTGGTTGATGCAGAAGTACGTCGCCTGGTAAAGGTCATTGTCCGCCCCGAAATACATCAGCACAGTCCAATCCCTCGCATCCTGTGCGGATGTCCCGATGGCCGCCACCGGCAGCGCCATGAGCGCCGCCACCAAGGTCGCGACCACGAATCTAGCCTTGCTTCTCACTGTGTTTATCCCCCCAATTCGATGAACGTAGTCACTACTGACTAGCCCGTTCCCTATGCTCTGAAACACCACCTAATGGATTCCGTGAAACCGGTTTCAGAAGACGAAATCCGACCGCTGGAGGCCGGAAGTCAGCCAGGGGGATATCCCCCCATGGACAGTATGCGAAGGTGTGTCAGGGAGGCACCAAATGGCACGAATCAGGAATCTCGATCCAGGGGGACGCGGCACGTTCCTGTGAAGGCTGGGCCTCGCATAAGGTCACCTCAGAACCGATCGAAAGGGATTAAGGGGTTTGGAAGGGGTTTGAGAGAGGGTTTCGTAGTGGGTTTTCCACCTTCTAGGTTGGATAGAAGGGGAGGAAACGGTTATCGTGACGACCCGATGTCTGTCCCGCACCGGGGTTGTAGAGGGGGAGGCGCGCCTCGTGGGATACGCTCCGGCACATGCCGCCCGCTGAGGCCTCAGCCGTCGAGTTTATGTCCATTCCCTCCAGAATCGAGATAGCCGTGACGGTTCTCGGATCCTCGCGGGCGCGGAGCACATCGGACAGCGCCTCACCTCTGTTCGTTATCTTCTAGCCCCCCAATTCGCTTCAATACCGCAGCATCACACGTCTGATGCTGGCTAGAATAGAGGGCTGAAATAGCACACAAGGCCTTCCGTGAAATCGGTTTCAGAGCGGCGAAACTCGGAGGTCAGTACAGGGAATAACGCAGTTATGACACCCGGGGATGGTCACCGGACCAACTTCACCATGTTGGTCATCCCGTGGCGCTCCCGCCTTATAAGCTCCTTACCCTCGAGCTTGTCGAGGAGCCTCGTCACCTTGGCCTTGGAGAACTCGCCCGAGGCGACGAGATCTCGCTGCAACACCTCGCCTCCCCGGTCCACTATGATGTCATACAGCTTCCTCTCGTCGTCCTTGAGATAGCTGATGTCCGGCCCCTCAGGGGTCGGGGCCTGAACCTCGTCCCGCTGCGAGGGGCTCTGCGCGGCCACCGTCGGGCTCTCGGCGACCATGGGCTGGGGCGGGACCGACAGGTGGCGCGTGTACCCCAACATCGCGAGGCCGAGGACGAAGCACGCGACCCCGGCGACTAGCACGAGCCATCCGATTGGCGAGAGCACGAGACCCCCGGCGTCGCCCGGGTATGCTAGCCCTCTGTAGAGCATGAGGCAGACGACCGCAATGGACGCGGCTATGCCACCCACCGCGAGAACTGATGATGCGGACGGTTTCCTCACGGCTCTAGCGAACCCGGAAGCGCTATTTCATTGTTCCCGTCGGCGGGACGGGACCGCTTGGGACATGGTAATGACCCCGGAAAGGTTTTAGAGGGTGGGGGCATCTTCGAGCCATTCGGAGGGTGCGGCTTCATGGCGGGCGAGGACAAGGGAACGCATGCAGTGGCAATCACGTCCGCCTCTGTCCTCATCGTGGCGGTCATGCTCCTCTTCATGGTCATCCTGAGCCCTGCGCTGTCACCCGTGGCCAGCATAGGCGACTGGGACGAGGACAGCTACGTCAACGCCGACGACGAGTTCCCAAGGGATCCCCTAGAGTGGGTCGACAGCGACGACGACGGCGTGGGGGACAACGGCGACAGGTTCCCCTATGACGAGAACCAGACCATCGACTCCGACAACGACGGCGTAGGCGACGAGCTGGACTTCTTCGACCAGGGGAACGGCGGCATCGTGATATCCCTGACGGCTTTCACCTTCAAGGGATACGAGGACAACTACTACAGGCACCGGTACATCCCAAACCCGTGGTTCCAGATACTGATTGACCTGGACGCGAGCGGGACATACGACGTGACCTATGCGAGCCCGATTTACAACGGCTCGGTGACCCTGAACGACTTCTTCAACGTCACGATAGACATCCCTGAGACCACCACCAGCATCAGGTTCACGGTCCTCGCGTACGATGTCTGGGAGGTCAGCGCGAACCTGGTCACGGACTACGAGATCATGGACTATTGGCCGATAGACGGAGCGAAGTCTGCCGTGCACACCGTCGATCTCCCCCACGAGGAGCAGTGGAGCTCGAGCGGCGTCGGGGACGGGGACACCCCGGACTGCGACCTGGCCTACGAGATGGACACCGTCGCGATGTGACGTTCCGAGCGTACCCGACAAACAACGTATTTATCGGGGAACGCGTTTCCTCAGAGCGAGCAGGTGTAATCTAGTCTGGTTAGGATTTTGGCCTTCCAGCTTCCCGACGATAGGAATATAAAAAGCGGAGAAGGACGAAAGCCAACGGCCGGGGTTCGAATCCCCGCACCTGCACTTTCGTACCTTTGAGTTTTCAGTTCAGCCTTCTCGCGATCGAGCAATAGTGACTAGAGCTTATTCCTCTTCTTCCGCAAGCACAGGGTGGTGCTCCATAGCGTACAGTTCGTCGAACCGCTTCGCCTCAGCAAGTGCCAGAGGTGGCAACATGCAGTGCATCCGGAAGTTGACCACTTGCCTGTGGGCGTTGTAGTCAAAATCCTCTTCAATGTTCACTGGGTCTTGCTTTGGTCTTCGTAGTCTAACCATTTTGTTCACCTATCCTGCTGCGATTTCCGCAATCTCACACGTTTCGGGTCCAGGTATCGCTTGCGCGTCGGCATGCAGACTCCGATCCATCTCACGCAGATCAGTCAGGAGCTGCGAGATGTCCAAGACATCTTCTCCAAGATCCGACATCTCGCTCACGAGATCGTCCAGGTCCTGAAGCGTGTGGGCTTTGGCCCATTGGATCGCTTGTGCGTTTCGGACTGCTGTGCGCCACGCCATCCTGTGCTTCATTGCATCCCATCCAAGTGGTTTGTCTGACGATTTGTCAGCTGATTCACCGTATATCGCTCAGTTGTATTTATAGGTTGTTGGAATGACGCAAACGCCTCCCCAGGTTCGTCGGACCATCGACACATCTGTGCGAGCAGAAATCTACGCTAGATTTCTGTGCTGGATTCTCCCGATATGAAGGCGGCCTCCGTGATCCACGGGAAGTGCCTGTCGGACATGTATCTAGTAGCGCCGCTGCAGGTTCGCGCATCCCCGTTCGAGATTGCTGGAAACTGTTTTATCGGAACAAGCATATTTAGACGCAAGACCAGAGGATGGGATGATTTGGGCCTACTTGACACCCTGCTGAACAAGGAGAAGAAGCTCCTCGAGAGGACCAGGAAGGAACTCGCGAAGGTGGATTCCCTCGAGAAGGCTTCCAAGCACAGGGAGGCCCTCGACGAGCTGGACAAGGCGAGCGGCATGCTCAAGGAGAACATGCTATTCATCAACAAGATGAGGCTCGACTTCTCCCAGGTGTTCACCACCCTCGGCACGAAGTACCTGTCCTACGACAAGGCGCAGAGCGCCCAGGATGCGGCTCGGGTCGCGCTTCAGCTGGATTCGAAGAACGCCGTGGCCATGGGGATCGACGGCAAGGCGGCCCTCAGGCTCGGCCAGCGGGAGGAGGCCCTCGCGGCCCTGAAGCGGGCGGTGGACCTCGTCCCCGACTCCGAGGATTTCTGGCACAGCTTCGGGGACGCCCAGGACGCCCTGGGCAACTCGGCCTCCGCGCTGGACAGCTATCGGCGCGCCCTCACCATCAACCCTCTCGGCGTGAACCACTACGACGCCATCCTCGCGCACACGCCCCAGGACACAGAACTCATAAGGAAGAAGGGCGAGGCGCTCACGAACCTCAAGCGGTACGATGATGCGATCAAGACTCTGGACGCTGGCCTCGAGATAGCGCCGAAGGACAAGGACATGCTGGTCAGCAAGGCCGCGGCGCTGAACTTCGCCGGCAAGAGCGAGGACGCCATAGACGCGCTCAACCTCGCGCTCAAGATCGACCCGAAGGACCCCTACTGCCTGGACAATCTGGGAAGGATACAGCACAAGATGGGCAACCGGGAGGACGCCCTCAAGAGCTTCTCGAAGGCCGTCGCTGCCGACCCGAAGAACAAGACCATCTGGAACGAGCTCGGCGTGGTACAGCAGGAGATGGGCATGATAGACAAGGCCCTGGACTCGTTCGACGAGGCGCTCCAGATCGACCCCAAGGACCTCAACGTGCTCGTGAACATGAAGAAGACCCTGATGAAGACCGAGAGGTACACCGACACGATCGCGGTCTGCGACAGGATACTCGTCCTGAACCCGCAGGACGACGAGTCGCTCATAGACAAGGCCGGCGCGCTCTTCTCGCTCGCCAAGTACGCCGAGGCCCTCACTTTCTCCGAATCGGCCTTCGCGCTCAACCCGAAGTCGAAGGTCGCGATGAACCTGAAGAAGGAGTGCCTCATCAACCTCGGCAGGCACGCGGACGTCGTCGCGTGGTGCAACCGCATACTCGAGATGGACCCCAACGACTTCATCGCGATGCACGACAAGGGGGTGGCGCAGCTCAAGGCCGGCAAACCTCAGGAGGCGATCAAGACCTTGGACAAGGCCCTGAAGTCCGCCCCCAACCAGCTGCCCATACTCGAGGCGCTGAAGGAGGCCTACAAGCAGATACAGAAGGACGACCTGGTCGTGCACACGTGCGACAAGATAATCGCCATCGACCCCAAGAACAAGACCGCCCATTTCGACAAGGCGGTG
>JALOTQ010000149.1 GCA_025457815.1 Thermoplasmata archaeon
GCCACCCTAAGGTAGCCGTCCCTCTCGTCCATTGAGAACTGGTTGAGCAGCCAGCCGGTCACGGTCCCCGAGGCGGTCACGCGCATGGAGAGTCCATCGGTCTCGACTTTGTGGATGGCGGTTGTCGCGGAAATCGATTCCTCGGGTTCCAGGTCACCGTCTTCCACGACCACGTCGCCGGTCCACTTCTGGTATGTGAGGTACAGGTTCTCCGCTGACATGTAGATGGTCGAAGTGTATCCGGTGAGGACGGACAGCATCCCGAAGCCCATCGTCTCAGTGTCCAGCGCCAGGATGTTGGTGAAGGAGCCGACATCGGATGCAGTGGGGTCGTACAGGATGTCCGTTGCGTCGACCTCCTCGCCTCCGGCCTCCGTGCTCACCACCGGCAGGAAGTTCCTCTCATCGTAGGTGTAGATGAAGTGGTTTGTGACGAGGTAAGCGATTCCATCCACCGCCCTGGAGGTGAGGTATCCGCCGGACAGTCCCACGAGGCCGACCATGGCGGGGTCAGAAGCATCCGAGACGTCGTACACCGCAGCCACGGTTCTCGGGAAGTTGTCGATGATCCATGCGTATGCGATGTCCTCATCAGCGTATTCGACCCAGGAGTGCACCACTGCGATTATCACGAGCCTGTCCTCGTGAAGCAGCAGTCCGCAGATCCGCACGGACATCTCCACCCCTTCCTCTGCCGTCACGATTGAATCGGCCTCGATGGTAGTGACGACCTCCATTTGATCAGCTGGCACGGCATCTACAATCGTGACATTCTGACTTGTTGCGAGGTAGATGTACTCCCCGTCAGTCTTCACATTGTCACCTTCGTCCACACCCTGGACCTGGACGTTGGTGGAAGTATAATCCGCATCAGCGGCCTCGTCAGGTGCCGACGGCGCCCGCTCGTTCCAGTAGCTTCCCCCGTGCATCTCGTCGATGTAGCTATCGAGCTGCGACCTGGAGGTGAACGTGGACAGCGCACCTGTGCCATCATCCACGGCGACTATGACATACGCGCTCGTCGCGGCCCCGACGAGGACTGCTCCCCAGAGAACTGCCATCAGCGGATTCTTCATGGCGCTCATGTTCATCGATATTCGATTCTCAGGCAGGCTATATCTACCCAGCTTTGGCGTTGACCTAGAAGTCAATAGCCGTCCGCTAGACCGCCAGTCCCTTTGGCGACACGGCGTCGAGGGCGATCCTGACCGCCTCCTCGGGGGTCTGGGCGGCGACCATGTTCGGGATCGTCCTTCCTGCCGCCTTCTCCAGCTGCCAAGTCCTGAGGCCCACCACGGTCTTACCGATGTTCAGCGCGTGGGCTATCTCAGAGAGCGTGCCGAACTCGCCTCCCACGGCGATGATGACATCGGCGGTCTTGACCAGCATGACGTTCCGGCCTATGCCCATGCCCGTGACGATCGGTATCCGGACGTACTTGTTCGCGTCCGACTTGTTGTCCGAAGGGATGATCCCGATGGTCAGCCCGCCGTTCTCCCTGGCTCCCTTGCAGACGGCCTCCATGACCCCGGACAGCCCGCCACAGACGACAGCGGCGCCATGCTTGGCGATCTCGGCCCCGACCTCCTCAGCCAGCTTGAGGATCTCAGGCTCTGCTCTGCTGGCTCCTATGACCCCGACGATCTTGAACGGCATCGCTTGACGGAATCGAATCCCTGGGTATTAAAGGGGCTCGCCCCTGCCAGACCGGCCATCCGACGATACACTTATTAGGCTAGCTTGGTGATATTGTCGTCCAGCGGAGGAGTCCCCCCATGGCAGACATAAGAGATCGTGTAGAGGAAGACAGGGGCATTCTCAAGAAGATCCAGAACTACGTGCCCGGATTCAGAGGTTACAGGAGACGCGAGGACCTGCGAGACGCGGACAGGATGCTCCGCATGCAGCTCGCACAGAAGCTCGGCACCACCAGGCGCGGCCTCGAGGAGTGCCGCGGGATGCTCATGCAGAGCTACGGCTCCAAGGAGCTCGAGACGCTCGGCGGGCTGATATTCCAGTTCAAGAAGGTCGAGGGCGCGGTCACTCACGCGGAGATGGGTTACTCCGGCATAGCGGCCGACATCCAGATCAAGGAGGAGGAGCTCGACAGGCTGTACGAGTTCGACGCTGGCATGCTCGACCACATCGCCGCCATCACGGTCAGCATAGACTCTCTGAAGAACGCCCTGATGGCCGCGGACGAGCAGGCCGCTCACAGGGACATGATGAGCATCAAGGCGCGGATCACCGACTTCGAGGACAAGTTCAACAGAAGGTCCCGCGTGATGGAAGGGACGGAGGTGTGATAGATGAGCCTCATCGGTTCTGAGACTTTCAAGTGGGAGGACGCGGACAAGCGCTCGAACATCATGTTCCGCATGCCCAGGAACATCAAGTTCAACGACAACATAGTCGTCAGGGAGGACGAGGTCGCGGTCTTCTTCAGGGACGGCAAGGCGCTGGCCTACATAGACCGCCCCGACAGGTACGCTCTGACCTCGTTGAACGCGCCGATAGTGGGCGCCATAGTGAAGTTCCTGTCCGGCGTCCAGCAGCAGGCCGAGGTCATCTACCTCCAGAAGAGGGCCTTGGACGGCAAGTTCGGCTCCAAGCAGCCGTACCAGTTCAGGGACAACGACTTCGGCATGGTGAACCTGAGGATATTCGGCGAGTTCAGGTACAAGGTCACCTCGCCTGCCAACTTCGTCAACCAGTTCGTCGGCACGTTCAACTTCGCCACCAGCGCGGAGGTCGAGGAGCGGATCAAGGAGCAGATGGTCATACTCATCTACGACTCGCTCGGCGACATGAAGAAGGAGGGCATGGGCGTCGCGGACATAGCGAGCCAGCTCACCAACATCGAGCAGGTCGTCCTCGGCAGGGCGACACAGCACTTCGAGCTGTATGGGATATCCATAGACAAGCTCTCCGGGCTGTACGTCTCGTTGCCGGAGGAGGTCCAGAAGGCCGTCGACCAGCGCTCGTCGATGCAGATCCTCGGGGCCAACTACATGCAGTACCAGACCGGGCAGGCGATGCGCGAGGCCGCGCAGAACCCCTC
>JALOTQ010000048.1 GCA_025457815.1 Thermoplasmata archaeon
ACGCAAGGGCCTTCTTGACATCATCGATGACCAGCCCGATCCCCTTCTCCTCGTTCATGGTGGGGATTATGACCGACACCTTTCCTCCTGCTGGCACTGAATCATCTCCCCGGGAAGAGGAACTCGAACCGCCTCGGCGCCCTCGTGGCGGGCGGGGCGTAGGGGGACCTCTCGTAGAACTTGCACATCATGTATCCGGTGACGGCGAACAGCAGCCGGGCGTAGGCCCAGAGCGACTTCGAGGTCTCGAGTAGGCGCTGGGGCTTGTAGCTGCTCCACAGCCGGCCGTGCTTCATGGTGAGCTGCTTCCTCCCCCAGCCGTTCCAGAAGGCCTGCTTGAAGAACTTGACGAAGCTCTCCTTCATCCTGTGGTATACGATGGCCTCCTCGTTGTATCCAAGGGTGTATCCCTTCTCGACCGCGCGGTAGTTTAGGTCGATGTCCTCGGCGGTGACGAACCACGGGTCGAAGCCCACGACATCGTCGAATACCTTCTTGCGCCATGCCATGTTGCCACTCGGGAACGATATGTCCATGCCCTTGTGATAGAGCTCCACTCGCTCCAGCTGCTGGAACGCGTGGTAGCCGATGTTGATCGTCTTGCCCGCTGCGACGTCGAAGGTCGCCAGGGTCTCCCTGAGCTCCTTGAGCCAGAACGGGTTCGCGATGCAGTCGCCGCCGATGGTGGCGATCGCGTCGCCCTTCGCCTTCATGATGCCGAAGTTCGTGCTCTCCCCGCGCGTCCCGGGATGATGGTAGAACGATATCTCCGGCCGGCCCTCCATGTACTTCCGGATGATATCGACGGTGCCGTCCCAGCTGCCCGCGTCGACTATGACTATCTCGAAAGGCTTCTCCTGAATCACGAGGCTGTCGAGCAGGTCCCTTATGTGCTTCTTCTCGTTCAGCAGGTTCAGGACGACGCTGATCATCATGGTAGTGGCACCTTCGGAAAACACTTGGGCGATATTATGATTTGGCTATCGTGAATCACTTGTTCTTGCGTGCCAGTCCGTAGCCTATCGCCAGGTATGTCGCCCCCGAGGCCCTAACCTTGGCGGGTTCCAGGCATCTCCTGCCGTCGACCACGACGGGGTGACGCATTCGGGAGAACTCCTTCTTCCCCAACCTCTTGAACTCGGGCCAATCGGCCTGGACTATGCATCCGTCCGCTCCCTTCAGGGCATCTGATGCGGACTCCGCATACTCCACCGATGGCATCAGCCTGATGAAGTTGTCCATGGCCATCGGGTCGAACGTAACGACCCGGGCCCTCTTGGCTAGGAGCTCGACGATTAGTGGCAGCGCCCTGGTCTCCCGGATGTCGTCCACGCCCCCCTTGAACGCGAGCCCGAGCACAGCGACCCGCTTCCCCGCGAGGTCTCCTATCTCCTCCTCGAGCAGACGGATGCCCTCGAGCGGCTGGTGGTCGTTTATCTTCAGCAGCGAGGCCAGGAGCTTCGAATCGTACTTCTCGGCCCTTGCCCTGTCCCGGAGCGCCTTCACATCCTTCGGGAGACAGCTCCCTCCGAACCCCAGCCCTGGCTTGAGGAATAGGGAGCCTATCCTCGGGTCGAGGCCGGCCGCCTTGAGAACGGGCTCGGAATCGATCCCGAACCTGACGCACATGTTCGCTATCTCGTTCGCGAAGGATATCTTGGTCGCGAGGAACACATTGGCCGCGTACTTGATCATCTCCGCGGAGCGCAGGTCCGTCCGTATCTTCGGGGCCTTGATTGGCCGATAGAGTGCCTCGAGCATCCTGCCGGACCTCCCGTCCTCGGATCCGATGACTATCCGCGAGGGTTCCATGCTGTCCTTGAGCGCGGATCCCTCCTGAAGGAACTCCGGGTTCATGCACAGGCCGAAACCCTCCCCTGCCTTCTTGCGGGAACCCTTTTCCAGAATGGGCTTGACGATCGAATCGGTGGTCGAGGGCACGACAGTGCTCTTCATCACGATGACCTTGAAATCCTCCGACCGGGCAAGGCCCTTGGCGATGGTTCTGCTGGCGACCTTCACAGGCCCGATGTCTATCCTGCCAGACGGCAGAGACGGAGTCTGCACGCAGATGAACACGAACTTCGCTTCTCGGACCGCATCGAGCTGATCTGAGGTCGCGCGCAGCATCCCCTTCTTCACGAGCTTGGACAACTCGGTCTCAAGCGGAGGTTCGTGGAACGGGAGCTTGCCCGAGTTGACGGTCTTCACCCTCGACTCATCGATGTCGGCGCAGACGACCTCGTGGCCCAGCTTCCCGAACATGACTCCCGTGGCAAGGCCGACGTATCCCGCGCCGACGACGCAGACCCTCATCGGACCCGCAACCGGCGCGTGTGGTAATAACCCTTCCCGTCAGGCAGCCAGTGCCCCGGGAAAGGATTATATGCCAGCCAGATGTTCAATCGTTCGATGAAGGTCGTCATTCCTGCGGCCGGCCTGGGGATACGGTTCCTGCCCGCGACCAAGGCCCAGCCCAAGGAGATGCTGCCCGTGGTCGACAAGCCCGCGATACAGTATGTCGTCGAGGAGGCAGTCGAGTCGGGGATGACGGATATCATAATCATAACTGGCCGGGGGAAGCGCGCGATCGAGGACCATTTCGACAAGTCCTACGAACTCGAGCACAAGCTCCGGGAAGCAGGCAACTCCGAGGCTCTCGCCGAGGTGCAGAGGATCGCATCCATGGCGGACATCTTCTACATCAGGCAGAAGGAGCAGCTCGGGCTCGGGCACGCGATACTCTGCGCCAAGAAGCACGTCGGGAACGAGCCCTTCGCGGTCATGCTCGGGGATGACATCGTCGTCAACGAGAGGCCGTGCATAGGCCAGCTCGTGGAGGTCTTCGAGCAGATGAAGGCGTCCGTCGTCGGCGTGGAGCAGGTGCCCAAGACGAAACTGCACAGGTACGGGGTCATCAAGGGAAGGAAGATCAAGGAGAACCTGTACAAGGTCGAGGACCTCGTCGAGAAACCCACTCCAGCCGAGGCGCCCTCCGACATGGCCATCATAGGCAGATACGTCTTCCAGCCGGAGATATTCGAGTTCCTCGAGAGGATCCGGCCCGGCAAGGGCGGGGAGATACAGCTCACCGACGCGATGAAGCTCCTCTGCCGCAGGAAGAGCCTCTACGGACTCAAGTTCAAAGGAACGAGGTTCGACATCGGGAGCAAGGCGGACTGGGTCAAGGCCACCATCGCCCTGAGCATGCAGAGGAAGGACCTCGCGGAGGAGTTGTATCCTTCTCCACAGGCCGTTTTGAGAAGATCGAAGACCTGACTCATCGGGTTCTGTTGCCGCATTTCGCGCAGAAGCGAGAGTCTGCGTCGATCGAGCTGCCACACGAAGGGCACTTGCCTTGGACTGGCGGGTAGGGCACAGGAGCCAGCGGAGGTTGGGCGACCTGCGAGGACCTTCCTAGACTCCTGACGACCAAGAACACGATCACCGCGATGATCACGAGCACCGTGACGGCCCCGATGATGAGGGCAGTGACCCAAGAGATGATCGCATGCTCCACCGTGCTCACCGCGGACAGGTCATACGTCAGCGTAGCGTTCTCTGAGTTCGGGTTGAACCAGGAGAAGAACACCGTTTCGCTTTCCGTCTTTACCGACCCTGAGCCTGAGGTGGAAGCGGCGAAGGATTCGACGAACCCTGAAGTCTTGCTCACGGTGAAAGAAATGGGCAGGTCCGAGCTCCAAGTGTATTTGACGGAGTACGTGCCCGGGTCCGGGAAGAATCCCCAGCCGTAGGTTGCCACATACAGATCATTCGCCGGGACTATCGCCCCGTCAGAACGCACCGCTCCCGAGAACCCGAGCAGAATAACTGCCGCGGCCACAGCTAGAATCCATGAGAACCTCGCCCTCATCCGAACTCCCGGAGAATGCAGCGACTGCACTCTATAAAGCACTTCCTTTGGATGACCACGGCGAGATGGTGCGCCACAAGGTATTATAGCAGGGTGGGGATTTCGCATCAAGAGGCGTGGCTCTTGAAGCTGATGGCGAAGTACTACCGGATAGAGGACGCGAAGATTGGCAAGGATACGATCGTTCGCGATTTCGTCAACATCTACGGGTGCAAGATCGGGGACAAGTGCAGGATCGCCGCCCATGTGGAGATACAGAGAGACGTCACCATCGGCGACAGGTGCAAGGTCGAGGCCTACGCTTTCATTCCAATCGGCGTTACAATCGAGGACGAGGTCTTCATCGGCCCGCATGTGTGTTTCACGAACGACAAGATGCCTAAGGCTGTCGGGGGCTGGAAGATGACCCGCACGCTCGTCAAGAAGGGCGCGTCGATCGGCGCGAACGCCACGATCGTCTGCGGCGTAACGATCGGAGAGAACGCGCTCGTGGCCGCCGGTGCGGTCGTCACGAAGGACGTCCCGGCAGGCGCCATTGTTGCAGGGATACCCGCCAAGAAGATCGGCTCGAGGGCGAAGGACAAGAAGAAGCCAGCCAAGGGAAGGGGAAGGAAATGAAGGTACCAATCGCACAGCCAGTCATGACGGAGAAGATGATAGAGGCCGCGGCTAACGCCCTAAGGAACGAGAGGCTGACCCTGGGCGAAAGCGTTTTCAAGTTCGAGGAAGCCTTCGCCAAGATGTGCGGGTCGAAGTATGCGATAGCGGTGAGCTCGGGCACGGCCGCGCTCCAGCTGGCGCTCCAGGCACACGGCATCAAGGCGGCCGACAAGGTCGTCGCACCCGCGATGTCGTTCGTCGCGACGACGAACGCGTTCGTACCGTTCGGTGTGGTCCCTGTGTTCGCGGACGTGAGCGAGAAGGACTACACTCTGGATCCCGCCAAGGTCAGGGCCGCGATCGACCTGAAGACGAAGGCAGTCATGCCGGTCCACCTCTATGGACACATAGCCGCGATGGATGAGATCAACGACATCGCGAGGAAGCACAACCTCGTGGTGATCGAGGACGCATGCCAGGCTCACGGAGCGGATTACAGGGGCAAGAAAGCGGGCAACCTCGGACACGCAGGCTGCTTCTCGTTCTACCCGACGAAGAACATGCACGTCGGCGGGGACGGAGGCATGATCACCACCAACGACGACAAGGTCGCGGACGCCTGCCAGAGGATGAGGCACTGTGGGCGCAAGAAGGGGAGCAACTACGAGCATGACATCATCGGATACACTTACAGGCTTAACTCCGCGAACGCCGCCGTCGGCATCGAGCAGCTCAAGCTGCTGCCGGAATGGAACGAGAAGAGACGGGCGGCCGCGAGGATGTACGACCAGATGCTGAACGGAGTCGGGGACCTCGTGCTTCCGCCGGGCCCGACCAAGGACGTCAACCCGGTCTACCATCTCTACACTCTGAGGACGAAGAAGAGGTACGAGCTCAAGGCGCACCTGGACGGCAAGGGAGTCGGGGTGGGGCTGAACTACGAGACGCCGATCCACCTACAACCGGTCTACAAGCAGCTCTACGGGTTCAAGGAGGGCATGCTCCCGATCACCGAGAGATGCTGCCGTGAGGTCATCGCCATACCGATGTTCGCGGACATCACTCAGGACCAGGTCAAGTACGTCGTGGAATGCGTCAAGGAGTTCTACGCCAAGTAGGCGATTCACATGGCAAAGTACAACGTCGGAGTCATCGGAGCGGGCTACTGGGGCAGGAAGATAGTCGACGAGTACTCGAAGATAGACGAGGTCAACCTTCTCGGGGTCTCCGACCTCGACGACAAGAACCTCGCGTTCTGCGCGGAGAGGTACGGCGTCAAGAACGGCTACAAGGACTACGAGATGCTCCTGGCCCAGAAGGACCTGCACGCGGTGAACATCTGCACCCCCAACTCGATGCACTACGCGATCACGAAGGACGCGCTCGAGGCGGGCAAGCACGTGCTCGTGGAGAAGCCCATCACGCTCACCTCCAAGGAGGGCAGGGAGCTGGTCGAGCTCGCGCAGAAGAAGAAGCTTATGCTCTCCGTCGGCCACATATTCAGGTTCAACGCGGCCCTCGCGGAGATCAAGAAGCTCATCGACGAGAAGTACTTCGGGAAGATCTTCCTGATGGAGTTCAACTGGCTCAACCTCGAGAAGGCGTTCCCCGACAGGGACGTGCTCTTCGACCTCGCGCCCCACATGTTCGACATCCAGAACTACCTGCTTGGCCAGTGGCCCGTGGAGATCAGCTGCGTCGGAGGGCCTTTCAGGAGAAAGGAGGGCGAGGAGACGGCCTATGTGTCCGCCAAGTTCAAGGACGGGCTCATCGCGATGTCCAACATAAGCTGGCTCGTCCCGAAGAAGACCAGACAGATATTCATCGCCGGAGAGGCGAAGTCCGCCCTCATCGATGCGGTGGCGCAGAAGATCGTCGTCTTCGAGAGCGGCTACACCAAGGACATCCTGATACACGCGAACAACACGATCAGGGACGAGCTCCTTCATTTCGTCGAGTCCTTCAAGGACCCCGCGGGCGAGACCAGGAACAGCGGCGCCATAGGCGTGAGGACCGTCGAGCTCATCGAGGCCGCGAAGCAGTCGATGAAGGAAGGCCGGGTCATCAAGGTCTGACGGTCCGTAGGATGCAGTTTTATAGCCGTCCGACGGATTCACTGGACGATGCCGTCCACCCTGATGCTGCTCTCCAACCCGCACAGGCCGGACCCGAGGGTGCTGCTCGAGGCGAGGGCGCTGAAGGAAGAGGGCTACGAGGTCAATCTCATAGCATGGGACAGGGAGCAGACCCGGCCCGTCGAGATCGATGAGGGCCCGATCCACGTGCTCCGCGTGGGGCCCAGGTGTCCTCAGAGGGACGCCAAGAGGATGCTCACGAGGCTCCCGCGGTTCTGGCTCCGGGCCCTGAGGGCCAGCAGACGGATCAAGTTCGATGTGGTTCATGCGCACGACCTCGACACCCTCCCGCTCGGGCTGGTCATCTCGAGGCTTTCGGGCAAGCCGCTTCTGTACGACGCCCACGAGCTGTACGCCAAGATGGTCGAGAACGAGGTCGGGCCAGCATCCAGGCCGATATGGATGCTTGAGAGGCGCCTGGCGCGACGGCCGGAGGCCCTGATCACGGTCTCCGAGGCTATCGCGAAGGAGCTCTCGAGAGGCCGCAAGGACCCTGTGGGCATAGTCACGACGACTCAGGACCCCTCCACGGTGGAGCGAGAGGACAGACAGGCCATCAGGACACGGCACGGCCTGAGCGGATTCGTGGTCTCCTACTTGGGCGCGCTCGAACCTGGCAGGATGGTCGAGGAACTCGTCTCATCCTTCAGCACGGACGACGGGGTCATGGTGGCCATCGCCGGCGACGGCACCCTCAAACCGGCAGTGGTCAAGGAGGCTAGCAGCAATCCGGTTGTCAAGTACCTCGGAGTGGTCGATTCGGACGAGGCCCTAAGCATCACCTGGGCCAGTGACCTAGTTCTGGCAATGATGGACCCCTCGAACCCGAACAACGTGATAGGCACGCCGGGGAAGGTCATAAACGCCCTCGCCCTGGGCAGGCCGGTCGTCACGAGCAAGGGCGTCCAGATCGCAGAGAGGATACGAGAGGCGGGGTGCGGACTGATTGCAGCACACACGAAGAAGGCCATGATCGAGGCGGTGATGATGGCCAGAGCGGATCCGAGGGCGCTGGCGGAGATGGGTCGGAAAGGGAAGGTCCTCTACGCGCGCGAATACTCCTGGAACGCCAGCAAAGATGCCCTTCTCAAGGCCTACCAGGCCTTGGTCCGACCATCTTAGGGTTCCGGCCAGCGCCAAGTATTATATACTCTGTAGGCCATTTTATTGTCTGTCCGACGCGTGTCGGACTTCACGGGATGGGATGCAGAGAACAGCACTTGGGCTACTCTTCAGTCACGGCGAGTTTTCGCATCCTGTTTGGAGAGGAATCCGATGTACCTGAAGGAGATCGAGCTCGAGAACTTCAAATCGTTCGCGAGGAAGACGAGGATACCCCTGCTTGAGGGCTACACGGCAGTGACAGGGCCCAACGGCGCGGGGAAGTCGAACATCGCTGACGCCATACTGTTCGTTCTCGGACCAAGAAGCTCGAGAGTCATTAGGGCGGGCAAGCTGACTGACCTCATCTTCAACGGCGGCAAGGAGCGGAAGCCGGCCTCGGAGACGAAGGTGAGCCTCGTGTTCGACAACACCGACCGGCTCATCCCCATCGACTCCGACAAGGTGAAGCTGACCAGGATCGTGCGCGTGTCTGATAACGTGGAGGGATACTACTCCTACTTCTACGTGAATGATAGGAAGTCCTCCTTGGGAGAATTCGACAACCTGCTGGCCAACGCGCGCATAAGCGCGGACGGCTACAACTTCGTGCAGCAGGGCGACATCACGCGCATAGTCGAGATGACCAACCTGGAGCGCCGGAGGATCCTCGACGACATCTCGGGAATCACCAAATTCGACGAGGACATCCAGAGCGCGGAGAAGGAGAAGCTCGCGGCCGAGGAGAACATCGGAAGGCTCTCGATCATCCATGACGAGCTGAAGAAGCAGATGAAGCAGCTCGACGCGGACAGGGAGGGAGCGCTGAAGTACAAGGACCTGCACGACAGGCTCGTGGTCGCACAGGCCTGCGTGGTCGTGAAGCGGAAGGAGTCAGTCGACCGCGAGATGTCGTCGATCGGCGAGCAGATCGCGAACTACTCATCGGAGAAGGAGAAGTCCGAGGCCAGGCGGACCGAGCTGGCCAAGGAGCTCGAGGAGATCACGGCCGACCTGAACGCCGTAGAAGCGGAGATCGCGGAGAGGGGTGGCGAGGAGGCCAAGGAGATCAAGGACAAGATCGACAACCTCAGGATCGAGATCGCCCGGGCGAAGGACGCTGTCCAGAACTCGGACGAGATGGTCGAGTCGCTCAAGGACGTGAAGAGGGCCCAGCTTGAGGACCTCAAGGTGGTCGAGAAGGATCTGAAGGGCATCGAGGAGAAGCTCGCACCTCTGAAGGAGACGCACGAGACGAAGTCCGGGGAACTCGAGGACAAGCGCAAGAAGCTCACCGGGCACCGGGACGAGATATCCAAATCGGATTCAGAGCTCAGCAACCTACAGAAGGAGGCGCTCGAGCTTTCGGTGGAGGTCACAGGCAAGGAGGAGAAGCTCCACGCGCTGAACCTCGAGCTGGACAGGCTCAACGACAGGGTTTCGAGGCTCAGGATAGACATCGCCACCCTCGAGGAGACCAAGAAGACCTACGAGTTCGAACTCAAGGACGCCGAGTGGTCGATCAAGGAGCTCAAGTCGGAGACAAAGACGGCAACGCAGGGCTCGAGGAAGCTCCAGGAAGAATACCAGTCCAAGAGGAACAGGGAGAGGAAGCTGCTCGGAGAGGCACAGGACCTCGACAACGCAGTCAAGTCTCTCACCAGGGAGTACAACCAGCTGAGGGCCGAGGCGGACGCCGCGGACCAGGTCAGGAAGGGCTACAACAGCGCCGTGAACGCAATCCTGGAGGCCAGGGACAAGGGGGCCATCAAGGGGGTCCACGGGACGATCGCGGAGCTGGCAGAGGTATATGACGATTACGAGACCGCGGTCAACGTTGCCGCGGGCGCGAGGATGCAGGCGATCGTCGTCGACGACGACTCGGTCGCATCCGAGTGCATCAGCTATCTGAAGAAGAACAGGACCGGCAGGGCCACATTCCTGCCTCTGAACAAGATGGTCGACGGAAGGCCCAGGGGAAAGGCGATCCTCGCGTCCAAGAGCTCGTGCGGGTTCGCGATTGACCTCGTCAAGTTCGACGAGAAGTACAGGACCGCCTTCTGGTTTGTGCTCGGGGACACGGTCGTCGTGAGGACCCTCGAAGAGGCGAGGAAGCTCATGGGCGGCATCAGGCTCGTCACCCTTGAGGGCGAGCTGGCAGAGGCCAGCGGCGCGATGATCGGCGGCACGCTCGAGAAGAACATGATGAAGTTCGGGGCGCCCTCCGAGAACAAGATCGAGAAGAAGGCCACCGAGCTGCGGAAGGCCATCGAGGAATCGGAGAAGATACAGGCGGACCTGTCGCAGCTCAGGCTCGAGATCGCGGAACTCGAGAAGAACATCCACGAAGTCACGACGAAGGACAGCGGCGAGAGCGTGCGCATCGGAGCCATCGAGACCAAGAAGAAGGAGTTCGAGCAGAAGCTGGCCTCGATGAACGACGAACTCGACGCGAAGAACAAGGAGCTCGCGGAGAGCCTTGATCTCATCGAGAAGACGAACAAGGATGTGGACAACTTCAAGAACGAGATCGGGAAGACCAGGAAGAGGAAGGAGGCGAAGGACAAGAAGCTCCTCGAAGTGACGCCTCACGAACTGTCCAAGGAGCTCCAGCAGCTCGAGTCCGACATCCTCAACCTGTCCAACGAGGTCGCGAACCTCAACGCCGACATCCAGAC
>JALOTQ010000150.1 GCA_025457815.1 Thermoplasmata archaeon
TCGGTGTTCCGGATATCAACTCCGTTCTGCGGCGAGGCGTCGATGTCCCATCCACTGATGACGTATGGATCGTCGACGGTCCCCTCGCCACGAGTCACTCCATTCTCCTTTGTGAAGCTGTCGTTCCCGTCAATCAGAATAGGCGAATGGTCGTCCTCGAAGTACCCAGCCCCGAAGACCCAAACAAGGACGGAAGCGAAGAATACCAGTTCTGCAACAAGTACAGCGATTATTGCCTTCTTGAGTCCGATCATGCGCCAATCCTCCGAATGGAGAGTGCCGTCCCCGCAGTATTAACGTTTGCAGGGACGCCCTACTTCGATTGAAGGCGGCTAGTCGAACTTCTCGCCGCACTTCGGGCACACGGTCGCCTCGGCGGGCACGTCGGCGCCGCACTCGGAGCACACGAAGGACCCTTCGGACTCAACTCCCATAGCCTTTGCCAAGCTGGGAACCTTCGCGTCATCCTTCTTGACATCCGACGTCTCCTTCTCCCTCTCCGACAAGGCCTTCTCGTAGGCCTTCACGCGCATCTCGCGGGCGCGCCTCGTCCACCATACCATGAACACCAGCAACGCGTAGACGATGTACGACGTTCCGTAGACGTTGAGCAGGCCTATCGGGAACAGCGCCAGCCCGATCGCCCATCCGTCATCGAAGATCGGGCCCCAAAGGATGTACTCCCCGTCAGTGCGGTGGTCGGTCGCCACGAGCCATGTCCCGTTGACGTTCGCCCAGAAGACGAACTGATTCACCGGCCTCGAGAGGGTCGTCGAGAGGCTGTAGTAGGAGATGTTGGTCGAGCTGTCGTGAGAGTCGAGCGTCATGGATCTGTTCGACAGCACGCCGCTCGGGAACCGAAGGCCGATTATGGTGACATTGACGCTGGAGACGGTTGTGTGGTTGTCCCGCGCGTGCACCTCCAGGTGGAAGGTGTAGGTTGTGGAGTCATCCCCCATGAACGGGGATATGGTTCCGTTCCTCAGTATCAGGTCGTCGCTCGTTCCCACGGCGGGTTCGACGTTGAGGTAGTAGTCCGTCATTATGGGGGCCCACGCGAGCGTGAAGAACATGGTCGCGACAGCCCCGATGATCAGCAGCTTCTTGACCGTCTTGACGTTGAACTTCCAGAGGATGCCCAGCAGGAACAGAGGCGCAATCAAGCCGTTCAGGCAGAACGAGCCCAAGTACAGGAGCACGGCTGCGTAGACGAGCGTCGCGAGGGCGATCGCCGCCGGGACGACCAGAGGCGTCTTCAGGAACTTCTGGAACAGCTCGTTCAGCTGCTTCTGAAACCGCTGCGCGGGAGTCTCCATCTCGGGAGGCTAAACGCTCTTCGGATAAATACCTTATTTAGCATTTGCTTATCCCGTAACGGCAGCTATATATCGGCACGGCCCATCGAAGCCATCCCACTCAGGAGGTCCCAGCGGTGAAGACAGCGGTCATAGCCATCGGCGGAAACGCCATCCTGCGCTCCGGCGAGAAGCCTACACAGGAGAACCAGATGCGCAACGTCGCCGTAAGCGCCAAGGGCCTCGCAGACCTCATCCAGCTCGGATACGACATAGTCCTGTCCCACGGCAACGGCCCGCAGGTCGGGGACATCCTTCTCAGGAACGAGATCGCCAAGAACGAGGTGCCCCCGATGGGGCTCGACGTGTGCGATGCCGAGAGCCAGGGCCAGATCGGCTACATGATCCAGCAGGCCCTGACGTCGGAGTTCCTCACCAGAGGCATGGACAAGGTCGCGGTCGCGCTCGTGACCCAGGTGATCGTTTCGGAGACCGACCCCGCGTTCCAGAACCCGACGAAGCCGATAGGGAAGTACTACGACGCCGCCGAGGCGAAGGAGCTCGAGAAGACCAAGGGCTGGACCATGACCCTTGACCGCAAGCGGGGCGGCTACAGACGGGTCGTCCCGTCACCCGACCCGATCGGGATCGTCGAGTACAAGCCTGTGAGGCGGCTGGTGTTCGGCGGGGAGCGCCAGGCCGAGGTGGTCATCGCCTGCGGAGGCGGAGGCATCCCCGTGGTCAGAAGGGGTCGCCGGCTCTACGGCGTCGAGGCGGTCGTGGACAAGGACCTGGCCGCGGCCATGCTGGCCACGAGCATCAAGGAGCGTCTGTTCGTCATCGCCACGGACGTCGAGAACGTCTTCGTGGATTTCAACAAGCCCACCCAGAGACCGCTCCTGAGAGCCACGCTGAGCGAGGTCAGGAAGCTCAACGATGACGGGCAGTTCCCCCCGGGCAGCATGGGCCCGAAGATACTCGCAGCCATCAGGTTCCTTGAGGGAGGGGGCGACGAGGTCGTCATATGCTCGATAGCGCAGATCGTCCAGGCGCTAGAGGGAGGCGCGGGGACGCATATCGTCAGGGACGAGAACAAGACGTGAGCCCATGGCCAACATCGAGGAACAGATCAAGGAGATAGAGGACGAGCTGGGGCGCACTCAGTACAACAAGAAAACCCAGCACCACATCGGCAAGCTCAAGGCCAAGATGGCTCGCCTGAAGGACGAGGCGGAGGTCCGGAGGTCGAAGGGACCGAAGACTGCGGGGTACGCCGTCAAGAAGTCCGGGCACGCGACGGTCGCGATCGTGGGTTTTCCGAGCGTGGGCAAGTCGACTCTCCTCAACAAGATAACCAATGCGCAGAGCGCCGTTGCGGCATATCAGTTCACGACGCTCACATGTGTCCCGGGCCTGATGGAGTACCGGGGGGCGAAGATACAGGTGCTCGACCTTCCTGGACTCATCAAGGACGCGTCGAAGGGCAAGGGCAGAGGAAGGGAGGTGCTCTCTGTCGTCCGCTCCGCCGATCTGATCCTCCTCATGATCGATGTTTTCGAGACGAACATCCAGGTGCTGGTCGAAGAGCTGAGGACCGCGAACCTGAGGCTGAATCAGCGGCCTCCAGACATAGTGATTGCCAAGAAGAACAGAGGCGGGATCATTGTCAATTTCACGACCAAGCAGAGCACTCTCGACGAGGACCTTGTCGTGGACATG
>JALOTQ010000049.1 GCA_025457815.1 Thermoplasmata archaeon
TGACAGGAACTGATAGAGCGTGTTGAAGGCGTCGATGGCGACGGACCTCCCGGAGAGGTCCTCGAGAGAGATTCGCTTCGCCTCGACGAGATCCGAAATGTCGACTCCCATCGTACCAGCCAGACGACATCGGGTATTCGCTACTTGATGTCTGCGCTACTGGGAGTAGCTCTTCTCGGAGTCGATGGGCAGGAAGAACAGGACGAACGAGGTCCCGAGCCAGGTGAGTATCAGCATCAGGTACCACACGCTCCCGCCCACGATCCACCAGACTGCCAGTAGAAGGATCGGGAGCAGTATGGTGAGGTAGAGCAGTATCGGATAGTCCTTTATTCGGAACGCCATTCGATCAATCACCTTGAGAGTTACCTACGATATTAACCCTTCGAAGCGCCGCACGCCCTCAGCGCCTCTATCGCCTCACGCATGTCCGGCGCCCTGAACACCGACGTGCCCGCGGCGAGTATGTCCGCTCCTGCCCGGGCAGCCAGCTCCCCGGTCTCCACGGTTATGCCCCCGTCGATCTCGACGGGTATGCGGATCCCGAGACGGGCCATCTCCGCCTTGGCCAAGCCTATCTTGGGCAGAACGTCTTGTATGAACTTCTGGCCTCCAAAGCCTGGGTTGACGGACATCACCAGGAGCATGTCGACCTCGCCCAGGTACGGGAACGCCTTCTCGACCGGGGTCGGAGGGTTGACTGCGAGCCCCGCCTTCTTGCCAAGGTCGTGTATGAGGCGCAGGGTGCGCCTGAGGTCCTGCTCGGCCTCGATATGGACCTCTATGATGTCCGACCCGCCCTCGGCGAACGCCTTGACGTGGTTCTCCGGGTGAGTGATCATCAGATGCGAGATGAAGGGCAGTTTCGAGTACGGCCGCAGGCTGCGCACCATAGAAGGCCCGATGGTGATGTTGGGCACGAAGAACCCGTCCATGACGTCCACGTGTATGTAGTCCGCACCGGCTTCCGAGACTCTCCTGACCTCTTCGCCCAGCCTCGAGAAGTCAGCAGCGAGTATCGACGGGGCCACCTGAGGCATGGGTGCTGGGAAGCGCTACCGGCGTATTATGGGTTTTGGTGGCCTGCAGCCGGGACGAACTGTTTTAATATCGCGACCAGGATTATCATCCGATGCCAGACCCAAAACACGCGGTTGAGAAGGCCAAGGCCTGCGACATCGAGGGCTGCAAGGAAGAGGCCGAGCGGTCCGTGGCGGGCAAGAAGGTCGAGAAGGCGGGAATGAGCCTCGCGACAGACCCCGCCAAGAACGCTCATCTGTGCAGGACGCACTACAGGGAGTTCAAGAAGAAGACGAAGAAGGACAGGACCCTGGACAGGCTGGGTTGGTAGTCCCAAAGTTCGAAATACCATGGACGGATTGGCCCCACGATGAAACCGGAGGCCATCCAGCTTCTGTCGAACGCAGGGCTCTTCGGTCCGGTCATCATAGTGCCGTTGATACTCCAGGACGTCCTGGGGGCGGACAAGAACCTCATCGGCTTGATCCAGGGCTCGTTCGCTGCGGCAGGCTTCGTCTCGTTCTACATGTTCGGCAGAGCGGCCGACGTCCATGGCAGGCGGAACATACTGCTCATGGGCCTCCTGCTGTCCGGCGGGGCGACTGTGCTCCAGGTGTTCTCATTGATGGGGGGCGGCCTCGCCATGTTCGCCGCCGTGCGCGTGCTCGTGGGGTTCTGCTCGGGCATGTTCCCCGCCGCCCTGGTGGCCTACGTCTACGACATGAAGGGAAAGATGGGGGTCTTCAGCGCATTCGGAGCTGCTGGCTGGGCGGTGGGCAACATCACGGTCGGCATGTTCGGCACCTTCTACGAGGGGGCCTACGTGTTCTCAGCCGCGATCATCTTCATATCGTTCGCGATCGCGTGGACTCTCCCCTTCCCGAAGGAGGTCCGGATGGAGGTCCCCCTGTTCCCTGTCGACCTCATAAGACGCAACGCCCCGGTGTACTCGGCGATGCTCATCAGGCACACGGGCGCGAACATGATATGGGTCACCTATCCGCTCTTCCTGGCAAGCCTCGAGGCGCCACCAGAGTGGATAGGCGTCATCTACGCTGTCAACGGCTTCGGGCAGTTCGCGTTCATGTTCCTGTTCGACCGTCCTGACCCGGCCCTTCTGGTCGCGGTGGGCCTCGTGAGTTCTGCCCTGACGTTCTTCACGTTCACCCTCGCAGGCAACTACTGGGAGATCATACCCTCGCAGGTCCTGCTGGCGTTCGCATGGGCCTCGCTCTATGTGGGCAGCCTCAGGTACGTCATGGACAGGAACAAGGAGAAGGCCACTGCGTCGGCCATGCTCTCGAGCACGATGAGCATCTCCGGGATACTCGGCCCCATGCTCGGCGGGGTGGCGGCGACGGCGATGGGCTTCGAGGGCACCATCTGGATAGCCACAGGCGCATCCGTGGTCGCCCTGGTCATATTCGTCTACGAGCTCGACCGTTCGGGAGAGCTTTATCGGCTCCGAATACGTTCGAGGGGGCCGGCATGAAGATAGTCTTCCTGGGCACGGGTGGCACCTATCCATCGAAGCTGCGGAACGTGACCTCGATCGCGGTGCAGATGCCCGGCGAGGTCGTGATGTTCGACTGCGGAGAGGGGACCCAGAGGCAGCTCATGCATTCATCGGTGTCCTTCATGAGGATCAAGAAGATCTTCATCTCGCACCTGCACGCGGACCATTTCCTGGGCCTTCCTGGGCTCATCCAGAGCATGAGCCTGAACGGCCGCGAGGAGGACCTCACGATCTACGGACCGAAGGGGACGGAGGACGCGGTCGACGCGATGCTGAACCTAGGATACTTCAAGAGCGCCTACAGGGTGGGCGCCAAGGACCTCAGGCCGGGAAAGGAGCTGGAGTTCCCCGGATACTCGGTGAAGTGCGTCCTGGCAGACCACACCGTCCCGACCCTCGCATACTCACTCGAGGAACACCCCCGGCCTGGCAAGTTCAACATCGAGAGGGCTAAGCAGCTGGGAGTGCCCGAGGGCCCGCTCTTCGGGCGGCTCCAGGACGGCAAGCCTGTCGTGGTCAGGGGCGCGAGGATCACGCCTGAGATGGTCATGGGACCGGCAAGGCCTGGACGGAAGATGGTGTACTCGGGGGATACGAAGCCCTCGAAGAGGATTGTCAAGCTGGCAGAAGGCGCCGACGTCCTCATCCACGACTGTACGCTGGATGCTTCCCACAGGGATCTTGCGAGCAACTTCGGCCATTCGACCGCGGAGGAGGCGGCCAAGGTGGCCCGAGCTGCTGGTGTCGGGACGCTGTTTCTGGTGCATTTCAGCCCTCGGTACGACGACACGTCAAAGCTCGAGAAGGAGGCCGTCGCGATATTCAAGAACACCCGCGCGGCGCAGGACCTTGCCGAGCATCTGGTGAAGTACCGGGACTGACCGCTCCGAATATCAATGACTAGGCCGATTACCAGACGATGTACTTCGCCACCTTCTCCATCGTCGCACGGGACAACCGGACGGACGACTACGGCGTGGGATCGTGTACCGCAGCGCCCTGCGTCGGGGCTTTCCTCCCCTTCGCTCAGGAAGGCGTTGGTGCGATTGCGACTCAAGCATGGGTGAACGTCAATCTCGGATACCAGGGGCTGGAGCTCATGCGTTCGGGGTTGTCCGTGAAGAGCGCGCTCGAGGCGCTCCTCGCAGAGGACGCCGGCAGGGCCAGGCGGCAGGTCATCGGAATCGACAAGGATTCGGTGTTCGGATACACGGGCGAGGAATGCTCGGGAGCGAAAGGGCATTTGCTGCACAGGGATTTCGCGGTGGCTGGGAATATCCTGGCATCCATGGGGGTCCTTGACGCCATGGTGCTGACATGGAAGAAGTCCAAGGGTGATCTTGCCCACAGGATCCTCTCCGCGCTGGAGGCCGGTCAGGCGGCTGGAGGGGATTCAAGGGGCAAGATGTCCGCGGCCCTTCTTGTGTCATCGTCGAAGCCGAGGTTGTATCACAACCTCAGGGTGGACATGCATGACGACCCGATCGGCGAGCTTAGGCGCGTCTTCGACCGTTGTGAGAAGCTCCAGACAGAGTACGGGGACGATGATGGCGAGGTGCTGCGGCTGAGGCCCAGGACCGCCCGAAGATGAAGGCGGTGGGCGGTCGAGCCGCTTGCGGCCCGCTGGAACAGTCAAATCCGTCGGCCCACAACGCATTTATAGTGTAGCAGGTTTCACCGAAGGTCCAGAAGGTAGCGGGTACAACGTTTGTTATGACGCTCGCCACTCGAATTGATAGGGTCAACGACAACTGAACCTGTTGAGGGGGAACAAAGGGATGGCGTTACTAGAAGTGGACGGCCTCAAGACTTATTTCAAGACTCAGGAAGGCACGCTGAAAGCAGTCGATGGAATCAGCTTCAACCTCGAGAAGGGCCAGGCAATGGGCCTAGCCGGGGAATCGGGCTGCGGCAAGACGACGGCGGCGCTGTCCGTCATGAAGCTCCTGCCAGCCAACGGATACATCGCCGGAGGCACCATCAACTTCGCCGGCCAGGACATGTCCAGGATAACTGGCGACAAGTTGAGGGCCATCAGGTGGAGGGACATATCCATCATATTCCAGGGCGCGATGAACGCCCTCAACCCGGTCAAGAGGGTCGGGGACCAGATCGTCGAGCCCATCCTGCTCCACGAGAAGGTGGATGAAGCCGTCGCTCTGAAGAGGGTGAAGGAGCTCTTCGAGATGGTCGGCATCAACCCGAACAGGATCAGAGAGTACCCGCACGAGTTCAGCGGCGGCATGAGGCAGAGGGTCATGATCGCCATGGCGCTTGCCTGCAGGCCGAAGCTGGTCATCTGCGACGAGCCCACGACCGCGCTGGATGTCATGATCCAAGCGCAGATCCTGCAGCTCCTGAAGAACCTTCAAAGCGAGCTCGAGCTGGCAATGATCATCATATCCCACGACCTGTCAGTCCTCGCAGAGACCTGCGAGCTGCTGTCGATCATGTACGCCGGCAAGATCGTCGAGAGGTCCTCTGCGGTCGAGGTGTTCTCTAACCCGCAGCACCCGTACACGAAGGGACTGATCGCCGCCTTCCCGAACATCAAGGGGGAGCGCAGGATGCCGGCGTCCATCGCCGGCAACCCGCCGAACCTGATCCACGCGCCAGTCGGCTGCAGGTTCGCGGAGAGATGCTACATGGCGAAGGACCTGTGCAAGGAGCAGGAGCCACCGCTGGTGGAGGTCCTGCCGGGACACTTTGCCGCATGCCACTTCGTAAGGCCTCAGAGGGGTGTGATCTGAAATGGCCAGGAATTTGCTAGAGGTCGATAACCTGCAGGTCTGGTTCCCTGTCAGGAAGGGATTCGTCGAGAGCCTGACATCGAAGGAACAGTCCTTCGTGAAGGCGGTCGACGGCGTCAGCTTCAACATCAAGGAGAGGGAGATCTTCTGCCTGGTCGGAG
This sequence comes from Thermoplasmata archaeon, assembly GCA_025457815.1. Taxonomy (GTDB): domain Archaea; phylum Thermoplasmatota; class Thermoplasmata; order UBA10834; family UBA10834; genus COMBO-56-21. The sequence goes on from JALOTQ010000049.1 coordinate 5,448, forward strand.
AGTCCGGCTGCGGCAAGACTACCACGGGCAAGGCTATCCTGAGGCTGGTGGACCCCACTGGCGGCTCTGTGAGGTACGCAGGCGCGGGGGTCAGCGCGGCCATGGTCAAGGAAGCGGCCGAGAGGGCGCTGTCGAAGAAGCTGATGTCCAAGGAGGAGGCGGAGAAGAACATAGCCGAGGGCACGCTCGAGATCAGGAAGCTCACCAGGGACAAGATGAAGGCCCTCAGGCAGAAGATGCAGATGATATTCCAGGACCCGTACGAGTCCTTGAACCCGAAGCAGTCGATCTACGACATCGTGGCCGAGCCACTCGTGGTCAACAACCTCGGCGTGAACGAGGCGGACAGGGAGAAGCGGGTCGCTAAGGCGCTCGACGACGCGGGCCTGAGGCCCCCGAAGGACTTCATGTGGAGGTATCCGCACGAAGTGTCGGGCGGTCAGAGACAGAGGGTGGGCATCGCGGGCGCGCTCGTTCTAGAGCCGGAGTTCCTCGTGGCCGACGAGCCCGTGTCCATGCTCGATGTCTCGATCAGGTCGGAGATCCTGAAGCTGATGCTGGACCTGAGGGAGAAGAAGGGGCTCACCTATCTGTTCATAACGCACGACCTGAGCGTCGCCTACGTCTTCAGCGACAGGATAGGCATCATGTACCTTGGCGCGATAGTTGAGCTTGGGCCGACCGAGGAGGTCATCAAGGGCCCGAGGCACCCGTACACCAAGGCGCTCATATCCGTCGTGCCGAAGCCCGACCCGAGGATGAAGACCGAGAAGATCATCCTCAAGGGCGAGAGGCCTGACCCGTCGCACATACCGCCCGGATGCAGGTTCCACCCGAGGTGTCCGTTCGCGATGGCCATCTGCAAGGACAAGGAACCGACCCCGATGTACGTGTCACAGGAGCACTGGGTTTCCTGCTGGCTCGAGTCCGGAGAGGCGAAGCAGTGACAAGGCCGAGGGCGAGAGAGGCTGGGATCTGGTTCGGGGAGCTCCCGACCGGGCCCAGGAACATGATCACGGACGTGCCCGGGGTCAAGGTCGGCCACTCCACGATCATCAAGGGCAGCGGGCCGCTCGCACCCGGCGAAGGGCCCGTGAGGACCGGGGTGACGGCCATCCTCCCGCACGAGGGCAGCCTGTACGAGAAGCCCGTGAAGGGCGCGTACTTCGACTTCAACGGCTGCGGAGGGCTCGGAGGAGCGCTCCAGATACGCGAGTTCGGCCTGATCGACAGCCCCATCATGCTGACCAACACAATGTCCATGGGCACGGTCTCGGAGGCTACCATCAGGTACATGCTCAAGGACAATCCGTCGGCGGGCATCGTGGGGGACACGATCATCCCCATAGTCTCTGAGTGCGACGACAGCTACCTGAACGACGCGAGAGGGTTGCACGTCCGAGAGGAACATGTCTTCGCCGCGATCGATGGCGCCTCGTCTGATGTGAAGGAGGGCGCCGTGGGAGGCGGCACGGGGATGACCTGCCACGACTACAAGGGCGGCATCGGGACCTCCTCCAGAGTGGTCTCCACGAGGGCCGGGAAGTTCACTGTCGGCACGCTCGTGCAGTCCAATCACGGCGACTGGAGCGAGCTGAGGATTGACGGCGTGCCCGTCGGAAGCCTCCTCGGGGACCCCGATTCGAAGCGCACGGAGCACGGATCCATAGTCATGGTGGTGGGCACGGATGCCCCAGTCAGCTCCCGGCAGCTGGAAAGGCTCGCAAGAAGGGCCATACTCGGGCTCGCGGTGACAGGGTCGGCGTCCCACAACGGAAGCGGGGACATAGTCATATCATTCTCCACGGCGAACGTCCACGAGAGGTACAGGCACAACGGCCTCGTAACGGAGCACCTGATGCTAGACAGGGACATAGACGCGCTGTTCAGGGCGACGGTGGACTCGACCGCGGAGTCGATAGTGAACTCGCTTTTCAAGGCGGAGACGATGTCCGGAAGAGATGGGCATGTGTCGAATGCGCTCCCGATAGAAGAGACACTTCGGATCATGAGCGAGCACAACAGGTTGAGGCGCTGACGCCCTTTGGGATAGCTTTTTCGGTACTAAGCGCCATCCGCGCACCGCATATGTCCAGGCGAGGGTGATTCCATCATGCCCGCGAGAGGATCCGACCAGTTCGAGAAGGTCAAGAAGAAGATCGCCAAGGGCGAGGTAGAGAAGCTAGTCAAGGACATGGTCAAGATTCCGAGCCATCCTGACGTCCCCACGAAGGAGAAGGAGGTCGCGGAGTTCCTGAACGAGTTCCTCAGGGACGAGGGCGTCGACAGCAGGCTCAGGCTCGTGGAGAAGGACCGCCCCAACGTGGTCGCTGTCGTCAGGGGCGAGGGGGGCGGCAAGAGCCTGATGCTCAACGGGCACACGGACACGGTGCCTCCATACGACATGGACATACCTCCCTTCACCCCGAAGGTCGTCTCAGGGAAGCTCTATGGACGAGGCTCGCTCGACATGAAGGGGGGCCTCGGCGCCATGGCGATGGCGCTCGTCGGCATCAGACGGGCCAGGGTCAAGTTGGCCGGGGACCTGTTCCTGACCGCAGTTGTTGGAGAGGAGAGGCAGAGCGAAGGCACCGAGGACGTCGTCCTCAAGGGGCCCAGGGCGGACATGGGCATCGTGGGCGAGCCCACGGACATGGAGATACAGCCCTCGCACAGGGGCCTCGAATGGTTCGAGATACATTTCCACGGCAAAGCCGCTCACGGGGGCCAGGCGGACAGAGGCGTGAACGCCATCTCGATGGCCGCGAGGTTCGTGAACGCCGTCGAAAAGGACCTCCAGCCGAGACTCAGGGCCAGGAAGAGCAAGCACACGCTGCCGTCCACCATCAACCTGGGCGTCATCCAGGGAGGGCAGCAGCCCAGCTCGGTCGCGGACCACTGCGTGATCAAGGTCGACAGGAGATGGATCCCGGAGGAGAACCTCCAGAAGGTCTTCCAGGAGATGTACGACCTGTTCGACTCGATCAAGAAGGAGGACCCGAGGTTCAAGGCGACGCTCAAGAGGGACCCGTCGAACATGTTGACGATGACCCATGTGCCAAACGTCGTGAGCCCGTCGCACCAGGTGGTCAGGGCGCTCGAGAGCGGCGCTCGGACGGTCACGGGGAAGGCCCCGAAGGTCACAAGCTTCTGGGGCTGGACCGACGCTGCCCTGCTCACGCATTTCGGCAAGATGCCGACCGTGATCTTCGGACCTGGAGGAGCAGGCGCCCATGCGAGGACGGAGTATGTGCTCGTGGAGGACCTCGTGAATTGCTCACGGATATACTCCAGCGCGGCACTGCAGATATGCGGCGGGAAGCAGGCCGTCTAGGATATGTTCGGCTGATGCCTCAGCACCTGTCCAGCGCGTTCCTTCGTGTGGCCGCCATGCGATATCGTGACCGCGCCGTTGACCAGGACCAGCTCGACGCCGGCAGGGTATACGTGCGAGCGCTCGAACGTGGCTAGGTCGAGTATCTTCCTCGGATCGAACACGACGATGTCCGCCGCCATCCCCTTGGCGATTGTTCCGCGGTTCGTCAGGCCGATTCTCTCCGCGGGAAGTGAGGTCATCTTCCGGACCGCCTCCTCCAACGTGAACAGTTTCTTGTCCAGGGCGTATCTCCGGAGCACGCGCGGGAAGGTGCCGTAGGCCCTCGGATGGGTTGCCGACTTGCCCGTCGGACCGTAGGGCGCCTCGGCCTCTCCGTCAGACCCGATAGTCGCGAGCGGATGGCTGAGGACCTTCATCATGTCCTCCTCGGAGATCTCGTGGAATATGGCATAGACCATCAACTCCTCGTCGATGATGAGGTCCATGGCGACATCTCCGGGGTCCTTGCCCAAGTCCTTGGCTATGTCGGCGACAGACCTGTTCTCGAACCTCTTGTTCGCCTCCTTCTGGAAGCCAACAAGGACCACGCAGTCCCAGCCCGTCTCGGCCGCTATCGCCTCCCATTCCTCCGAGGGGGTCGAGAATTCCTGTATCAGGCGCTTCCTCGTCTGGGGGTCTCTCAAGCGTGAGAGTATCTCCTCCTTCGTTCCTTCGCGCGCCCACGGCGGGAGTATTGAGTCGAGAGTCGTGCTCGACGCAGTGTACGGATAGACGTCGAACGCCACATCCACTCCGCCTTCTCGCGCGTCCTCGATCATGTCGAGGGTCCTGTCGACGGCCCCCCAGTTCGCCCTTCCGCAGGCCTTGTGATGGGATATCTCCACCCTGGCCCCGGCCTCTCTCCCAATCCTTATGGCCTCCTCGACGGCCCTTATCAGGGTCCTGCCCTCGCCCCTTATATGGCTCGAATAGAACCCTCCAAGGCTGCTGCAAGTCGACGACAGAGAAACGAGCTCCTCGGTGGACGCGTAACAGCCAGGTGCGTAGATGAGCCCTGAGGACAGCCCGTAAGCCCCTGCGAGCATGCTGTCCGCGAGCAGACGGTTCATGCGTCGGAGCTGATCTTCGTCCGGCTTCGCGTCGACCGCCCCCATGACGCTGAGCCGGAGGTTGCTCGCCCCGACCAGCGATGCCACATTGACCGAAGTCCGGAGGTTCGAGAGCCTGAGGAAGTACTCGTCGAGGGTGGCCCAGTCCACATCGATATCGAGTATCTTGGCATAGTCGACAAGTGAGTCCTTGGCGGCCCCGATGGCCGGCGCGGGCGAGCCTCCGCAGTTCCCGACAAGCTCAGTCGTCACGCCCTGCCTGATCTTGCTCTCGGCCAAGGGATTGGACAGAAGATGAAGCTCCGAGTGAGAGTGGATGTCTATGAATCCCGGGCAGACCACCATGCCGTCGGCGTCTATGATCATGCTGGCCTTGCCCTCAGAATGC
>JALOTQ010000050.1 GCA_025457815.1 Thermoplasmata archaeon
TCAGGTCTTCGGTGCCCACCCTTCGGGAACTCCTCGACAGAGGGGCCAAGGTGGCAATACTCGCGCACCAGGGGAGGCCCGGAGATTACGACTTCATTCCACTGAACGAGCACGCTGCCTTTCTGAGCCAGTATCTGGGCCGGAGGGTGAAGTACATCGACGACTTGTTCGGCTCGCACGCTCTGAAGGCCATTGGGAACCTGGGCGAGGGAGAAGCGATCCTCCTCAAGAATGTCAGGGATTTCCCGGAAGAGCAGGCCAAGAAGTCTCCGGAGGAACACGCTGAATCGATGCTTGTGAAGCTGCTCTCCCCGGTGTTCGATCTGTTCGTCAACGACGCCTTCGGGTCGTCTCACAGGTCTCATTCGTCCCTGGTCGGGTTCACGCCGGTCCTGCCGTCAGCCGCTGGCAGGCTTATGGAAAGGGAGGTCAAGACGCTGACGCGGGTATTCCAGACCCCCAACCGACCGTCCACATTCATATTCGGAGGCACCAAGTTCGCGGATGCGCTGCCGGTCGTCGAACGCCTTGCGGACAGGGAGACAGTGGACAACGTGCTGGTTGCCGGCCTTGCGGGATACGCCTTCCTTTCTGCCCTCGGCAAGAAGGTGGGTGGGAAGACCGAACAGCTCTTGAGCAAGGACCTGACGGCCGAGGTAGTCACATCGGCGAAGTCATTGTTCGAGAAGCACAAAGCGAAGATCCGCCTACCCTCGGACGCTGCGATCGATGTCGACGGGAAACGGCACGAATGCGGGATCGACGAGATTCCTGCGGATGGCTCTGCCAAGGACATCGGGTCCGAGACGCTGGAGGAGTTCAAGAAGATCATAATGAGCTCGAAGACGGTCTTCCTCTCAGGACCCCCGGGCCTGTTCGAAAAGGAGGAGTTCTCCAAGGGGACGCGGGAGCTCTACAATGCCATCGTGGAGTCCGAGGCCTTCTCGGTCATCGGCGGCGGCCATTCCTCCGCGGCCGCCGTGAAGTTCGACGTCATAGGCAGAATCTCGTACGTCAGCACTGGAGGGGGCGCGCTGGAGAGACTGATGATGGGCAAGCAGATGCCCGTCGTCGAGGCGCTCAGAGCCTCGGCCAAGAAGTTCTAGCTGTACGGGAAGCCTTTGCTACCGCCGCCACCGAGGATGGTGCCGCCTATGGAGCGCGCACGTATGATCCCGCGCAATGGCACGCCGTCAATCTCGTTCATGCTGCTCTTGTTGACGATCACCATCACGAGGACCGGGTTGCCTCCGGCCTCCTTGATGTCAGATATGGCACTCTTGATTGTCGCCCCTGTGCTGAGGACATCGTCAACGACGATGATCTTCTTGCCGTCCCCGACTGAGGCGAAGTTGGAGCTGAACGCGCCCCCGGCATCGCTCTCCGCGTGAGGCCGATATACCCCGAAGTCGAGGCCCATGATCTCAGCCAGCATGGTTGCGAAAGGTACACCGTTTATCGATATTCCCAGCACCACGTCCGCATCGGTGTCGTGCTTCCCCAGTTCCTCAAGGGCAATGTCCGCGAGAAGCTGCGAGAGGAGGCCGACCCTGTACCCCGAGACTCCCACTGACCTCCAGCCGATCTTGACGTCCGATGGCGGGAGGCCCTCGGCGCCGTACTCTATGAGGTAGTTGACTGTGTCCACTGAGAGATGAAGTTCGTCCGCGATCTCTCTTACGCCCAGGCCCTTCTTCCTGAGCACTTTGGCATTCGCTGCCAGTTCTCTTACATCCACCATCTTATCACGGGTCGGAAATGACACATATCGCAATATTAACCTTTCTGCGTTCGGGGTCGGCGCTCAAGTGCCTCGATAAGCGCGGTCAGAACGTCATTCAATGGAGTTGGGATGCGGTGCTTGTCGCCAAGGGCGGCGAACGCACCGTTTATCTGATGGATCTCGGTCCTCTTACCCTTCTCTATGTCCTGGAGCATGCTCGACCTGTTCTTAGCCGTGTCCCGAGCCACGTTCATGACTCTACGCGTGAGCTCTCTCGCTTCAAGACTGACGCCTTCTTGGGCGGCAACCGCAACGCATTCGGTGGAGATGTCCGCGAGGAGCTTGCGGATCACGCGACTCTCGAGCAACCTGCCGTTGGTAACTCCGAGAACTGCGGTCGTGGGGTTGATGCACGCACTCACGACCGCCTTGCTCCAGAGGGTGCGGAAGATATCAGACTCGGTTGATGCCGGAATCCCAGCTGATGCGAACGCATCAGCTATGATGCGTGCTCCGCGGGGATCAGAATCACTGCCAACCGCCGTCCTTCCGAGTCCCGAAATTCGCACTTGGCCTGGCCCCAGGAGCGTCGCGCCCATCGTCGTGACTCCTCCGAAGGCTCGCCGTCCTTTCCACCGTCTTAGCTGCTCGAGGTTGCCGAGCCCATTCTGGAGAGTCAGCACCAGCGTGCGGTCGTCTGCCCATTCCTTCAAGGCGACGACCGCATCGCCCGTGTCATACGCCTTGGTCGTCAATATCACGAGATCGGTTGGTGCTATCCTTGCCAGATTCTCGACCGCGTCGACTCTCACACGCATGCGCGCGTCGCCGAGGAGCTGGAGGCCGCGGGCCTTCACAGCATTCACATGGGCCCGCCGGCCAACCAGAACGACTTCATGATTGCGAGCAAGTAGGCCACCGATGGCGCTGCCAAGCGCTCCAGCACCGAATACGCAGATGCGCATCAGTCCCTGAGCACGCTCTAGCGCCTATTTCTTGTTTGTTCCCCTTCGAGCCGATTCCGCGGCGATATGCGCTAGGCGTGTCGGCTCCGGGACCCTATGGACAAGGAACCGCGATACGATGTCTTTCGACTGGTCTACGGAGAGCATGTGGCCAGGTGATACATAGACAGCCTTCGCTCCAGGCGTGCTAGACAAAGCGTAGCCGCGGAGCCTGCCGCCAATGGTTACCTGCTTCTCAGCGGAGAAACCTTTGGAGGATACCTGACCGCAGAGGAGTTTCTTGGCGACACCTATCGTGGGAACACCCAAGACAACCCCGAGCTGGCTGGCGATCCCGAATCCCTCCGGGTGCATGATCCCGTTCCCGTCGTAGATGAGCACGGTCTGTCGGTCGATGAACTCTGAGACGGATCTCATCAATGGCAACTCCCTGAATGCCAAGTACGTCGGGATGTATGGGAAGGTGGCATCTCCCTCTACCACGACTCGGTCGATCTCGCACAGCGACTCCGCGTCGAAGGTGACAAGCGCGACGAAGGCGTGGTTCTCCCTGTAGGCAACATCGACTCCCGCCACACGTTCTATTGACCCACTGAACCTGGCAAGTCTGAGACCTCTCCTCAGAATCCGCTGACGTTTCCTGAGGTCCCTCAGGGGATATCTTGTCCGGAAGTCGGAGAACATGTACCTCTCAAGACCAATGATCTTCCCCTGGGAAACTTCAATTCCCTCCCCCTTCAGCAATCTTGCCTTCTTCGAGGGGCCACCCCCGGTGTAGCCCCCTAGATGCCCGTCCGATTGGACTACCCGGCGGCAGGGAACCCTGACGATATCATCATTCATGCTCATCGCGAGTCCCACGAACCTGCTCGCCACAACGTCGCCAAGCGCCCTGGCCACCTCGCCGTACGTGGTGACCTTTCCTGTCGGGACCTGCGCTACCAGGTCGTAGGTCTCCCTCATCATGTCGGGAAGGTTCTCGACGGACTTCCAGCGCATAGCGAACTCCAACAGGCTGATGGAAGTATTAAATGTGCGTTCGGACCAGTATCTCTCCAGATGCATTCCCCGGCGCTGTCTCGATACCACAGCATACTCGAGGGAAGCGACAAGGCGAACTTCCTGCTCACGAAGCAGGTGCTCACAGACGAGCGGCTGGACCAGGCAAGCTCACGCCTCTGGCAGGTCCATGACTCCGCAAGGACCAGGGGTCCTTTTGCCTGCGGGAACACCACCCTCCTGGACATCAAATCGGAACTCGCGGACAGGATGCTTGAGCACTGCGAGCTGTGCGAGCGCAGATGCGGGGCGAACCGCCGAGAAGGCGTGAAGGGCCACTGCGGAGTGCTTGATTCCAGAGTCAGCAGCGAGTTCCTTCACATGGGCGAAGAGCCCGACCTGGTCCCGTCCTACACGATCTTCTTCTCGGGCTGTACTTTCAACTGCGTCTACTGCCAGAACTGGGACATCAGCACAAAGCCAGAATCGGGGATTAGGATGGAGCCAGCAGACTTGGCCAGGATGATAGAGATGAGATCCTCAGGCGATGGCAGGGCCCGCAGGGCGGAAACACCCGCGAACCGGGCGAGGAATGTAAACTGGGTCGGGGGCGATCCCACATCCAATCTCCCGTTCATCCTGAAGGTCATGAGAGAGTGCAGGGCGAACCTACCTCAGGTATGGAACTCCAACATGTACCTGACGGAGGAGGCGATGAGGCTTCTAGATGGCGTAATCGACGTGTACCTCACGGATTTCAAGTACGGCAACGACGGGTGTGCTCAGAGGCTATCCGGAGTCGAGAGCTATACGGCGATTGTCCAGAGGAACCATCTGATCGCAAAACAACAGTGTGAGGTGATAGTCCGACATCTGGTGCTCCCCGGCCATATCGAGTGCTGCACCCGCCCGGTGCTCCACTGGATCGCGGAGAACCTCACCGGTGTGAAGGTCAACGTGATGTCTCAGTATCGGCCCGAATACAAAGCGGCGATGTTCCCCGAGCTGAGGAGGCCGATGAGAATCCTCGAGTACGGCAAGGCATTGGGAATCGCTGAGGACCTGGGGCTCGATCTCTGCGACTGATCTCACTTCGCGGTCTGTTTCATCAGTATCGCGGTCTGAGGCATCGCGATATCGATTCTCTCCTCGCTGAACCTCCGGACGGTCTCCTTGCGTATCTCGTGAGCGACTCTCCAACTCGTCATGAAGTCCTCGACCCAGAAGAACACCTTGAACTCGAACACGCCATCTGCCAGGTTGACAAGCCGTACAGCGGGCGCCTTCCCGTCCGACTTGAGCACCTCGGGATGCGCCTTGACGATTTCGAGGAGAACCCTCTCGACCTTGTCCGTGTCCGAGGTCGGAGCCACCTTCACCACTATCTCGGAGACGCCGCGCGCGTCCGGCTCTGTGAGATTGACGATCTTGTCATTCACAAGCTTGTTGTTCGGCAGGACCACGTAGTTGTTCTGGAAGGTGTTGTACAGCCTCGTACTCCGGATCCCGATCTTGTCGACCCGGCAGGTCTCCCCCGTGGCTATCTGTATGAACTGTCCCTCGCTGAATGGACGGTCGAGGAGGATGAAGACTCCGCTGAAGAAGTTCGAGAGGAAGTCCTGGGCCGCGAATGCGATCACGAGGCCGAGGACTCCGACGCCTGCGAGAAGGAAGGTGATGTCGTAGCCCATGTAGTTGAGCAAGCCAACCGCGCCGAACACAAGGATGACGACCCCGCCGATCTTGTCTATCACGGGGATCAGGACATCGTCAATCTCGCTCTTCGTTCGGGCGGACCACTTCTTTCCGATGTGAACTAGGACTTCTTTGAAGATCTTGTAGACCACATAGGTCGCGACCACGATCAGGACGATTCCGTAGGAGTCGAGGATCAGATTGACCTGACTGTCGCTCAGCTGCAGTATGGAGAGGGAGCTGACGAGGCCGTACACGATGATGAGCGCGAACACTGGCATGTGGATTACCTTCAGAACCCGGTCGTCGATGTCAGTCTTCGTCTTCTTGGTGAACACGCGAACCGCAGGAGCTACGACATACGCTACCACAAGACCTATCCCAATCCAAATGAGAACATTGAGAGCGAAGGTCGTGTAGTTCCCATCGAACGGCGGTGGAAGGGGATTGTCGAAGTATCCCAGTATCTTGTTCTTGCCAGGTGCGATGACGTCCCAGGTTGGGATGAACTCCGTTTGGGCAACGCTCGTCACTTCGAAAGTGTGCGCTGTGTCCTGAAGGTCTGTAAACGAGAACTGCACCGTCTGATTCACGCGCTTGGACGAAACGTCCGAGGACGCTGTGACAGTGAGGTTGACAAAAATCCCAGCGCCTGGATCAAGCACGAAGATGGGGCGGTCGAGGACTGATCTCCAGCCACTCCCCGAGAATTCACTGACGGAAACCTCGACCAGGTATGGTGCGAGATCATCATTGTACACGAACCACTGATAGTATATCGACTCCGAGGCGGGGCACTCCTGTTCGAACGGACCGACCTCTCGGAAGACGATGCCTTGGGCGGCGGCTAGCGTTGACAGGGCGACAAGAGACAGCAATAGTGCCATCGCCAATAGAGCCAAGGCCGCGTTTCTACTACGGTTCATCGAATCCAGCCGACTTAACAAAGGTTTCTGATATAATCCTTTCGCAGTCCCTCGGCGCAGCGGCTGAGCTGAGAAATGAGAATGGCTTAAGTAGAGACATGAGCATCCTTTCGCGTGGATTCCAATCTGGCGATGGACGCAATCCGTCTGGTGTCCGCGATAGCGATTCTCGCATTCGCTTCCGCCCTCGACTGGCGAACCAGGAAGGTGCCGAATATCTACTGGGTTCTTATGGGTGGAATCGGGCTCGTCCTGATCCCAATCCAAGTCCTTGCTGACGGCGAAGATCCGGCATACATCCTTGTGCTCATTCCTGTGTTTGCGATACTCGCAGACGTCTATCTTGACTCCGACGAAGAAACCACGTGGGCGAGATATGCTCCGTTCGTGAAGTATGCCATCGCGGTCCTCTCCATGGTGCTTCTAGCCATGTACCTTGGAGACGACGAGTACTTTCAGCATCTCCTTGCCGTCCCTGGGATGATGCTTCTGATCGTCGCGCTCTACATGCTAGATGTAATCCGGGGAGGAGCGGATGCGAAGGCGCTGCTCTCTCTGGCCGTTCTGTTTCCGTTCTACCCCGGCTTCGACTCACTGCCAGTGCTGAGTGCTGATTCCCCTTCTGCCGAGATCCTCTTCCCATTCACTTTCGTTGTGCTCGTGACCGCAGCCATCATAGTCGCCCTGTTCCCGCTCGCGTTCCTGATGTTCAATCTGGCAAGAGGCGACTCGAAGTTCCCGTACTCACTCCTTGGCTACCGCATCCCTCTGGCAGATGTCCAGAAGAAGCACGTCTGGCTGATGGAGAGAATGAAGGATGGCAAGCACGAATTGCGCGCCAGACCCATTCACGATGAGGATGTATCCAGTGCGGTTGCCCTCCTTCATGAGGCGGGGTTCGCCAGAGTCTGGGTGACCCCAAAGATACCATTCATAGTCCCAATGCTGATTGGACTTGTCATCTCGGCCATCGTGGGGAACATCTTGCTCCTGATCTTCCCGCTGTAAGGCAATGCATTCTGACAAGAGCCATCTCATACGACCATGTTCAGATCGGCGCCGCAGTTGGCACACTTGCCACCTTTCATGTTCTTAGAACGAACCCAGAAACCTTCCCTTTCGACTGCACGAGTTCCGCACTTCGGACAGAACGTGTCATCCCTATCGCCTGCCCACATGTTGCCCAGGTACACGAACTGAAGGCCGGCCTTGACGGCGCGTTCGTAGGCCATGCTCATGGTCTTGTCGGGAGTTTTGGAGATTCCGGTGAGCTTGTAGTCAGGATGGAACACCGAGAAATGGACAGGGACCTTCTGGTCCAGTGAATTCACCACCCACCCGCAGAACTCGTCGATCTCTGCCTGAGAGTCGTTGTGCTGCGGGATGATCAGGTATGTCAGTTCCACGTGTATGCCTAGCTCCAAAGCCAGCTCGCAGGACCTCAGGACCGGCGCCAGTCTCCCGCCACAGATTTCCTTGTAGAAGGATTCCCGGAAGCCCTTCACATCGATGTTCATTGCATCAATCACGCCCTTGAGGCTCCTCAGTGGCTCCTCCTGGATGTAGCCATTCGTGACGTAGTTGGTCTTCAGACCTGCTTTGTGAGCCGCCTTAGAGGCGACCGTCGTGAACTCGTGCCAGATGGTCGGTTCGTTGTAAGTCCAGGAAACGGACTGGGCACCTGCAGATGCCGCGTGCAGGACGACGTCCTCAGGCGAGATGTCGATCAGCTCGAACCGGTCGACCTTGGCCCTTGATATGGAGTAGTTCTGACAGTGCATGCACGACAGGTTGCACCCCACGCTCCCGAAGGATATCGATGTGCTACCGGGCAGGAAATGGAACAGGGGTTTCTTCTCGATCGGGTCGGGGTGAATGGAGGACGCTTTCCCGTATATCAGTGAATAGAGCTTGCCTTTCCGATTCTCTCTGACGCCGCAGATGCCTCGCTTTCCATCAGAGATGAGACACGAGTGCGGGCACAGGCTACAGCGCACCTTGTCGCCCTCGCGGGCATAGAACAGCGCCTCACTGCTGCCGAGTCCTGAAATGCTCATAGCCAAGATTCTCCAGCTTCTCCCGCTTGCCGCCGTCTATCAGTATGTTCTCCTCGCCGCTCGTTACCTTTCCGATGACGGTGAAGGGGCAACCGCTGTCCTTGGAGAGCTTGAGCAGATCGTCCTCGGCCTGGCGCTTGATCGTGAAGAGGAGCTCGAAATCGTCGCCGAAATTGAGCACCAGATCCTTCTGTCGTTCGAGGTCGTGGAAGGCCATCTCGACCTCCTTGGCCTTCGGAATGCGCGCATAGTCGACCTCATAGGTCATACCTGACATTCTTGACAGCTCGAATATCGAAGCCGACAGGCCGTCCGAGATGTCCATGCAGGATGTGACGATCCCTGACTTGCTCAGCAGCATGCCCTCCTTCACCCTTGGCCAAGGCCTCTTGAGGGCATCCTCCGCTTCTTTGAGGCCGAGGGCTCTCTTCAAAGAGTAGAATCCCGAGCCCGCCTTCCCGAGCTGGCCGCTGACTGCAATCAAGTCGCCCGCGTGAGCGCCCTTCCTCAGCAGGATGGCGTTCTTCGGGACGATACCGAATGCAGTGCCGCTTAGGACGAGATCCTCATGCTCCTTCGTGTCTCCACCCACGACGCTCGTGTCGAACCTCCGGGCGCAATCGTTCATGCCGTCCGCCATCTGCTCGATGAAGTCGATGGGATGTCCCCTGGTGATGCCGATCGCGGTCACGACGCCCAGGGGTTTTCCTCCCATGGCTGCGATGTCGCTCAGGTTCACGGCGACGATCGACCATCCGATGTCGTATGGTCCCATGCCCTTCGGGATGTGGGCCTTGGTGACCATCATGTCGGTGGTCACGAGGAGATACATGTCGCCTATGTCTATGGCAGCACAGTCATCGCCTGGGCCCACGGCGGCGTCGCTCTTGATTATCCTCTCGATAATCCTGATGGTCTCTCTTTCGCCCAGCGTGCCTAGCGTCTTCATGTTTGGCAAACACGAGTAACACGTAATTAAGCCTTTTCCGAGTAGCGGCGGGAGACGGCCCTGGACCATGACAAAAGTTAACGTACTAATATGAGAAGGGGCATTCCTGCCCGGTATCCCAGATGAGGCTCGAAATACCATACGGAGAGGGGAAGGAGATCGTGGAGCTTCCCGACCAGAACGTGGAGGAGATCGTCTATCCCAAGGATGTCCCCACTCCCGACAAGGCGACCGTCGTCCTCAACGCCGTAAGGAACCCCATCAGGTCGAAACCCTTGAGGGAATTCCTCGAGGGCGGAAAGGAGATCCTGGTCATAGTCAATGACGCCACGAGGCCGACCCCGTCTGGGAAGATCATCAAGACCATCTGGAAGAAGCTCGAAGGTAAGAACGTCAAGTACCTCATCGCGAACGGGATGCACCGCGAACCGACCCAGGAGGAGTACAGGTACATCTTCGGAGAGATGTGGGAGAAGGTCAGGCCAAACGTGCGTTCCCACGACTCCAAGGCGAGCGAGATGGCCATGCTGGGGGTGTCCAAGAATGGAACCGTCCTCAAGCTCAACAAGCTGGTGGCGGACGCTGACCGGATAATTGCGATAAGCAGCGTCGAACCACACTATTTCGCAGGATACACCGGAGGCCGGAAGTCGTTCCTTCCAGGAGTGTCCGCATACGAGACGATCGAGCAGAACCACAAGCTCGCGCTGAGCATCAGCGCGCAGGCGCTCAGGCTCGAAGGGAATCCCGTGAACGAGGACATGGAGGATGCGATGCGAGCCCTGAAGGACAAGCAGATATTCGCGATACAGGTCGTCCTCAACAAGCATCATGGAACGTGTGCAGCGTTCGCTGGAGACCTCAGGGAGTCCTGGAGAAGGGCGACGAAGAAGGCGGACGAGGTCTTCGTGATGAACATCAAACGGAAG
>JALOTQ010000151.1 GCA_025457815.1 Thermoplasmata archaeon
TGCGTATCGCCGCGTGCACGGAGGCGGTCTGGGCCGTATTCGCCGGGGTCCTGTGGTCGAGGACGATGACAATCCTGTCGGGATCCACGGGTCGGCCGAGTTTGAACTCCCTGAAAGCCTTGTCCACAAGGTAGGAGTTCTCGTGAGACATGACGAGGCCAGGCGAGGCCTCGACGACCTCACCAGCAGTCACAAGAGGCCTCCCCGACGCCTTTGCGAGTATCTTCTCAGCGGCGGTCCTGCCCTTCACGGAACTGCCAACCAGGTGTGGATATTTCAATCTGACGCGTACGGACCTGACAAGATGAGTGGTTGGCGAGGACGCGAGGCGTCTGGATGTGGTTAGCTCAAAAAGGTATTTCCATCACGGACTCAATCTCTTGGGCGAAATGGACAGAATTCTGGAAGCCGCCCCCGGCTCAAAAGTTCTACTTCTCGGAAACGAGGCCATCGCGAGGGCTGCTCTCGAAGCGGGAGTCGCGGTCGCAACCACCTACCCCGGCACTCCGGCGTCCGAGATAGGCGACACCCTCGCGCGTGTGGCAAAGGATGCTGGCATCTACTTCGAGTACTCCGCAAACGAGATGGTAGCCACGGAGGTCGCGATCGGCGCGGCTGCGTCCGGCGTGAGAGCTCTCGTCAGCATGAAGCATGTGGGGGTCAACGTTGCCGCCGATGCGCTCCTTACGTTCGCGTACACTGGCACCCGGGGAGGGTTCGTCCTGGTGACCGCGGACGACCCGTCGTGTCACTCAAGCCAGAACGAACAAGACAACAGATACTACGCGCTCCTCGCAGGCATACCGCTCCTCGAGCCGTCGTCCCCGCAAGAGTGCCTCGAAATGACGAGACAAGCTTTTGACATCTCGGAGAAGCTGGAGTTGCCCGTCCTGCTCAGGACGACGACGAGGATATCTCACGTGCGGGGCCCTGTCGTGGTTGGGGAGGTCAAGCCAGGCCTGAAGAAGAAGGAGTTTGTCAAGGACCCCACAAGGTTCGTCACCGTCCCTGCAGTGGCCAGGTCCAGGCACTTGGTCCTGCTCCAGAAACTTGTGGAGGCGGAGGGCTTGGCCAACATATCGCCGCTCAACAAGGTCGTGAAGATAGGCATCGGGGGGAAGTTGGGCATCGTGGCCTCGTCCGCCGCGTTCAATTACTCAGTGGACGCAGCGACATACCTGAAACTGGACATCGACATACTGAAACTGGGATTCTCCCACCCCCTGCCTTCGCGCTTGATTGTCGAGTTCCTGAAGGACCACGACGCGGTCGCTGTCGTCGAGGAGCTCGAGCCGGTCCTCGAGACGGCCATAAGGGCCGTGGCACAGAGAGAGGGGCTGGAGACCAGAGTCCTCGGCAAGGCGGACGGCATTCTGTCGAGGGCCCATGAGCTCGACCAGGCGATCGTCTCGGCCGCCCTTGTCAACGCGTTCGGGTTGAGGCTACCGGAGTTGACTCCGGCGCCGCAGATTCCTCCGGTTCCGGTGAGGCCGCCCGTGCTGTGCGCGGGATGCCCTCACAGCGCGACATACTACGCCGTCAGCAAGGCGACAAACAAGAAGGCGGTGTTCGCATCGGACATCGGCTGCTACACGCTCGGCCTGGGGAAGCCCTACGAAGCCGCAGACCTCCTGGTCTGCATGGGCTCTAGCGTAGGCACCGCAGGAGGCTTGGCCAAGGTCAACGACCAGCCGGTGATAGCCTTCATCGGGGACTCCACATTCTTCCACGCAGGCATCCCAGGCTTGATCAACGCGGTCCACAACGGCCACAAGTTCCTTCTCATGATCCTGGACAACAGGACGACTGCCATGACGGGCCACCAGCCTCATCCCGGGAGTGAGAAAGGCCCCACCTGCTGCGACATCACGTCCGTCTCCATCGAGGAGGTCGTCACGGGGTGCGGCGTGAAGTGGCTCAAGGTCGTCGACCCGTACGATGTCAAGACCACGATTGATTCCGTCAAGGAAGGGATGGCGCAACCTGGCATATCGGTCATCATATCCAGAAGAGAATGCGCGCTCATCGCCAAGAGGGACGAGAAGGGAGCCATACTCGGGAAGAGGTTCATCGACCAGGATGCATGCAAGAAGTGCAGGACCTGTGTGGACCGCTTCCAATGTCCTGCGATATCCAGCCTCGACAAGGTCCAGAGCATAGACGACGTCCTGTGCGCGGGCTGCGGGGTCTGCGAGCAGGTCTGCCCGTACAAGGCCATCAAGGAGGCCAAGTGATGGTCGACATCTACCTCGTTGGTGTCGGCGGGCAGGGCATCATCACAGCTTCACGGATTGTTGGCGATGCCGCCATCCTCGCCGGGAAGAACGTGCTGCTCTCCGAGACTCACGGGATGGCGCAGAGAGGCGGCTCCGTCGTGTGCACCGCGAGGATAGGGGACGTGAGCAGCCCGATCATCCCAGACGGCCAGGCAGATGCGATATTGTCTTTTGAGCTCCTCGAGACCCTTCGGGCACTGTGCAAGACGTCCAAGAAGACGGTCGTCGTCAGTTCGACGGAGCGCATAGTCCCTCTGAGCGTCTCGACGCAGAAGTTAAGGTATCCTGTGCCCGAAGAGATCGAGTCGGAAGTCCTGAAGGTTGCGGGATCCTACGCGCTGGTCGACGCGCCGAGCCTCTCGAGGTCCGCGGGCGTGCCGATGTCCTCCAACGTAGTCATGACGGGCGCATTGGCCGGGACGGGCATCACTGGCATCGGCCGGGAGTTCTACGAGCGGGCCCTCGAGATGAACGTGCCGAAGAGGATCCAGGAGAACCTCGCCGCCTTCTCGCTCGGGTTCGATGCTGTCTTACGGAAATGACGAAGGGCAGCACCTCGGAGGAGCGTATCACTGCCCACGAAGTGTACTCGACGCGCGAGCTGAGCAAGCGTCTACCGGGGAATCTTTAAGCGGATTGAGGGCATTGGCGACCAGCGGGCCCATGGTCTAGCGGTTATGACAACGCCCTTACACGGCGTAGGTCACCGGTTCAAATCCGGTT
>JALOTQ010000051.1 GCA_025457815.1 Thermoplasmata archaeon
CAAGGCCAATCTTGACCGTATCCATCTGAGCTGCTCCGGTGGCGTCATCATCCTTCCTGCCATATGGTCTTTTTCGAGAGATCTCTGAGGTCAACTATCCCCTTGATTGATTCAGAAGACGGTCCTGCTGGCTACGCATGAGAGTGCGGCTGCCGGGATTTGAACCCGGGTTTGAAGCTTGGGAAGCTCCAGTCCTAACCGCTAGACTACAGCCGCTCGAATGAAGAATCAGTGCACGGATATATGTCGTGATTGGCCGCTGCCAATCACTTGACGGTCTCCAGCTGGCTTATGATGTTCCAGATGAGCGTCCGCCCGTGCAACGGTATGTTCGGGTCGTTGGCTAGCTCGTCCAGGATCATGATCGCGCTCGCGCTGCGCACGTCCAACGCCTCCGCCTTTCTGAGCAGCCGCTCCTTGGCGTCGGTCGCGCCGCGCCTTATGTTCCTCGGCACGGAGGTGTCCTCAGCTAGCTGGTCCAGCACCTCCATGATCTGCCTCAACCTCGTCTCCATGTCCGCCATTGTGATCCCTCCGATGAAAAGCTGCCTGGCCTATCTTTCCAGTCCTCCTACTTCTTGGGCTCTTCCTCTTCCTGCTGGACCTTGCCCCGCTCCTTGAAGGTCGTGACGACCATGAAAGTCTTGGTCTCCTTTACGCCGTCTATGTCCGCGACATCGTCGACTATGAACTTCTTGAGGGCAGCGTAGCTCGGGAACCTCGCCTTCGCGATGATGTCCGTGTCACCAGTGACGAGGAACACGTCCTCGATGTGCTCGAAGTTGGCTATCTTCTGGGCCACCTGGTCGGATCCCTTCGTGTCGATCTTGAACGTCACAAGCGCGGCGACCTGCTCGTCGCCGTAGTAGGAGGAGATGACCTCCTCGTATTCCTTCTTTCCTAGTGGTGCGAAAAGCTTGCGGATGAACGAGCAAGGGCGTCTCGGGGCTCTTGCGCAATCGGACTTTCTGAGCTTCGTCGACGGATCTAAAGGCGGGCGCCTTCGAACTCTTCCTGCAAGTCAATCACGACCTGCTCGAGTATCTCCTCGAGGCTTCCGCCCCGGTACTCCCGCATCCCGCCAAGGTCGCTTTGAACTCTGGCCACATATGTCGAGTTGCTCTTCAGAAACTCCACGTTGCACAAGGGCTCTTCCATCACTGTTCACCTTTCTAGGCCTTAGGCACCACCCCAGGCCATGGGTTGCACGCGGCGCTATACGTGCTCTAATATATAGAGGTTTCTTGTTCCGGCTTCGGGGCGCCTAAGTCCTGCCAGACATGTCTGGATGGCCCGGAAACCCGGAGATTTTCGTCAGTGCCAAGGTGTGTCATGCTATACTCAGACAAGAGTTAAATATCGAGCCCGTCGTTCACGGCCCGATGACTTCGGCGAACCAGCTCATTATAATTAGCTGATTCTCTTCTTCATTGCCGAGGTTATGATAGAGTCCTTCTGGAGGAGTCTGTTATGCCGAACAAGTACTACCGGGAACCTGACGGGTCTACCTTCCCGCTGCTCGAGGAGCAAATCCTGCGGGCGTGGAAGGATCAGGGCATCCTCGACAAGGTCAAGGAGAGGATGCGCGACGGGAGCCCGCTGGTCTTCTGCGAAGGACCTCCCACGGCGAACAGCAGGCCCCACATAGGGCACGCGCTCACGCGCGCGGTGAAGGATGCGTTTCTCAGATACTACGTGATGAATGGCAGGAAGATCGTCCCTTACATCGGAGGCTGGGACTGTCACGGTCTCCCTGTCGAGCTCGAGGTCGAGCGCGCCCTCGGATTCCACACGAAGAGGGACATCGAATCGATGGGCGTGGACAAGTTCAACCAGCTCTGCAGAGAGAGCGTACTCAGGTACAAGGAAGACTGGGAGCGCATGAGCCAGAGGATGGGCTACTGGATCGACTTCCAGAACGCCTACCTGACGATGTCCTCGGAGTACATCGAGAGCGTGTGGTGGTCTCTGAAGCAGCTCCACTCGAAAGGCCTGCTCGAGAAAGGTCACAAGGTCGTGCCG
The DNA here is from genome assembly GCA_025457815.1 of Thermoplasmata archaeon. Lineage (GTDB taxonomy): Archaea > Thermoplasmatota > Thermoplasmata > UBA10834 > UBA10834 > COMBO-56-21. The sequence goes on from JALOTQ010000051.1 coordinate 2,023, forward strand.
TACTGCCCCAGGTGCGGGACGACCCTGAGCACTCACGAGGTCGCCTTGGGGTTCAAGGAGACCGAGGACAGGTTCGTGATAGTCTCGTTCAAGCTCAAGGACGACGGTATCAACCTGCTGGCCTGGACAGCGACTCCTTGGGCCCTGGTCGCGAACGCTCTCCTGGCAGTCGACCGCGACCTGACCTACGTCGTGTTCGAGCACAAGGGCTCCCGATACGTCGTGTCCGAGAAGAGGCGGGACCTGATAGGCCCACAGGACAAGGTCGTGTCATCGGTCTTGGGCTCTGAGCTTGTGGGCAGGGAATACGAGCCGCTGTTCGGCCACCACAAGTACTCGGGACGGGCCTGGCGCGTCGTGCATTCGGCCGAGGTGACTCGCGAAGAAGGCACTGGCATAATGAGCATATCCCCCGCGTACGGCTCCACGGATTTCGATATCGCATCCGCCGAAGGCATTGAGATATTCGACCCGTTGGACCAGTCCGGGAAGTTCACGGCAGCCGTTCCAGAGCTGGAGGGAAGGTCGGCTCGCGACGCCGACTCCGAGGTGATGAGGCTTCTCGAGTCGAGGGGGCTGCTGTTTAGATGGGGCCTCTTGAGGCATTCGTATCCTTTCTGCTGGAGATGCGACTCCGCGCTCATCTACAGGGCCCTGGACTCATGGTTCGTGAGAACCTCGGACCACAAGGAGCGGATGCTCGAGCTCAATGAACATATCAACTGGATGCCGGAGACCTTCAAGCACGGCAGGTTCGGCAACTTCCTGTCGGATGCCAAGGACTGGGCTGTCAGCCGGAGCAGGTACTGGGGCACGCCGCTGCCGATCTGGCGGTGCGAGAGGGGGCACGAGGTGTGCGTCGGCAGCGTGGAGGAGCTGGCGGGATTGGCCGGAGGCGCTCTGCCTCAGAACCTCGATCTTCACCGGCCGTATATCGACTCGCTGGCCGTCTCCTGCCCATCGTGCGGCGACGCCATGCACAGGGAGGAGGCCGTCATAGACTGCTGGTACGACTCGGGATGCGCTCCGTTCGCGCAGTACCATTATCCGTTCGAGAACATCGCGGAGTTCGACACTCACAGGTCAGTTGATTTCATCGCCGAGGGAGTTGACCAGACGAGGGGCTGGTTCTACACGCAGCTGGCTCTCGGGACCATGCTGTTCGACAAGCCTGCGTTCCTGTCGGTCCTGGTCCTGGGCAACGTGCTCGACGAGACCGGGGGCAAGATCGAGAAGAGCGCAGAGAAGGTCGTCTATGCGGACGAGGTGTTCTCCAGCGTGGGAGCGGACGCGTCGAGACTGTTCTTCCTTGGCAACCCCGTCTGGCAGTCAGTCCAATTCTCGAAGGAGAAGGTCAGGGAGACGATGGTCGGCCCCCTCAACACCCTGCTCAACCTCTATGCGTTCTTCGCATCGAACGCAAATGCGTACGGCTTCACGGAGCAGCGGGAGTATTCGAAGACGCACGACCTGGATCGTTGGATAGCTTCGAGATTGCACTCGACGACCACGGAAGCCAGGGCCGGATTCGATTCCCTCGAGGTGCACAGGGCCGTCAGGGCTGTGCGGTCCTTCATAGACGATCTCAGCGGATGGTACGTCCGCCGGTCGAGGCGCAGGTTCTGGGAGGAGAACGATCCCCTCGACAGGTTCTCGGCCCACTGCACGCTCCACGAATGCCTGCTCACGCTGTCGAAACTCATGGCGCCCGTCACGCCGTTCTTCGCGGAGTGGCTCTACTCGAGCCTGCACGGGCCGCTCTCCAGCGTTCACCTCGAGGACTACCCTGTCGCAGACGACGACTCTGTCAACGGGACCCTCGAGCGTCAGATGGCGCTCGTGATGACCGCTGTGGAGGCTGGAAGGCTCGCGCGCCAGAAGGTCAACGCGAAGCTCCGCCAGCCGCTTCCGGAGGCGGTCATCGCAGTCGACGAGGACAAGGCCTGGACCCTGCGCCGGTTCGAGAAGATGATCTCCGATGAACTCAACGTGAAGAAGGTCGAGATCCTCGACAGTAGGGAAAGCATGATATTCTACGCCGTGAGCCCTAACATGAAGGCCCTCGGCCCGAAGCTGAAGGACTCGGCGGGGGAGGTCGCCAAGCTGCTGACCAAGATGAACGAGAACGACCTAGTGCGCATGCTGAGAACCAAAGGCAAGGTCAGGCTCGGAGGCTTCGACCTGACCGAGGACGACGTGATCGTTTACGAGAAGGACAAGCCGGGGTTCTCGCACGCGAGCATCGGCGAGGTCCATGTCTACATAGCTCTCGAGGTTACGCAGAACCTGAAGCTGGAGGGTCTTGCGAGAGAGGTCATACGCAGGATCCAGCACATGCGCAAGGAACAGGGCCTGGAGTTCGAAGACGCCGTCGACGTGACCTACTCGGGGCACCCCGACATCGAGATGGCGATATCCTCCCACAAGGAGCGGATAATGCACGAGACCCACGCGCGCGCGTTAGACAGGTCCCCCCGGTCCGAGGATGCGAAGAAGTGGACCGTGAACAGGATGCCCCTGCAGCTGACGGTCAGGCGCTCTAGCCTCTGACATCCATCGGACTTGGTCCGACCTTCTTCTCCATGTAGTAGGCGTTCCTGCCGAAGCCGTAGAAGTCCCTGAGCATCCCCTTGATCTCGTACCCGCGGGAGGAGTACAGGGCTATCGCGAGCTCGTTCATCGTGTCGACCTCGAGCGAGTACTTCTTCAGTCCTTGCGACTCGAATATCTTCTCGCATTCTCCGAGCAGCGCTGAACCCACTCCCTTGCCTCGGAAGTCCTTGAGGACCGCCACCGAGGCGACCTTGCCCTGCTTCACGAGGTCTGACATGAGGGCCATGGCCGAGCCGACGATTACGTCTCCCTCCAGAGCGGCTAGTATGAAGGCGTCGTCCCTCTCGATGAACGCCCTGATCGTCTCAGGGGAGAACTTCTCCTTTCCGAAGCACTTCTCCTCGATCTCGAGGAGACCAGCAATGTCGTCCTCGTCCGCAAGCCGGACCATCACGGCCAGAATAACGGATTACCTCGGATATTTCGGTTGCGCAGCCTCCGAAGGGCTTATATTCGCATTGTCTCTTCTCGCATCCAGATGGTCGCAATCAAAGACGCCCTCTCCAAGGATCATGTGGGAAAGAAGGTCCAGGTGAAGGGATGGATATACAGGACCCGGAGCAGCGGAGGGATAGTGTTCGCTGTGCTCAGGGACTCGACCGGCATCATTCAGGTCACCGTTAAGAAGGGCAACGTGCCAGACGCCGAGTTCGAGAACGCGACCAAGTCCGGAATAGAGTCATCCGTCATCATAGAAGGCGAAGTCGCCGAGGACAAGCGCGCTCCAGGCGGGTTCGAGATACGCGCCTCCAAGTTCCAGCTGGTCGGGATCGCAGAGGCCTTCCCGATAACCGAGTATCAGAGTACCGAGCTTCTTCTCGACCTGAGGCATCTCTGGATACGCTCCAGGGAGCAGACCGCGGTCGCCAAGGTGAAGGCCGCCCTTGTCCGCGGGGGCAGGGAATGGTTCCACGACAACGGATATGTCGAGGTCAACCCGCCCATAGTCACGGGCGTATGCCCCGAGGACAGCACCACGCTCTTCCAGATGAAGTACTTCGACCGGATCGCGTACCTCTCGCAGAGCGCCCAGTTCTACCTTGAGTCCCTCATATTCTCTCTCGAGAAGGTCTATGCCATCACGCCATCGTTCAGGGCCGAGAAGTCCAGGACGCCCAGGCACCTGGCCGAGTTCTGGCACATGGAGATGGAGGCCGCCTGGCTGGACAACGACGAGAACATGAAGGTCCAAGAAGGGCTCGTGTCGGCGATGGTGCAGAACGTGGTCGCGGAGTGCAGCGAGGAGCTGAGGCTGCTCAAGCGCGACCCGGCATCCCTGAAGAAGATGGAGCCGCCGTTCGACCGCATGAAGTACGACGAGGCGATGGAGTACCTCCAGAAGAAGGGGCACGACGTCTCATGGGGCAGCGACCTCGGAGCCGTCGAGGAGCGCACGCTCACCGTCGACCGGGACACCCCCGTGTTCATTGTGAACTATCCGAAGGAGCTGAAGCCGTTCTACATGAAGGAGAACCCGGAGGACAAGAGGACGTACAAGAACAGCGACCTTCTTGCGCCCGAGGGGTTCGGAGAGATCATCGGCGGAAGCGAGAGGGAGACTGACAACAACCTCATCATAGAGCGCCTGAGGGAGAAAGGAGAGAGCCTCGACAACTACCAATGGTACCTCGACCTCAGGAAGTACGGTTCAGTCCCGCACTCTGGATTCGGTCTGGGGATAGAGAGGATCGTCACATGGGTGTGCAAGCTCGAGCACATCCGCGACGCGATACCTTACCCGCGCACTGTTGCGCGCGTGTACCCCTGAATCTCAGCCATCGGCCATCAGCGTGCAGTATGCCACGTACAGGTCCACTGCCTTGACGATCTCCCTCACATCGATGTACTCGTCGTTGCAGTGGCAGACGTCCGATTCTCCGGGACCGCACACCATCAGGGTCTTGTTCGCGTCCTTGAACATCACCATCTCGGTCGCATAGGGTACGGAAGTCACCCTCGCAGAGGGGCCCATCAGCTGCTTCAGAGTCGCTACGGCCCTCGACTTGGGGTCGGTCTCCACAGGGTCTAGCTCGTGGATGATGTTGATCTTGTAGCCCTTGTTCCCGACGCGCCTCCTCACCTCTCCAAGAACCTTCTGCGTGTTCATGTCAGGGGGGTATCTCACATCTATCTCGACCACGCACTCGTCCGGAATGACGTTTATCCTGGTGCCACCTTTAATGGTGTTGACGCAGAAGGACAGTTCGTTGCTGGGATTCTTCGGCATCCGTTGCAGATCTTCGGTCTTCGCAAGGAGCCTCACCATCTTCGCTATTGCATTGTCCCCCAGATGCGGCATACTGGCATGGGCGGCAACCCCCTTCGTGACGATGTTGAAATGCAGCAGCCCCTTCTCCTTCACCACGATGTCGAAGTCCGTGGGCTCCGTTATCACGACGGCCGGCGCGTCCCTGATGGCCTTGCTCTTCGCAGCCGCCCCCGCGCCGATCATGGTCGTCTCCTCATCCGTGCTGAAGCACAGAGAGAACGGCACGTTTGCCGCAAAGAGTTCCTCGGCCGCCAGGAGCATGGCGGTGCACCCGCCCTTCATGTCGCACGTGCCTCTGCCGTAGATCTTGTTCCCGACGCTCTGTCCCTCGTCGTACTTCCAGCCAGTCCCGTGGGGGACGGTGTCGAGATGGCCGGACAGGGCGACCCCGCCTTTTCCGTGCTGCGTGACGATCGCCGGGTGTTTCTTGTCCCCGTACAGTTTGGGATTGAGGCCAATCCTCTTGAGTCTCCTCGTGACGTAGTCGACCATCGGGCCCATGTCGTCTTCGGACGTGCTCTTGATGAGTACGAGGTCCGTCAGGACCTCGGCCGCTTTCTCCTTCAGAGAGATCACCCGTGCTTGAAGTCCTTGGCGATCCTCTCTGTCACCTTGAGCATCAGCTTGGCCGTGTTCTCCATGTCCTTGATGCTCGCGCACTCCGTCGGCGAGTGGGTGTACCTCATCGGTATCCCGATGGCCATCATCAGGGCGCCGAAGTCCTGCACCGCGGCGCCGTCCGTCGTGCCTCCTCCGGATCCGTACTGGAGGGGTATCTTCGAGGCCTTTGCGACCTCCTCGAGAAGCTTCCTCAGTTTTGGCGAGGCTATCGCGTAGTTGTCGAACATCCGCAGCGCTGGGCCGTCGCCCAGGAAGACCTTCTCGTAGGTGTCCCCCTGCTTCGGGCCGTCCGTTGAGGTCATGGTGTCTATTGCGAACATGAAATCAGGCCTGTAGGTGAAGCCCGCGACCTTGGCGCCCTTTAGGCCCAATTCCTCCTGGACGCTCCAGACGAATATCACTCTGACCGGGAGCTTCTTGTCCTTCAGAGCCTTCAGGACCTCCACCAGGATGGCGCAGCCCATCCTGTCGTCCACGCCTCTCGAGCATATGATGTTGCCCGGGAGGTATGTGATGTCCTTCTTGAGCACCATCGGGTCGAGCACGCGCACGCCGAGCTTCTCGGTCTCCTTCTTGCTCCTCGTGCCCACGTCCACCCTCACCTCCTCCCAGCTCACGACCTTCTTCCTGTCGTCCGACTCGGTCATGAGATGAGGGGGCTTGAGGCCCAGGACCCCTGTCACTGTTCCCTTCTGGGTCTTGATCTTGACGACCCTGCCGACCAGGGTCCTGTCGTCTATGCCGCCTACCTTCCGGATCCTGAGAGAGCCGTCATCCTCGATCTTGGTGACCACCAGGCCGAGCTCGTCCATGTGGGCCATGAACATCACGACTGGTCCCTTGTCGCCGACCTTGGCCAAGAGGTTCCCGATGTTGTCTTCCTCGGCCTCGATGCCGAGCTCCTCGACCTTGGCGCGTATGTACTCCCTGATGTCCTCTTCGTACCCGGAGACGCCGGGCACATTGATCATCTCTTCCAGCAGTTCCTTCACATCAATCCCTCTTGACGAATGGCGGTTTGATTACCTCAGCGTTCACCACGCTCTCCCTGATCCTGACCTGCACCTTCGTGCCGACGCCTGCCAGTCCTGAAGGTACGTACCCCATCGCGATGCCCTTCCTGAGCACGGGCGAAAGGGTCCCGCTCGTGACCGTCCCGACCTTCACACCCTGGTTCAGGATGTCGTATCCGTGCCTGGGAATGCCTCTGTCCTCGAGAACGAGGCACACGAGCTTGTCGTATGCTCCTCGCGCCTTCTGCTCGACGAGGGCCTTCTTCCCGATGAAATCGTGCTTCCAGTCGACGACCCATCCGGGACCGGTCTGGAGCGATGTCTGGGTGCCATCGAAGTCCGTCCCTGAAAGGAGGAGCGACTTCTCGAGCCTGAGGGTATCCCGCGCCCCAAGCCCTATGGGCTTGAGCCCGTGCCCCCTCCCCTTCTCCAGGACCGCTCTCCACACAGCCACCGCATCGGGGTTCTCGACAACTATCTCGAACCCGTCCTCGCCGGTGTAGCCGGTTCTCGAGACGAACGCGCGGATGCCCGTGCCCTCTCCGTTCATCTGCGACCGGCCCTTGAGGAGCGCGGTCGAGGGCGTGGACCCCGCAGCAGCTATCTTGTCCAGACGCGCGAAACCCGCCCAGAAGAACTTGACCTCAGAGAAATCCGCGGACGTAAGGTCCGCAAGGACGTCCTTCGCGGTCGGCCCCTGGACGGCGATGGCCGCAAGGTCCCTGGACATGTCGTGGAACTCCTGACCGCGCAGGTGCTCCTCCACCCACTTCCTCATCTTCGGGGTCGTGGCCGCGTTGGGGACCATGAGGAACTCGTCCTCACCAAGGGTTGTCACTATGGTGTCGTCGAGGATCCTTCCCTGGTCGTCCAGAAGGTGGGCGTACACGCACCTTCCTATGGGCTGGCACTGGACATCGTTCGTGACGAGGGTGTCCATCGCGATGCCCGCGTGCCTCCCCCTGATGATGAAATCCCCCATGTGCGAGACGTCGAAGGCTCCCGACGCCCGCCGGACGGTCATGTGCTCCTCGATGATGGTGGTGTACTGGATGGGCATGTCCCAGCCCGCGAAGAAGACCATCTTCGCGCCGAGCGCAACGTGCTCGTCGTGGATGGGGGTCTTGTGCATGCTGCCGGGATAAGCGGACCTGTCCAAAAGCTTTCGCGACGTATCCGGTTTCTTGGGCGCGCTAGCCCTATCTGTACTGGTCGATCAGGGTGGTGAAATCCTTCTCGAGGCTGACGCTCAGGATTGGCTGCTCGACGACCTCAACGTTCCGCTCGAGTAGCGCGAGCTCCTTCTCTGCGAACGCGCTCGGGCTTATCGGTATCAAAACTATCGAGCGGCTCTGCATCACCTGCTCGTTGATGTGCTCAGCGAACCTGAGGACCTGCTGAAAACCGTTGTTGATCACGAGGTACTCGAGCCCGTCGATGAGCACGACGCACTTCTTGTACCTCTCTATGAAGGACGATATGACCGTCGCAAGCGTGCCTATGCTCGTCGGGTTGTGATGGTCCTTCCCCGGCGTGTGACTCAGCCAAAGGATCCTTGTGTCCCTGAGGTCAAAGACCTCCCTGACCTTCTCCGGGAACTGCCGCGTCACGCACAGCCCGGGGACGCCCTCTGCGAGGCTCGACTCGAACAGCTTGTAGGCGAGGAAGGGCTTGCGTTCTCTGACGATATAGCAGAGACCGTCCTCCAATCGCACCAAATCAGCAGCGGGCTTGTCCTCTTCAGTGATAAGCCAAGCCTCCCTTGAGGTGCTTAGACAGACCCGGCTCTATTTATAAGTATTGACTCACTGTGCACTCGTTTGCGTGCCCAAGATAGGTGAGTTTTTCAATGACCAGCCTCAAGCATCTGCCTAACCCTTTCTTCTAGCACTTTTGCGGGTATGTCTAGCAGGGTGATGACGGTGGTCTTTCCCGATATCCCGGGTCCGCTCTTCTTCGCGCTCACGACGCCCAAGGTGTCCAAATCCTTCATGAGGCCCCAATAGGCGGTGTGCGCCCTCGGCTTCTCGTCGTACTCCTCGCATGCGACCTTGTAGGCGCCCTCCGCCTCGCCGGTGGTGACATATGCCTTCCCTCTAGAGGTGCGGGCGATCCCGAGGAGGGCTAGCTTCTGATGCTTGTCGAGGCCCACTAGCTTCGACTCGGTCACCGAGCTGTACGCCTCAGCTTTGGC
>JALOTQ010000052.1 GCA_025457815.1 Thermoplasmata archaeon
GAGCATCGAGGACGCGAAGACCACGCTCAAGGAGGCGAGGGCGAAGGCCGACGAGATGGACTTCGCGGAGGCGTTCAGGATCGTCAAGCAGACGAAGAACTCGCTCCAAGAGGGCATCGCCAGATACGACGGCGTCAAGGGCAAGATAAGGCGCTGTGAGGAGCTGATGGCGGAGGCGAGCAGGACCAAGGCGGACGTCTCGAACTCCGCGAGGAAGCTGGACATCGCCCGGACCGCTTTCTCAAGAGGGCACCTCGAGGAGGCGGGTACGTTGCTGGACGAGGTCACGGCCGAGGCGGAGAAGAGCCTCGCGATGTACCTTGCCGCGAAGCTGATCCTGAGCTCCAAGGAGAGCATAGACCTGGGCCAAGCCAACTCGGTGGATGTCAGCTCGTCGGTATCACTGCTCGGCCGGGCCAAGGACCTCATGAAGCAGAAGAAGTACGAAGAGGCTCTCGCGGTCGCGAAGAAGTGCGACCAGGGGGCCAAGGATTCCATATCAACAGCGATCATCAGCATGACGAAGGACCTCCAGAGGCTCCTGACGGACGCCAGGAACGTCGGCGTGGACACCGTCGGCCCCGAGAAGCTTGCGGACAAGGCCGCTGAGCTTGCCAGGACCGGAGATTTCGTCCAGGCCCTGAGATGCATAGCGTCGGCCAAGGAGGACATCAACCATGTGAAGAGCCTCAGCTCCCAGGCCGCGGTGGACATCAGGGTCGCGAGGAACAACCTCAAGGACGCCGAGACCCTGGACATGGACGTCGGCAGGGCCAGGGAGTTCCTGGACCAGGCCGTGGAGGCACTCACGAGGCACCAGTACGCAATCGCTCTCGAGCTCGCGAGGAAGTCCGCTGAGGCCTCCTCGGAGGTCAGCAAGTCCCGGATATGGGACACGCTCGGCAAGTTCAACGATCGGATAGAGGGCGAGGGCGCCCGCGGCTTGGACGTATCAGCGGCCAGGACCTGCGTCTCTGAAGGCATCAGGGCTTTCAAGGACGGGAGGCACCAGGACGCGCTCAAGCTGGCGATGAAGTGCGAGGCCGAGATGGAGAGGGTCGAGCTGCAGCGGGACATCAGCGCCCGGGCGGTCGAGCTCGCCAGGAAGAAGCTCTCGGACGCGATGGCCGAAGGCATAAGGAGCGACAAGCTGACGCAGCTCGTCGAGAAGGCCGAGAAGCTCATGCGCGAAGGGAGCTACGTCGAGGCGATGACCGCCGCGATGGAGTGCGGCGACGAACTCTACATCATCCGGGAGAACCTCGACAGCTGCAGGATCGAGCTGAGCACCACCAAGGAGCGCGTGGAGCGGCTCAAGAAGATCAAGATCGACGCCCGCGAGTGCGACGAGATGACCGACATGGCCCAGGAGTACCTGGCGGCCCAGGACTTCACCAAGTGCCGGGACGCGCTCAAGAGGGCTTCCCAGAAGGCCGCGACCCTGTTCGAGGACTCCATCAAGGACGTCATGGAGCAGAACAAGCAGATGATAGCGAGGGCCAAGGCGATCGGCATCAACACGAAGGCGTGCGAAGATCTGCTCGAGGTGGCGAACACCTCGTTCTCCGAGAAGCTCTGGGACTTCGCGTACCAGCAGGCGATGGCGTGCAGGGACAGCTGCCACGGCCTGATATCGAAGAAGCTCTCCACCCTCGTGGCCGATGTCCGTGAGAGGATGGAGGAGTCGAGGAAGCTCGGGGCATCCGTCAAGCAGGTCGAGGACATGATCCAGGACGCGCTGTCCGTGGCGGAGGCCGGGGACATAGGGACCGCGTTCCAGATACTGATGGACGCCGACAAGCGCATAGGAGGCGTCGAGGACTCTCACAAGAGGTACATGGACCTCATGATAGCGGCGGAGAGCGCCATCGAGAACCTGTCAAGGTTCGGGATGTCCAAGCGCGAGCCCGAGAGGCTCCTGGCGATGGCGGAGATAGAGAAGGAGAAGGACTACGACTCCGCCATAGAGCTGGTCGCCGAGGCGCTCGACACGGCGAAGGAGCAGATGGAGGCGTACTCGCCCGACATCTCAGTCTCGCTCGGCTCGCAGTCGATGCAGGAAGGGGTGGAGAGCGACCTCGTCATAGTGCTCAAGAACGCCGGCAAGGCCCTGGCCAAGGACGTTGCGGTCGACATCGTAGGCGACTTCGATGTCCTGGAGGCCGGGTCGGTTCCTCCACTGAGGCCAAACTCGGAGACCCCGACGACCGTCAAGGTCAGGCCCAGGACGAGCGGGAGCCTGCCCATAAAGATCACCGTGACCTGCAAGAGGCACTTCGACGGCAAGCTCCAGACTATCACCCTCGACGAGACGATGAACGTCTTCCCGAGGGGGCCCCCGTTCAAGATCGGCAGGTCGACGGACATGACCCGGTGCATCTCGTGCCAGGGCAGGATAAAGCCAGGGTTCGACATCGTGACCTGCAGGTGCGGCGGGCAGCTCCACCTGTCCTGCGCCAAGAGGACGAACCAGTGCCCGGTCTGCGGGCAGAAGTACGATTTCTAGTCCGAGCCGCCTATTCTGGCAGATGAGACTTTTATCGCTGGGGTCCTGACGCCGAAAGCGTCCCTGCTCTCCTTCCCCAGGGCCTCGATCCTCGACAGCAGGTCCGTGGTGCCGATGCCGATGGTGGCCTGTCTGATCGCGCCGCCCAGCTCTCCCTTGTCGATAGCATAGCTCTCCATCATCAGCCCGGACAGCTCGCCCGTCGCGAGGTTCGGGTAGTCCCATGTCAGCCTCAGGTAGACCCCCTTCTTCGTGTCGGCGATCATCTGGTCCAAGGTCGAGTCGCCGGGAGACACCACGAGGTTCGACGGGGATATGCTCGGGGGCTTCCTGAAGCTCCAGACGGAGCCGCCCCTCGAGGCGTTTCCCGTGCTCTCGACGGAGTCCTTGCCGGCAGCGTATGAATCGTAGAGGTACGCGGCCAGCACTCCCTCCTTTATGATGTCCTTTTCGCGCGCGGGCGTGCCCTCGCCGTCGAACGAGTAGCTCCCGTTCGCCCATTCGAGCGTAGGATCGTCAGTTATAGTGAGCGCCTCAGAGCCTATCTTCTGGCCCAGCTTGCCCGTGAGATAGCTGCGCTTCCTCTGGATGCTCTCCGCATTGGCCCCTCCGCCGATCGCGGTGGCCAGTATGAAGCCCGCAGCGAGCGGGTCGAGAATGACAGGGTAGTCGCCCGTGGCTATCTTCTGGTGCTTGAGGCCCCGGACCGCGTGCTCCATCGCGTTCCTCCCGACGCTCTCGATGACGGGCCTGTCCAAGCGCCTGTTCCACGAGCCGTCGATGCCCGAGAACATGTCAGGCCCAGACTTCGCCACGGCCTCGATGCTCGTCTCGAACGACGAGAGCCTCTGGCCCCCGACGAACCCGTTGCTGTTCGCCAACACCAGGGAACACTCGGCGATGGCCACCGAGGCGTTGACGGAGTAGATGTCCTTGTGGCCCGACGCGGCGTCCGCGAGCTCGATGGCCATCTCGACGACCTGCTCGGGCTGCAGCTTCGAAATCTTCGGGTCGTGCAGGCCGGTGACCGCCGTGGGGCGTTTCTTGTGCGGGAGCCCCTTGAAGTCAGGGTCCGGCGTCCCCGACTTCGCCAGCTCGACCGCCAGCCGGGCCGCCTCCTTGATCGAGCTCGGTGAGAAGCCCGTGCAGGACGAGAACCCCTGGCAGCCGTTCCTGAAGGCCCGTATGGCGACTCCAGGGTCGGCGACCGAGTTCGCCTGCTTCATCGCTCCCTTCTCGATCTCGGCGGACATGTACCTCGAGTCCGCAGCGACGACGTCGCACTCCGACGCCCCGAGTCTCATGACCATGTCCACGGCCTTAGTCGCGATGTCTTTGAGTTCACCCATCTTGAACCACCTCAGGTCAGGCCCCCGATGACCATGTTCGCAACACGTATGTGAGGCCCGCCGTCCGTCGTGCGGGCTGCTTGGCCGCCCTTGCCGCAGTACCCTGGGTCGGTGAGCACGAAGTCCCGTCCGACCGCCTCGACGTTGTGAAGGACCTCCATGATGAGGCCCGAGAGCGAGGCGTCGCGATACCGCTGTCCGATCTCGCCGTTCTTGATCTCGTACGCCTCGTCGCACTTGAACATGAACTGCCCCTTCGACGGCTCGACATAGCCGTACTGCCCGCCTTGTATGAGAAGCCCTTTCCTGGTGTCCTCGATGAGCTCTGCCTTCTTGACCTTCCCGCCCCCGATGTAGGTGTTGCTCATCCTGATGATAGGCGGGCTGTTGTAGGCCTGCGACCTCGACGACCCGTTGGAGGGCATTCCCATCCTGCTCCCGGTCTCCAGGTTGTGCAGGAAGCCCTTGAGGACGCCCTTGTCGATCAGCACGTGCTTCTTCGCCTTGACGCCCTCCCAGTCTATCGAGAAGTACCCGAACGTGTCCTCCACCGTTGGGTCGTCGACGAGGCTTATCTCGTCGCTCGCGACCTTCTGGCCGACCTTGCCCTCCAGGACCGACGCACCTGCGAGCACGCCGTCCGCCTCGCACGCGTGGCCGAAGGCCTCGTGCGCGAGCAGGCCTGTCATCCTGTTGTCCATGACGCATGTGAACTTGCCTGCGGGGACAGGCTTCGAGTCCAGGAGCCTTATCGCCATGTCAGCGGCGTCCTTCCCGATGCGTATCGCCTCGTCCTTCCGCATGAGCTCGTAGCCGCCCACGCTTCCCATGGCAGCGTGCCCTCTCTGGATCACGCCGTCGGACTTGGCCCAGGCGGAGCAGGCAGCGACGAGCCACCTCTCCTTCGTCTTCGCGAGCGTGCCGAAGGAGTTCGCGACGATCCGGTCGATCTCGATGTCGTCGTACCTCGCGTTCGTGCTTGAGATCCGCTTGTCCGTGGCGCGCATGTCCTTGTCCCTTTCGAGGACGAACTTGAGCTTGTCCTCCACCGATACTTCCGAGAGCTTCTCCTTGCACCTGTACTCCTCGGACGCGCGCACGGCGCGTGCGGGGACTATCTCGAACTTGACCTTGGACTTGGCCCTGGCGGCCTTCGCCATCTTGACGGCCGAGAGCGCGGCGTCCCGGACCGATGCAGCGGTCAGGCTGTTCGTCGTCGAGAATCCCCATGCCCCTTCGATGAACGCCCTCAGGCCGCATCCGGAATCGCGCTGAGAGGTCAAAGACCGCGTCTTGCCGTCCATGACGACGATGTTCGTACCCGCCGAGGATTCCATCCTGAGGTCGGCGAACACGGCGCCCGCCTTCACCATCCGCTCAATGGCCATCTCCGCTAGGTCTTCCATTCAAGGCACCTGATGGGATGGGGAAACGCCAACGGCCAATTCAAGATATCGCCGAGAATCATGTCTGCTGGAAGGCGCACGCGTCCCGGGCGGCCTTGACGAAGACCCCCTTGGCCATCATCTCGGCGACCGCCTCGATGTCCGATGACAGCGACCGGTCCTCCTCGATGGGCGGGACCTTCTTCCTGAGCAAGCCCTTGATCTTCTCGACCGGGGCGCTGGAGGACAGGTGGATGAAGTCGAGCCCTTGGACGGCCGTGATCATCTCGATGGCGACCACCCGTCTGGCGTTCTCCACTATCTGCCTGGCCTTCCAGGCTGCTATCGTGCCCATGCTGTTGTGGTCCTCTTGGTTCGCGCTCGTCGGGATGGAGTCCGCAGACGCCGGATGCACGAGCACCTTGTTCTCGGATACGATGGACGCGGCCACGTACTGAGGCACCATGAGCCCGGAGCTGAGGCCGCCATGCCTTGTGAGGAACGCGGGCAGGCCGCTCAGCTTGTCGTCCACGAGCCTCGCGGTCCGCCTCTCCGAGAAGCTCCCGAGCTCGTGTGCGGCCAGGCCCATGAAGTCCATGGCCAGGGCCACGGGCTGTCCGTGGAAGTTCCCGCCTGATATGGCGGCCCCGTCCTCGGGGAAGAACAGAGGATTGTCAGTCGCCGAGTTGATCTCGGTCTCGAGCACGGACTGAGCGTACCAGATGGCCTCGAGGCTCGCGCCTATGACCTGCGGGATGCACCTGAGCGTGTACGCGTCCTGTATCTTGGGGCAGTCGTGGTGCGAGACCATTATCTCGCTCCCCCGAAGGAGCGCCACCATGTTCTCCGCGGCCCTGACCTGGCCCTTGTGCGGCCTCACCTTCGAAACGCGCGGGTCGAAGGCCGACGCCGTGCCCTTGAGGGCCTCCAGGGAGAGCGCCGCCGCGATCTGTGCGTTGTCCGCGAGAAGCGCAGCGTCCTTGGCCGCGAGCGTCCCGACGGCCCCCATTGCCTGCGTGCCGTTGATGATCGAGATCGCCTCTTTGGGCTCGAGGACCAGCGGACGCATCTTCTTCCGCCCGAGGGCCCTGGCACCCGGCTCGAAGCCCTTGCCCGAGTCCGCCTCTCCCTCGCCGATCATGGCGAGCCCCAGGTGGGCGAGCATGACCAGGTCGCCGCTAGCGCCTACCGAGCCTTGTCTCGGGATTGCCGGATGAACGCCCGCGTTCAACATGCGCACGAGCATGTTGGCCACCTCAGGCCTGACCCCAGAATATCCCTTCGCGAGCGCGTTCGCCCGCAGGACCATCATGGCCCTCACGACCTCCGCCGGATACCTGTCTCCGACGCCGCATGCGTGGCTCCGGAGCAGGTTCACCTGGAGCTGCTTGAGGTCCTCAGGGGGCACCCTAACGTCCACGAGCTCGCCCACACCGGTGTTGACGGCGTAGATGACCCGCCCGTCGGTGACGAGCTTCTCCAGCGACTCTCTCGAGCTCGCCATCCGCTCCTTGGCGGCAGGCGCGAGTTCGACCTGCGCGCCTTCCCTCGCCACGCGGAGAACATCTTCGAGCGTTAGGCTCTCGCCGTCTATCCTGACCTTGCCGTGAGATATGTCCTTGGAGTCGCCCATATCGGTCGCCACGAATGCCTTCTGAGCGCGTATCTCGCTAGACGTACCTTAAGCTAATGGAGCGTCGCCTACGGGGCCTTCTCCTTGATCGGCACGAACTTGTAGCCGTAGTGGATGACGCCCGACGGGCCCTCCTCGCTCAGCTTCCTGAGAGTCGCCCTGACAGGGGTCCCGATCGTCAGGTCACACGCCTCGCAGTCGATGATCTGGCCCGTCACCCTGGCGCCTTCGGTCAGCTCCACCAGGGCGACGATGTAAGGTCTCTGCAGGGAGAGCTCCTCGAGGCCCTCCTGGACCTCAGTGAAGGAGAATATCTTGCCCTCTCCCTTGAGCTTCGTGATCTCGATCTTGCCGACGCTCTTCCTGTGGCACACGGGGCATATTGCCCTCGGCGGGAAGAAGTGCCTGCCGCAGCTGTTGCACTTGATGCCGACCATGTTGTACCTGCTGGGGTTCTCCCTCCAGTATCTCGGAGCAGTGGCCATCTCAAGCCCTCCTGAACAGATGAACGACGGCGGTCCCGCCGGTGCCGCCCACGTTGTGCGCCAGCCCGACGCTCGCATCCTTGACCTGACGCTTGTCCGCCTTGCCCCTGAGCTGAGCGACGATCTCGACCGCCTGCGCGAGGCCCGTGGCGCCTATCGGATCGCCTCTGGCCTTGAGGCCGCCGGAAGTGTTGACGGCTATCTCGCCCTGGAGGCCGGTCAACCCCGCCTCCGTGGCCTTGCCGCCCTCGCCCTTCTTGAAGAACCCGAGGTCCTCGATGGCGAGTATCTCGCTTATCGTGAAGTTGTCATGCACCTCGGCTACGTCGACGTCCTTCGTCGTGATGTTCGCCATCTCGAACGCCCGCTTGGCCGCGGCCTTGGTGGCGGCCATGCTGCAGACGTCCTTCCTGTCGTGCAGGGAGAGCGTGTCGCTCGCCTGGCCCGAGCCGATGATCTCGATCGGTATCTCCGTGAACTTCTTGGCCATGTCGAGCGGGCACAGGACGACCGCGGCCGCCCCGTCCGAGCTTGGGGCGCAGTCGAACACCCGCAGCGGGGAGGACACGAGCGGCGAACCGAGCACCGTCTCCCTCGTTATCTCCCGCTGGAACTGCGCCTTCGGGTTCAGGGAGCCGTGCTTGTGGTTCTTCACGGCCACATCCGCCATCTGCTCCCTCGTGGTGCCGAACTCGTGCATGTGCCGTCTGGCGATGAGCGCGTGGAGTGCGGGGAACGTGGCGCCCAGGATGGTCTCCCACTCCTGGTCCGCAGCCGAGGACTGGATGACTGAGGATTCGACATCGCTCACGTCGGTCATCTTCTCGGCTCCTCCGACCACGACGATGTCGTGGAGTCCAGAGGCGACGGCCATGAAGCCTTGCCTGAGCGCGAGCCCGCCGGAAGCGCCCGCCGCCTCTATCCTGGTCGCCGGGATGTGGTCCCTCGCGAGGCCAGTGTAGTCTGCTATGAGGGCGCCTATGTGCTCCTGCTCGATGAACCTGCCAGCGGACATGTTGCCCACGTACAGGGCGTCTATCTGCTCTGAGCTGATGTTCGCGTCGGCCACCGCCGCCAGCCCCGCCTGGATGCCCATGTCCCTGAAGGACTGGTCCCAGAGCTCGCCGAACTCGGTGTCGCCCACGCCTATTATCGCGACTCGCCTCATCGTCACTCACCTCCGAGGAGTATCTTGCCCCTGAACTTGGCGTACGTCGCGTAGTCCAGGAACTTCAGGTTCGTGTTGAGCTCCTTCACGGTCGGGGCCTTGCCCCTGGCGTAGCTCTCGATCTCCTGCGTCACAGTGATGTCGAACGCGTCCGAGCCGGCCCCGGAACCGTACGCCACCGCCAGTATCCTGTCGCCCGCCTTGGCCTCGTCGAGGATGGCCGCGAGCCCGAGCGGGACGGCGCCCGAATAGGTGTTGCCGATCATCGGAGCGAGCAGGCCGCTCTTGATCTGCGCGTCCGCGAAGCCGAGCTGCTTCGCGACCCTGGACGGGAACTTCCCGTTCGGCTGGTGGAACACCGCGTATGTGTAGTCCTTCGATGTCGACTTCATGCGCTCCATCAGTCCCTTCGCGCCGGCCAGGACGTGCTTGAAGTAGGCCGGCTCACCCGTGAACCTGCCCCCGTGCCTCGGATACATCTGGCCCTCCCTCCTCCAGAAATCGGGCGTGTCGGTCGTGAAGGAGTAGGTGTTGTCGATGGTCGCGATGATCTTCTCGGAACCGATCAAGAACGCTGCCCCGCCCGCAGAGGCCGAGAACTCGAGCGCGTCTCCGGGAGCTCCCTGAGAAGTGTCGGCGCCGATGGCGACGCCGTACTTCACCATCCCGGACCCGACCAGGCCCATGCAGGTCTGGATCGCGGCAGTCCCGGCCTTGCACGCGAACTCGTAGTCCGCAACCGTGAGGTGCGGGGCGGCCTCGATCGCCTCGGCGACGATGGTTCCGGTCGGCTTGACCGCGTACGGATGCGACTCGGAGCCGACGTACAACGCCCCGATCTCCTTCGGGCTCACGCCGCAGCGCCGCATCATGTTCCTCGCGGCCTCGACCGATATCGTTATCGTGTCCTCGTCCGGCGAGGGCACCGACTTGCAGTTTATCATCAGGCCCTTGCTCATGGACTTCCCATCCACACCCCAGACCTTCCCTATCTCCTCGGGCGTTATCCGGTATCTGGGAATGTAGGCCCCGTAGCTGACAATTCCTACTTTCATCTCGAATTCACCTTCTAAGTTCAGCCGAGCGAATTGAGCTTGTCCACCAAGTCCGCGACCGCGAGATTGGTGCGTATGAGAGGGATGCCCTCGAGCTCCGCCAAGCGTATGGCGAGCTCGTCGACCTGGTCAGGCTTCTGATAGACGACCATCGCGGGCTTCAACGGATGGGCCCTGATGGCTATCATCGGGGACCTTCCGAACCTGACGCCTGTGAACACGAGCGCCCTCTGGCTGCTCCAGCCGTATATCTTGAGGTA
>JALOTQ010000053.1 GCA_025457815.1 Thermoplasmata archaeon
CGCATCATCGTGTAGTAGTAGAGGTTCCCTGCCGGTTCGCCGTTCCAGATGAATATGTACGGGTATGAGCTCGTAATCGGCTGGTCATCAGGATAGTAGATGGCCCTCGTGTACCAGGCGAAGCTGAACGGGCAGTTGAACAGGTCGTACCAGTAGTAGACAACGCTCCTTCCCCCTGGAGTACCGATGTTGATCAGAGCGGATCCAATCGCTGTCCGTCCATCGAACGTGGCCGTGGCATTGAGCGTGATGTTCGCAATCTCGGTCGAGCCCGCCGTGAAGAGAACTGCCGAACCCGTGGTAGCGTTCAACGAGTAGTCACTCGCCGAGGCGCCTTCCACTATCCAGGCGAAAGTGGCCCCCGTGACGTTCACTCCGACGCTGTCAATGGCCGTAGCGACGAACTCCTGGGACGATCCAGGTGATATCGTCTTCGTGGACGGCGTGATCACGACAGTGTCGAGGTATGGCGGCAGGATGGTCAGTGCGGAAGTAGCGTTGTAGTAGACATTGTCATACTTGACGCGGCAGGTCAGAGTCCCGGTACCCGCGGCGTTGCCGGCGAGGAAGTTGACGGACCTCTGCGCCGACAAATCGAACGAGCCCAGCGACGATGGCGAGACGGACCACATGTACGTCGGCGCCGGAGTCACCGCGCTCAGGTTCTTGTTCCCATCCATTGGCCAAACGCTCACTTGCTTGACGGTACCGGCGTCCACGACGCATGGATCAGGGGTGATCGTCGCAGAAAGATCCGCCTTGCCTCCTGGAGCAATCACATAGACGTATGCGACAACCCCAACAAGCAAGAGGACCACGACAATCGCGGCAATCATCGGCCAGAGTTTCCTTCCTGACTTCGCCGGAGGCGAAGAGGGAGTATCCGGCTTCGCAGTCTCACTAGTAGGTGCACTAGCACTTGTTCCTTCAGTCATGGTACTGTATCCCCCAAGGGCTAAACCAGCTCAACCAACAAACTATCGTCAGAAAAGTCCATCCAGCTATATATATCCGCGCACATTTCAAAGTCCGAAAAAAAGCAGTTTTCGATACCGGACGCACTGGCATCCCGCACCACGGAGAGCTTGACGCAAGTGAGTTCTATCACCGCATCGCTCGGAATCGGCCGCGACACGCGCCGACATTCCGATGATCTGCGTGCGATAGAGGCTGTGGGCAAGACTGCATCAGATTGTCGTCTGTCCGAGCCTACGTATCATCTATTGTATACGATGTAGAATCGTATACGATGTAGAATCTCGCCTGATACGTCGTAGCAAGGTGCTCGCTGACGCTTCAACAACTCCGCACGTTTCTTCTCACGTTATTTCACCAAGACGATGTTTGCTTGAACAATATTGGAACGAAGTGTACAATGTAGCAATGTTCATATACCATCGGCTTTATTCCCGACTCAAGTCTTGCCAGTTGCGTGTCCACAACGTCGGAAAACGGATTCGCAGGCGGGCGTCCGGAAGCCCAACGAACCCGGAGCGAACAGGGGTTTTCGGGATGGATGGGGATCGTCCAGAAATGGATTCGTCGGGGGAACGAGACTTGAGCAAAGGAGTTTTGGGCTTTCTCTCTGTGTGCCTAGTTGTGACTTGTGCAGCTGTAATGTTGATTCCGATCTCGGGCATCGTTGGCATAACCGCCAACGCTGACGCTGCTGATCCTAATGAGCTCGTCATCGGCTACTTGCAGCAAATAGACAGCCTGAACCCGTATGTCGGGCTGAGCGATGTCGCCTATGTATACTACGGTCTGGTCTATGACGCCATGAGCGTCATCGACAACGACATGCAGCCGACGCCGGACCTCGCGCAGGAGGCATTCCCAGTCCCGGCAGACCAACTTCTGGCCGGCGAACCATATGGTTCGGTCTGGCAGTACAACCTGTATCAGAATGTTGTCTGGAGCGACGGTGAACCGTTCGACGCGGACGACATGGTCTACAACATCAATCTCAACGCGGGCAACTACAGCACGATGTGGGCATACCAGCCCTACTCGTACTTCATGAAGTGGTCGGAGAAGGTGGATGACTACACTGTCAGAGTGAAGTACTTCAACCCGCTGAACGGGACATTGATGCCCTGCGCATATGCGTACCTGCTCTCGATACCGATGCTTCCGAAGCATCTGCTTCAGCAGAAGAGCCCGGCCAACATATCTTTCGACTGGGAAGGCTACTTCTCGAGCTCCGAGAGCGCCGAGCCGATTGTCTGCACCGGTCCGTTCAAGGGCAGCCCGACAATCGGGCAGGACTATGAGAACCGTGACCCGATCACTCTGCTCAGGAACCCCACGAGCCATTGGATCACCAACCACGGCCTGGACATTCAGTTCGAGAAGCTGACGCTCAAGTTCTTCCAGGACACGACCGCGATGGCCCTTGCCCTCGAGCAGGGTACCATCGACGCCGCTGCGTATCCTCCGCAGGCCTTCAGAGAGCTTCAGGACAGGGTCGAGACCGGCGAACTTAAGGACACAGTCGCAGTCGACGCTCCAAAGATCACGCAGTACTGGACGGAGATTGCATTCAGCATGCTATCCACTGGGGACCCGGACCTGAACAACGCCAAGCTGGACAAGGAAGTCAGGCATGCCCTGCACATGGCCACCGACAAGGACAAGATCATCGACCAGTACTATCTCGGGCTCGCAGAGGAAGGGACGACCCTCATACCGCCTGTGAACAAGTACTGGCACTACAACCTGACCGATGACGAGAAGGTTGACTTCAGCCTTGACGCCGCTGCCGCGCTGCTCGAGGCAGCCGGATACCGCGACATCGACGACGATGGCATAAGGGAGGTTACCGCTGACAGCTGGACGTACAAGGAAGGATATGAGCAGGTCGGCAAGGACCTCTCGTTCCACATGATGATCAGGAGAGAGTATCCCGAGGAGAAGCAGATCGCGATCTTCCTCCAGGACCAGTGGAGCAAGATAGGCGTCGAGCTGTCGTACGATGTTTACGATGAGGTCACCATGTCAGTCAAGGCATACTCGTGGCAGTACGACACGATGATATGGTACTGGAGCGCAGACATCGACCCGAACTACCAGATGTTCTCGCTGTCCGCGAAGGCCATCGGCGGCTGGAGCGACAACCACTGGGACAACGCATCATACGAGGAGAACTACACCAACTCCGTCACGACGCTCGACCCGGTCCAGAGAAGGGAGTACGTCTTCAACTGCCAGAGAATACACTACGATGACACGCCCTACATCATCCTCGCATATGTCAACCAGACCTGGCTCTACAAGACCGACAGGTTCGAAGGCTGGGGCGACTGGGAGAACGACCCAGGCAGAAGCGTTGACAACTTCTGGATGGGCAACCCGCTCTACTGGGACCTCACATACATCGGTGATGGCGGCGAGATAGACCCCCTGATGGTAGGAATCGGCCTTGGAGTCGTTGCCGCGGTTGTCGCGGCCCTTGTGCTCCTCAGGATGCGGGGGAAGAAGAAGGAATCCCTGAGCGATGAGAGTCCTCTGGGGGACTGAGAAACTCCAACAACCCAGGCCCGAGGTTCGGGCCTGGTAATATTGTTCATATAGTACTGGCGGATTCGTGATAAACGGGTATGCAACGACGCTTGCACCGAGGGAGATGGGAGACACGAGCAGAGGGGGCAGATGAATGGAGATGAGAACGTACCTGCTGAGGCGAGTTGTCTATCTCGTGATCACGCTGTTCGCGATCATTGCGTTCAACTTCTTCCTCTTCAGGATAATGCCGGGCGACCCGGCTGCGGTCCTCGTGCCTAAGACAAGCGACGAATTCCTGAAGAACCTGATCAGAGAGAAGTTCCACCTGAATGATGATCTCCTGACGCAGTTCTACTACTACCTGACGGACACCCTTAAAGGAGATTTCGGGATCAGCACTGGTGTCGTCAAGTATGCTGACATCTCGAACATCGTGCCGACACCTCTCTTCAACACCGTGCTCCTGGTTGGGATAGGGACGATATTCGCCATCTGGTTGGGTGTCGCCCTCGGCCGCGCCGCGGCCTGGAGGAGGGGCAAGTTCGCTGACACGGTCGGGATGGCCTTCGCTCTGACCTTCTACTCCATGCCCACGTTCCTGTTCGCGCTGATAATACTGATGATATTCGCAGGAGAGTTCAATTGGTTCCCGACCGAGGACGCTTACGGAACCCTGCCGTGGGACAACACGCCGCCCGCGTATCGGGACATGAACATCTTCGAGAAAATTGCCTCCAGAGGGTACCACCTCGTCCTTCCCGTATTTGCCTTCACCATCGAGATGCTCGCCGAATACGCGCTGATAATGAGGAACTCCCTCACGGACGTCCTGACAGAGGACTACATAGTGACCGCGAGGGCGAAGGGCCTCTCGAACAGGAGCATCCTGCAGGACCATGCGATGAAGAACGCGATGCTGCCGGTGGTGACCGTCGCAGCCATCAGCGTCGGATGGATACTGGGCGGAGACATAATGGTCGAGATAGTCTTCTCATACAACGGCGCTGGGCTGCTCACCTGGGACGCGGTGAACGCGAGAGACTACCCGCTGCTCCAAGCGCTGTTCCTCATCATGGCAATCGCGGTCCTGATCGCCAACCTGGTCGCAGATATCATCTATGTCTACCTTGACCCGAGGGTCAAGGTCTGAGGTCGATCTCATGCGTGGCAACGACACAAGTGATTACACAGAGGAGCGCAGTTCGCTAAGGCCCCGCAAGGCGCTTCGAGGAAAGAAGGCGATCCTGGTGGTCGGCCTGATCGCACTGCTCTTCTCTCTTGGTCTCGCTTCATCCGTCATTCATCGCGACCCCCACCCCGATGCGGCTGTGGGGACCGAAGCGCTCCAGAACGAGATAACCGCTGTTGCTGGCTGGGACAGGCTCGTCGGATGCGGCAAATCGAAGACGCTCAACAACACGATCATCTTGGACGGAAAGAACTCGACGGCGCCCGAGGGGATCGATCCCGCGCGGCTGATATACTCCTGGACTTTCATGGAGAATGGGTTCCTCAGAACCCTCAACGGGAAGGCTCCGACCTATGTCTGGAGATATGTCGGAGTCTACAACGTGACGCTCAATGTCTCCGACTACGAGGGTAACTCCGACACGGACCTGGTCGTCGTCACGGTCGTGCCGTACGCGTACGCCGGCGGTGACAAGATAATCTATCTCGGCACTGACGACACCCTCCAGGTCCTCAACGGCACGCAGTCGCTCAGCAACCTCGGGATCACAAACTACACATGGACTTTCAACTACAGCGGCGTGCAGTACACCGCATACACCCCGCTTGTGGAATTCAACTTTGAGAGGGCAGGCAAGTACTTGATTCAGCTGAAGGTAACTGATGCGGGTGGAAACGTCGGATACAACAACGCGACCATCACTGTCAAGGAACCGCCGACGTTCCTGGAGCTGCACTGGCTCGCCCTGATAACATGGCCGCCGATAGGCCTCATAGCCACACTGTGGGTCGTCAACAAGTACAAGCGGGACAAGGCCTTGGTGACGTCGACCGACAAGGAGAAGGCGAGGCTGCAGTGGAAGTCATTCAGGAAGAACTGGAAGATATTCAGATCCAACAGGCTGGGGTTCACGGGGCTGATCGTGCTAGTGGTGTTCGCCATGCTGGCAGTCCTCGCGCCCGTGATATCCACGGTCCCGAATCCGACGGACACGGACTTCGCGGAGCCGAACATAGGCATGCAGCAGAACCCGTTGCCTCCTTCGTTCAGTCCTTCTGTCTACACGAACCTGACGCACCCATGGGGCACTGACTCCGTCGGCCAGGACGTGTACAGCATGACCATGTACGGAACCCGAGCCTCGCTCATCGTCGGTCTCGTTGCGACGCTGATCTCGGTCATTGTCGGCACCGTGATAGGGCTCGCAGCCGGATACTTCGGGAAGCTGGCGGACGAGGTGCTCATGAGGACGACCGACTTCTTCCTCGTGCTCCCCTGGTTCCCGCTGATGATAGTCATGATGGCCATCCTCGGTCAGAAGTTCATATGGGTCGTCGTGGTCATAGGCATCACCAGCTGGCCGTCGACCGCCAGGGTCGTGAGGTCACAGGTGCTGACGCTCAAGGAGCGGCAGTTCATCGTGAGGGCGAAGTGCGTCGCGGCGGGCGATGCGCACATCATCAAGACTCACATCATGCCGAATGTGCTCCCGCTGATTTTCGCCAACACGGTCCTGCTGATCGCCGTGGCGATATTCTCCGAATCCTTCCTGGACTTCTTCGGGCTCGGGGACCCATCGGTCATAAGCTGGGGATCGATGCTGGAGCTGGCGTACGACAACGACGCGTTCCTGACGGGGGCGTGGTGGTGGATCGCGGCGCCCGGCGGAGCCATCGTCCTGCTCGTCCTGTCGTTCTCGCTCGTAGGATACGCCATCGACGACGTGCTGAACCCGAAGCTGAGAAGGCGTTAGTGCGGGACGGAAACCCCTTGATTATCCTATTCTCTGAAAACAGCGTGCGCCCTGGATGTGAGAATCGAGAAATGCATGATGGGAAGGGGTTTCGGACGAGATGCCGCAATCACTTCTTCTCGGAGGCGGCGAGCTCGGCCTGCCTCTTCCTGTAGTATGTGAGGTAACCCATCGCGAACTTGTCCTCGCCCCAGAAGAGCTTCGAGGACTTGAGCGCGACCTGCATGTGCGGGTCGTTCGGGTTGCCGATGAAGCATGTCATGCCCTGGCCAGCGCACATCAGCATGAACGCGGCGTTGAGGACGGGCCTGTCCGGAAGGCCGAAGGACACGTTGCTGAGTCCGACTGTGGTGTTGACCCCCAGCTCCTCGGTGCAGATCCTGATCGTGTCCAGAGTCGCCTTCGCACCGCTCTCTCCAGTGCTGCAGGCGAGTGCGACACAATCGATGATGATGTTCTTCCTGTCAAGACCGTTCTTCTCTGCCTTGTCGATGATCTTCCGCGCGATCTCGACACGCTTCTCAGCAGTCTGCGGTATGCCCGTGTCGTCAATGCAAAGTCCAACGAGAGCGGCCCCGTACTCGGCGGCGAGAGGAATCACTACGTCCATCCTCTTCTCCTCGCCTGTGGTTGAGTTGATGCCGGGTCTCCCGCGCACCGCCTTCAGTCCGGCGGCGAGTACCTCCGGGTTAGATGTGTCGATCCAGACAGGGACCTCGACGGCGTCCTGCACGATCCTGAGGGCTTCGAGCATCGCGTGCTTCTCGTCGATGCCTGGAACGCCGACGTTGATGTCGAGGATGTCAGCGCCGTTCTGAACCTGCTTCTTCGCCTCTCCCTCGAGCATCGCGAACTCTCCAACTTTGAGTTTGGCGATTAGCTCCTTTCTGTTCGTCGGGTTTATCCTCTCCCCGACGATCATCGGCGTCCTCGTAGCGCCGATCTTCACTGTTTTTCCGCTTCCCTTCAGCTCGATAACGGGCACAACTGCACGGGCCATCTTCTTGCCTCCTCGAAAGGGGGAACGCCTTTTCCTTGAAAAACCTTCCTACAATCCTTCCGGGGCGGCGTGCGTTGCGTCAGCTAGAAATTCTATAAGCATATTAATATTATATTTTGCAGTATGCGACAGCATTCATCAGACTCGCGAGAACCGCAGAACGCCTGGAGGTACCTTCCAAATTACGAAACCTTAATTAGGGGGGCGGGTATGCCGGTTTAAATCGGTAGGTTTGAAAGCATCTGTCCAATGGACGAATGGCTTTCTCTTCCGACATGTGTCCAGACGGGAAGGAAACCCGATGGATAACTAGGGGGTAAAACCAATGGAAGATGCAGTAGCACGGCTAAAGAACGCTGTGATAAACTACGAGATGGAGACAATCGCCGACACCGCGAAGCAGGCACTGAAGAACGGCGTTGACCCTCTCGTCGCCATCGAAAAAGGATTGGCGGAAGGAATCAAGACCGTCGGCGAGAGGTTCGGCAAGGGAGAGATCTACCTGCCTGAGCTCGTCATGGGCGCCGAGGCCATGAAGGCCGCGTTGGCCGTACTCGAGCCTGCAGTCCCGAAGGGAATGCACAGGTCGAGCGCGGGAAAGGTGCTCATCGGAACCGTACAGGATGACATACACGAGATCGGCAAGAACCTCGTGGCTACTATGCTCTCCTCGAACGGCTTCGAGGTCGTGGACATGGGCGTCAACGTCCCGTCCGCAGACTTCCTGAAGAAGGCAGACGAGACCAAGCCCAACATGGTTGCGATGTCCGCACTGATGACGACGACCATGCCGAGGATGGCAGAGGTCATAACCCCACTCAAGAAGAAGAACAAAGCGACAAAGGTCCTTGTAGGCGGCGCTCCGGTCACCGACACATACGCGAAGGAGATCGGCGCAGACGGCTACAGTGGCGACGCATCTGGCGCAGTAGATGTTGCCAAGAAACTGGTCAGGTGAGCGCGATGGCTTTTGGCATTAAGCGGGGCGTCCGCTTCTCGATACTGAGCGACAGCGATCTGGAGCGGATACACTGGGGAACGTTGCACATCCTTGAGAAGGTCGGTGTCCAGGTGGACAGCCCGACCTGCAGGAAGTTGCTGAAGGACAACGGCTGCGAGGTGGACGAGAGCACGAGGATCGCGAGGATCCCGTCGCATCTGGTCGAGGAGGCTCTCTCCAAGAAGAAGAGCACCATCACCCTCGCGGGCAGGAACCCGAAGTACGACGCGAAGCTGGACATGGAGCACAGCTACATGACCGCGAACGGCAACGGAGCCGTCGCCGTTGACTTCGAGACCGGCAAGAGAAGGCCTTCGGCGAAGAAGGACGTCGTCAACTCGTCCAAGATCATAGACGCGCTACAGAACGTGCACATCCACTGGCCGATGGTCAGCTCGACGGACCAGCACCCATCTGTGGTGCACCTTCATGACTTCGACGCATCCCTGAACAACACCGAGAAGCACGTCATGTACGAGACAGGCGTTACGCTCTCCGACGCGAAGACACTCACCGAGATGGGCTACATCGCGGCTGGTGGCGAGAAGGAGTACAGGAGAAGGCCGTTGTCGTCCTGCCTGCAGTGCACCTATGCACCTCTGCAGCACGACGCGGGCGTCATGGACGCAAGCCTCTACTTCGCCGACAAGGGCGTGCCACTCGTGTTCTTCGGCATGCCTCAGCCGGGAGCCACCGGGCCGGCCACGCTGGTCGGATCGCTCGTTGTGGGGAACGCTGAGGTCCTGAGCGCGCTGACGATGACTCAGCTCCACGCACCAGGTTCGGCTGTAATCTACGGCATGGGCAATGCGCCACTCGACATGAGGACGACCATCAGAGCGGGCGGCAGCCCTGAGCACGCGATCTCGTCTGCAATCGCGACGGAGCTCGCACACTACTACGGCATGCCATCCTGCGTAGGCGTCTCGGCAACGGCAAAGGAGCCGGGAGACCAGGCGGTATTCGAATACTACACTGGATGCTCCGGACCACTCCTGGCCGGCGCGGACCTGATGTGCGGCATTGGCCTGCTTGAGGACTCGAGCTGTCTCTTCTACGAGGAGATCGTGATCGACGACGAGATCGTCGGCGCCATCTCCAGGCTCATTAGAGGAGAGTGGGCGGACGACGACTCGCTCGCACTGGACATCATCGAGAAGGTCGGCCCTGGCAAGAACTTCCTCGCCCAGAGGCACACTGTCAACCACATGAGGACCGAGTTCTTCATGCCAGGCCTCGTCGACAGGCGCTCGTACGATGCGTGGTCGAAGGATGGCTCGAAGTCGATGAGGGACAGGGCAAGGGACAAAGTGAAGGATATCCTCGCGAACCACAAGGTACCGGCACTTGAGAAGGACGTACAGAAGAAGCTGGACGGCGTAATCGAGA
>JALOTQ010000007.1 GCA_025457815.1 Thermoplasmata archaeon
CGACTGCCCCGTTGTTCACGAACCGAGCATCCATATTCTTGACGGCACCAACCGTCGGAATCGCCGCCACTGGGACATCGTACTCCAGGGTCGTCCCCACAGGGTCTGTCACTTTGGGCACAATCGTCGTATCTGCGTAGGCAGTGCCCTCTCTGGCATACTGCAATGCGGCAGTCCCTGCGTAGGTCGGCGAAACTGTATACGTCGCCAAGAGTGATACTGAGCTCACCGGGAGACTGTCTGAAAGCCCAGCCAGAGTCCATGTTTCAATCTCCATCGTCTCAGCCTGTGTTACCTGGTAGGTAGCACCATCAACGGAGGCGAGATCAGAAATGACTTCTCCCGTGTTATCAGCAGCCCCCTTGGTGGCTGGAGTCGCTGTGAAAGACCCGGACGATGAAGTGGTAATCGCAGGAGCTCTTTCAGCAGGAGATCCTGCATACGCTTCGAACTCAGTACCATACAAGTAAGCGTGCGAGAGATCCTGAAGATCTAGCGTGTTGTGTATGTACCAGTCATCTAGGACGGTCAATGGTCCAAAGTCGACTCCAATGTAGGAATTCACGGCCAGAAGCCAGGCAGAACCAGTAAGTGTCAGGTTCCCGCCCATGGCATCCAAGGCAGGAAACTCTGGAAGAGAATCCACTGTAGAATCGTACATAGAAAGAGACGCTGACGCCACAGTCATCCATGGTCCATCATCCGCAGCGTCGAGCTTGAATGGGTCGCCCCCGGAATAGAATTCTATAACGCTGCTGGATGGCAACGCGGTTATCGTGGTATCATGAATCTTGACAGTCGCGGAATTGCTGACTACGAAATCCCCTGGGAACATCAGCACGGAGTTGTTTGTAGCGGTCATGGTGGTTCCAGTCCCGTCAATCGTGAGGGTCAGGAACGGCCACGACGTGATCTGATCCAAGTAGGTCGTGATGGTCGCGTGGTCCAAGGTGAGCTTGCCGCCGGCACTGACTGTTATCACGTGCTGCAGACCGGGTGCATCATTGCTTATGATGCTGAGGGTCGCATCCTTGATGTACAGCTCGCCGCCTGCCCCTACCGTGACGTTGCCGTCTACGGGCTGGTACAGGTTCTCGATCGTATACCGGGTCCCCACGATGTTGAGGTCACCGATGGCCTGAGCCCTTGTCGGCGTCGAGTCAGACATCACAAGGATGCCCGCGAACGCGGACAGGATCAGGCACACAAACACCAAAGCACTCAAAGATCTGTTGGCAACGAGCTTATCAGCTTTGCCTAGCATAAAGTTCACCCACCCAGGGGGTCTGGGTACTGCTTGAGAAGTAAGCAGTATGGCCATATAAAAAGCTATTCACCGCATTCTCATTGCGAAGAAGGTTTTGCCAACTGTCTGGCTAGACCGTTTTCTTCTTCACAATCTTCTTCACGAATATCTGCGGTTTTCGCAACGTAGCGGCCTTCTCCGGATCCTCCGCCGCGGGCTCCTCCTTGGACTCCGCCTTGGCAGACCCGTCCTTGATGTTGACGCCGCACGCGTAGCACATCAGGGCCTCCTTGCTCACCATCGTGCCGCAGTTGGGGCATGCGATCTCGTCCTCAGCGGGCTCCTCCGCGGAGGCGGCCTCGGGCTGGGCCTCCGGCTGAGATTCCTCACGGATCTTCTGTCCGCAGGCGTAGCACATGATCGCGTCCTTGCTGATGACCGTCCTGCAGTTGGGGCAGAGCATCTCGTCCTCGCCTAGATTCGCGGGGGCCGCCTCGCCCTTTCTCTCGACCACTTTCGGAGGGGCGACCGCACCCTTGGCTACGAGCTCCTTCTGCTTGTCCAGGAGTCTCCTGGCGTCCTCGGAGAGCTTGTCCCTGTCGCGCCTCGTCGACTCCTCCTCCTCCGCGAGCGACTTCTCGCGGGCGATCAGCGCGTCCCGGCGGGACGTGATCTGCTCAAGGATCCTCTGAACCTCCTCCTCGGATCTCTTCAGGACCTCATCCCTCTCGATGAGCTTCTTGCGCTTCTCGGTGACCTCCGCCTGGAGGTTGGCGATGTCGCTCAGCCTGTCCGAGGCTTCCTTCTCCCGCGCCTCGGCGCTGTTGATCACGGCCTTCGCGCTTGCCTCGAGCTTCGTCACCTCGGCGGACTTGGCTTCGACCTGGCCGGCCCTGTCCCTCACTTCGGATTCGCGCCTCTTCAGGTCCTCGGCCCTCTTGTCCACGGACGATTCCTTCTGTCTGAGGGCGTCCTCCTTCTCGCGAAGGCGCTGCTCGAGCCCGGTGAGCTCGTTCTTCTGCTTCTGGAAGGCCTCGCGGTCTGACTTGAGGTCGAGGTCCCTCTTCCTGATGTCGGCTTCCTGCTCTCGCAGCTTCTTTATGTAGTCGCTGAGAATCGACTCGATCGATTGGTCGTCTGGCATTCTTCATTCCCCGGGGGAGTTGTACTCATATTCACAGATGCACTACAACAAGGTTTTGATACGCGCCTCGAAGTGTGCCTCACGGCGCGCTGAGCAGCGGGCCCAGCACCTGGATGCCGTTCTTGCCCACCTCTATCGCGTGCCTTTCCATGCTGTGCTCCGCGGCCCTCATCTTCTCGACCTGGAGGAACCGCATCAGCTTTCCGCGCTGTCTGTCCAGGCCGAGCAGCAGTATGCCGTCGGCCAGGAAGCCCTCGTTCCCGAGCAGCTGTGACTCGCCCGAGAGAGAGCGCTCCATTATGATGAAGCAGATCAGGTTGTTGTCCCTGAGCATCTTGAAGAAATAGAACATCTTCTTCCTCATGTCGGATACGTTCTCCATGAGGGAGTAGAGCGCGCCGAGCGAGTCGAGCACGAATATCGAGAACTTGTCCCCGTGCGTCTTCCTGAACCGCTGTATCATCTTCTCTATGAAGAGCACGTAGTCCGTCTGCGCATCCTCGCCAATGACCTCGTCGATCTGGTCGACCTCCCTGAGGTCCGTCAGGTCCGATATCTGCATCTTCATCGATAGCTTCGCGCCGACGCTCTCCATGTTCTTGAGGTGGCTGTCGACGGTCTCCTCGAGTGTGGCGTACAGCCCGAACTCGTTCTTGTCCCGCAGGTACTGGGACATCACTGAGTAACAGAAGGTCGTCTTCATCGAGCCTGGAGGGCCCGTGACCAGGATGACTTTGGGCCTATCGACGTCGTTCTTGAAGACCTTCTCTAAGCCCGGAACGGAATCCTTGAACAAAGCTGGAACCTCCTTGGGGGGAAGGAGCTTGTATTTGCTTCCGGGCTTTTCAATGGTATGTTGTCTATTAAACCTTTCCGACTCGTTATCAATCCTGAAATCGCAGGCCAGATGGGAAGGAATCGCCTACTCTTCCTCGTCCCCGGAATCGTCCTCTGGGCCTTTCTCGTCCTCGTCTGGCTCTTCTTCATCTTCGTCCACGGCGTCCCCGTTCGGGGCGGGGCAGCTAGTGATGGTCCTGCCGGCCTCGACGACCCGCTCCTCCTCGGCCGCCCCTAGGAGCCGCGCCACCGCGGTGACCTTGTCCTCCTCCCTGAGTTTCATGAGTCTGACGCCCATGGTGGCCCTTCCGAGGACGCTGATGCCCTGCACGGGCATCCGGATGACCATGCCGTTGACGCTCGTGACTATGAGCTCGTCGTCGTCTTTGACCATCTTGGCGGTGATGACATCCCCGTTCCTGCCGCCTGTCTTGATCGTGATGACGCCCTTGCCGCCCCTGCGGATCTTCCTGTAGTCCTCGACCAGGGACCGCTTCCCGTAGCCGTTCTCGGTGACCGTCAGCAGCTGGTCCTTCGGGTCCACGACGGCCATGCTGACGACCTCGTCGCCCTTCTGCAGCCTGATGCCGCGAACACCGTAGGTCGCCCTGCCAGTCGGCCTGACATCCGCCT
This sequence comes from Thermoplasmata archaeon, assembly GCA_025457815.1. Taxonomy (GTDB): domain Archaea; phylum Thermoplasmatota; class Thermoplasmata; order UBA10834; family UBA10834; genus COMBO-56-21. Next base: position 3,861 of record JALOTQ010000007.1, read on the forward strand.
CCGTGAACCTCGCCGCGAGGCCCTTCTTGGTGGCGAGTATGATCTCCTTGGAGCCGTCCGTGATCGCGGTGTCCACGACCGAGTCGGCCTCGTCGAGCCTGATTGCGATTATGCCGCTCTGGCGTATGTGGGAGTACGACGAGAGCTGCGTCTTCTTGATGGTGCCCCTGGTCGTCGCGAAGACAAGGTAGTGGTCGTCCGTGAAGTGCTTCACGGGTATCGTGTTCACGACCATCTCGCCGTCCTCGAGCTGCTCCAGGAGGTTGACGATCGGCTTGCCTTTCGCGTGCCTGCCCGCGACCGGTATCTTGTACGCCTTGAGCCAGTAGACGCGGCCCTTGTTCGTGATGTACATGACGTAGTCGTGGGAGCAGGTGACGAAGAGGTCGACGACGACGTCCTCCTCCTTGGTCTCCATGCCCATCAGGCCGATGCCGCCCCTGTGCTGCGACTCGTATGTGTCCAGCGGGAGGCGCTTTATGTAGCCCGTCTCGCTGACCATGATGACCACATCCTCGACCGGTATGAGGTCCTCGATGTCCAGGTCCTCCCCGCCGGCCTCGATCGCGGTCCGCCTCTTGTCCCCGAACTGCTCCTTGACCTCGAGGGCCTCGGACTTGATGATGCCCAGGATCTTCTTCTCGTCCTTCAGGATGGCCCTGAGCTCGTCTATGGTCCTCTTGGTGGCCTCGGCCTCGTCCCTGACCGCCTGCATCTCCATGCCAGTGAGCCTCTGGAGCTGCATCTCCAGGATGGCCTTGGACTGCTCCTCCGAGAGAAGGTACTTGGCCATGAGGCCGTTCCTGGCCTCATCTCTCGTCTTGGCCTTCCTGATGAGCTTGATGACGTCGTCGAGATGGTCCAAGGCTATCATTAGCCCCGCGAGTATGTGGGCCCGCTTCTCGGCCTGTCTGAGCCTGTACTCGGTGCGCCTCTTGACGACATCGAACCTGTGCTCGATGTAGTAGTCGAGCATCTCCTTGAGCGACAGGACCCGAGGCTGGTTGTTGACCAGTGCCAGGTTGTTTATCCCGAAGGTGGTTTGGAGCTGCGAGTGCGCGAAGAGCTGGTTCAGGACGACGTCCTCGATGGCGTCCTTCTTCAGCTCGATTACGATCCTCATGCCCTCCTTGTCGGATTCGTCCCTGAGGTCGGAGACCCCTTCGATGCTCTTCGTCTTGACATGATCGGCGATCTCCTCGAGGAGGGTCGACTTGTTGACCATGTAGGGTATCTCGGTGACGATTATGACGGCCCGGCCGGAGTCCTCGTCGTGCTCCACCGTGTGCTTCGCCCTGACCCTGATCCTTCCCTTGCCGGAAGCGTAGGCCTCCACTATGCCCTGGGCCCCGTATATCACGCCACCTGTCGGGAAGTCCGGGCCCTTGATGACCTCCATCAGGTCCTTCAGGTCCGCGTCCCTTCCGTCGATCTGCCGGTCGATCATGAGCGCGACCGCGTCGACGACCTCCCCCAGGTTGTGAGGCGGCATGTTCGTGGCCATGCCGACCGCGATGCCCTGGGAGCCGTTCACGAGAAGGTTCGGCAGCTTCGCCGGGAGCACCAGAGGCTCCTTGAGCGTGCCGTCGAAGTTGGGGGCGAAGTCTACAGTGTCCTCGTCGACGTCCTTGAGCATCTCAGCAGCGATCGACGACAGCCGGCATTCGGTGTACCTCATCGCGGCCGCTGAGTCCCCGTCCACGCTCCCGAAGTTGCCCTGGCCGTCCACGAGCGTGTAGCGCATCGAGAACTCCTGGGCCATCCTGACGAGCGTGTCGTAGATCGCGACGTCGCCGTGGGGATGGTACTTGCCCAGGACCTCACCGACGACCCTCGCAGACTTCTTGTGGGCCTTGTTGTGCGCGAGGCCCATCTCGTTCATCGCGAAGAGGATCCTGCGGTGGACCGGCTTGAGGCCGTCGTACACGTCAGGCAGGGCCCTGCCGACGATGACGCTCATGGCGTAGTCGATGTACGACTTCTTCATCTCGGTCTCAATGGGCCTCTGGACCAGACGGGCCGCCACCTGTTGCTGTTCCTGGGGTACGTCGTCCATCTGACCTCACCTACACATCTAGGAACTCGACTTCCTTCGCGTGGTCCTGGATGTAGTTCCTGCGAGGCTCGACAGCATCGCCCATCAGAACCGTGAAGAGCTGGTCTGCCTCGACCCCGTCCTCGACGGTGACCCGCTTCAGGATCCTCGACTTCATGTCCATGGTCGTGACCCTGAGCTGATCGGCGTTCATCTCGCCCAGGCCCTTGTACCTCTGTACGTCCGCACCCTCACCAAGCTCCTGCACGGCGTCCGAGAGTTCCCTGTCCGAGTAGAGGTACCTCTCCGTCTTGCCCTTCTTGATCCTGTAGAGCGGCGGCTGGGCGATGTAGATGTATCCGCGGTCTATCATCGGTCGCATGTACCTGAAGAAGAAAGTGAGAAGCAGGGTGCGTATGTGCGCCCCGTCGACATCGCCATCGGTCATGATGCATACCCTGTGGTATCTGGCCCTGTCGACGTCCATCTCCTGCTCGATCCCGGTTCCCAGGGCCGTGATGATGGTCCGTATCTCGGCATTCTTGAGCATCCTGTCGAGCCTGGCCTTCTCGACGTTGAGTATCTTGCCTCTGAGCGGCAGCACGGCCTGGAACGTCCTGTCCCTTGCCTGCTTCGCGCTGCCGCCTGCGGAGTCTCCCTCGACCAGGAAGAGCTCGCACTTGGTCGGGTCCTTCTCCGAGCAGTCCGAGAGCTTGCCTGGCAGGTTGCCTACGTCCAGCAGCCCTTTCCTCCGGGTCAGCTCCCGCGCCTTCCGTGCGGCCTCCCTCGCCTGTGAGGCGAGTATCGCCTTGCTTATGCACGCCTGGGCCACCTTCGGGTTCTCCTCGAGGTACTCGTAGAGCTTCTCCGAGACCGCGGATTCGACTATGCCGCGCATGTCGCTGTTCCCGAGTTTGGTCTTCGTCTGGCCCTCGAACTGCGGCTCCGGGAGCTTCACGCTGAGCACAGCGGTGAGGCCCTCGCGGACGTCCTCTCCGCTCAGGGAGTCGCCATTGCCCTTCAGGAACTGGTTCTGTTTGGCGTAGTCGTTGATCGTCTTGGTGAGGGCGGCCCTGAAGCCGACCAGGTGGGTGCCGCCCTCGGTCGTGTTGATGTTGTTCGCGAAAGTGTAGATGCTCTCGGCGTAGCTGTCCGTGTACTGCATCCCTATCTCTATCGCTATGCCGTCCTTCTCCATGTTCACGTATATCGGCTTCTCATGGAGGCAGGTCTTGCTGCGGTTGATGAACTGGACATACTCTTGGATACCGCCGTCGAACCTGTAAGTGTTCGACTCGTTGGTCTTGGAGTTCGTGATGGAGACCTTCAGGCCTTTGTTGAGGAAGGCGAACTCGCGCATCCTGCCAGAAAGTGTCTCGTAGTTGAACTCAGTGCTCTCGAATATCTGGCTGTCCGGTTTGAAGCGGACTATTGTCCCGTTTGTCTGGGATTCGCCCTCGATCTTGATCGGTGACGCGGGCACGCCGCGCTCGTATCTCTGGAAATGCACCTTGCCCTGTCTCTTGACACGGACCTCGAGCCACTCTGAGAGAGCGTTGACGACGCTCAGGCCAACCCCGTGAAGGCCCCCGGACACCTTGTAGGTCTTCCGGTCGAACTTGCCTCCTGAGTGTAGCTTGGTCAGGACGAGCTCCAGCGCGTCCTGCTTGTACTTCTTGTGCATCCCGATCGGGATGCCTCTTCCGTCATCCTCGACGGTCACGCTCCCGTCGGCGTTCATGACGACTGAGATGCTCGTGCAGAAACCGGCCATCGCCTCGTCGATGCTGTTGTCGACCACCTCGTAGACGAGGTGGTGAAGGCCGTGGAAGTCCGTGCTCCCGATGTACATGCTAGGGCGCTTTCGGACGGCCTCTAGGCCCTCCAAAACTTGGATTCTCTCTGCATCATATGTGCTGTCTTCCATGAGATTGCTACCCCTATGACCCAGGCTCAAACACCGATAATTTCCGAACGCATCCCATCCGAATTTTCGGCGCTTTTTTCGGCCTCTGAATTCATCAATGGAATGCGCGTATATAAATGCTTTCAGAATACCGTCTGGCTGCATGCAAAAACCCCCCTCCATTTCCTATGGAAGATATCGTCGAATTTACCGCCAGGATTCCACGGGAAATATCGGCATCTGCCGAGGGGGTCTCTGACACGGTTTTCGGAGGCTCCGGATGAGGCTCGAGACCGAGGATCGTCCGTGGTCTGAGACAGTGTCGAAGAAACCGAAGATTGCGAGCTGGCCTCGGAGCCAGGCGATGACGTGAATCAAAGCCTTTATACCGAGGACGTGCTCATTAGGCCCGACACACGATGAAGGGCAGGGCTGGAGGGTCTTTTCCACAGGAAATCAAGGGGGCCTCGAAAGCTGAGAGAATAGAGCCAGCTATCCTCCAGAGACTCGTGAGGAAAGGATTGGTCGTAATTCCTTCAAACCCGCGGCACAAGGGGCTGAGGCCGTGCGCCATAGGCGAGGGGATGAGGGTGAAGGTCAACGCCAATATCGGGACCTCCAGGGACTACATCGACATAGACGAGGAGATCGAGAAGGTCAGGGTGGCCATTCGATACGGCGCAGATGCCGTGATGGATCTGAGCACCGGTGGCAACATCAGGGAAATCAGGAAGAAGGTCATCCGTGTTAGCTCCGTCCCCGTGGGGACGGTCCCCATATACGAGGCCGCATGCAGGACATCCAGGAAGGGCGGCGTCGGGGCCATGTCGGCAGACGACCTCTTCAAGACCATCGAGGACCACGCGCGCGACGGCGTGGATTTCATGACCGTCCACTGCGGCGTGACGAAGGCGAGCGCATCCTCCCTGAGGAAACACAAGAGGCTCACTGGAGTCGTGTCCAGGGGAGGGGCGATGCTCATCGCCTGGATGAGGCACAACGACCTTGAGAACCCCCTGTTCAAGGAGTACGACTACCTGCTCGAACTGGCAAGAGAGCATCAGTTCGCCCTGAGCCTCGGGGACGGCCTGAGGCCAGGAAGCATCGCCGATGCCAGTGACGTCCCACAGTTCCACGAGCTCATGATCCTGGGCAAGCTGGTCGAACGCGCGCGCAAGGCAGGCGTTCAGGCCATGGTCGAGGGGCCAGGGCACGTTCCGCTCAACCAGATCGAGGCGAACGTGAGGATCGAGAAGGCGGTCTGCCGTGGAGCGCCTTTCTACGTTCTTGGGCCACTCGTGACCGATGTTGGTGCGGGCTACGATCACATCACGGGCGCCATCGGCGGAGCGCTTGCCGCTTACTTCGGAGCTGACTTCCTATGCTATGTGACGCCTTCGGAACACCTGTCGCTCCCGACCGTCGAGGACGTCAAGGAAGGCGTCATTGCGAGCAGGATCGCCGCGCACGCAGCCGACCTGGCGAGAGGGAGAGGCCACGAGTGGGACAGGGAGATGTCCAAGGCCAGGAAGGCCTTCGACTGGAAGAGGATGTACGAGCTGTCGCTCGACCCGGAGAGGGCCAAGAGATTCAGGGCCGGCAGGAAGCCGCAGACGCCCGAGACGTGTTCGATGTGCGGGGATCTGTGCGCCATGAAGATGGTTGACGAGATGCTCGACGAAGGGCAGGTCAGAGCCAAAGGCCGAGCGGCAGACGAACGATCATGTGCACCACGACGTAGACCACGGCAGCGACTATCGTAGAAAGCACAGCGGTGAGTGCAGCCTCGCTGAACGATATGTCGTTGGCGACGCTTATGGCCCGGCTCGTGACAACCAGAAGCCAGATCAGCCCTATCAGCACGGCGATGAAGAGTATCGTGCCCGCGATTATCGACTGGTCAAGTTCACTGGATGTCCAGTCATCGATGGATGTGAAATCGAGGCCCGCGAATCCCACCCTGAATATCAGCAGGAACACGATGCTCAGCGCGACATACGCCGGGAAGCAGTATCCCACGAGAGTCATCGTGGAGCTCCGCTCCCCCCTGCCGCCGAAGAAGTTCTTCGCTATCGTGGCGGCCGAGAGGCCGAACAGAAGGAACGCGAGCATGGACACAGCCCAGGTTGCGAATATCTGAAGGGAAGACTCGAAAGCGTCCATGGCAGAGTATCCGAGGACATCGCGCATGTCGAGCGTGAATAGGGTGCTCGCCGACGCGGATATGACCGAGAACAGCACGACGAGCGCGAGGGCGCGTTCTAGGTTGGTGGTCAGGTATAGGGAGGCGAACGCCTTCGTAGGAGACACGAATATCCTGACGAGGTCCGTCAGGTCGAGCCTTGGAGCATGCTTGGGCTGGTTGTAGAGCCCGGGATAGTGGGAGACGTGAACGTGCGGGTGCACCGGGGAGTGGTAGTCGCTCGGCGGGATCTGAGACACGTAACCCGGGGGCAGCGCCTGGGTTATCGTTGAGCCGCATCTAGGGCATGCTGCGACGCCTTTTCCTCCGCCCACGACCTGCAGGTATCCTGGAGATTCAAGGCCGCATGAAGGGCACTTGATATGCTCGACGTAGGCTACGGTCTCCCCAATCATCGGTGGGCCATCGTGTCGAGAGGATATGAGCATTACCCAGTGTCAAGCAAGAAGAGAAATCTGTGGAGCCACTGGAGGGTATTGAACCCCCGGCCTGCGGTTTACGAAACCGCCGCTCTCTAGCGGCGCCTTCCTGACGGAAGGCGCAACCGCTGAGCTACAGTGGCATCAGGGATGTTGGGAAGAGGCTCTTTCTAGTTAAGGCTTTTCACATCTGACCTATCAGATGGCTCGCTACCAGAGTTGATATCCATTGCGAGAGGGTTTTTAAGGGGTCGGCGGCATTTATCTTTTAAGGGACCCCCCAATGGTCACCGACCTTCGCATCCCAGAGGGCATTATCGTTAGAACTGCCAAGGGCGGGACGGATTCCCTCAAGGGCATCCTGAACGATCTCAAGCAGTACAGCTTCACGGGTTACGTTCGAGTCACTCTGGAGAAGGAGATCATGAGCTCGGTCGGCTACCTCGTGATCGAGCAGGGCATCCCCGTCATGGCGGTCTACGAGTTCGAGAAGTCCAAGCCTAGGGAACTGCGCCGAATCTACACGGGCGAGAAATCCCTCAGGTTCATACTCGAGGACTCCCAGGACCGAGGTGCCGTGATCGAGCTCCACAGCAGGGTCTCGACAGAGGAGTTCGAGAGAAGGTTCCCGGACGCGAGGATCGCAGAAACGCCTCTGCCCACAAGGACCTTGAAGACAAAGGAAGCGAAGCCAGAACCTGAGCCCGAGGAGGACGCCGTCAACGGCCAGCGCGAGATCATCGAGGCCTGGCGCCGGAAAGGGTTCAAGGTGGACACGCTCGAGGAGGCCATGGAGGACGGGCCCCAGACCCTGAACAAGGAGCTCTCAGCATTCGAGCAGGACGCGCAGCGCCTCAAGCAGTTCGAGGTGGTCCTGAACAACTTCCCGGTCATGGGCCATGAGAAGGAGATCGATGAGATCCGCGCCAAGCTGGATGACAGATCGAAGATAGCGGAGATAGAGACCGACATCGAGTTCCTGCAAGAGAAGATCAAGCGCAAGATACAGAGGCGCAAGGCGGACGAGGAGTCCATCAAGCAGGAGATGGAGAAGAAGAAGCGCGAGGAGAAGTCCGCAGACGTCTATGACCTCATCCTAAGATACCAGACATCGACCGAGGAACCGGTTGAGAAGACCTGCCCGAAGTGCGGGGGGCTGATGAACGGGGACGGACGATGCCCCAAGTGCTCGGCCGCGGAGACTGTCGCCCCCGAGTTCACTCGACCGCTTCCAGCTGACATGAAGTTCGACAACTTCGTGGTGGGCGCTGGCTCCAAGTTCCCTGCGGCCGCCGCAGCGGCGGTGGCGGAGAACCCGAGCAAGACCTACAATCCGCTGCTGATCTTCGGAGGTTCAGGGCTCGGCAAGACGCACCTCCTGTCAGCGATTGGAAATCACATCAAATCCAAGAGCAAGGGCGCGAAGGTCGCATATGTCCCGGCGGACAGGTTCGTGGAGGCGATCGGCCACGCCCAGGACGAGCAGTCGAGGCTCAAGATCAGGGAGGACTTCAGGGCGGCGGACCTTCTGCTCGTGGACGACATGCAGTTCCTAGCCGCAAGTGAGGAGGCCCAGGTGGAGATGGCCCACATCATCGACAAGCTCATTGACTCGAAGAAACAGGTGGTCCTCACGAGCGACCGGCTGCCCGCTCAGATACCTGCGTTCAGCGACCGGCTGAACTCGAGGATACTGATGGGGCTCACGACGGACCTCCAGCCTCCGGACATGGAGACCCGCATAAAGATACTCAGGCTGAAGGCCCAGGAGAAGAACCTCAAGCTGAGCGACGACATCCTGGCCTACATCGCAGAACGCGTGTCGACCAATGTGAGGGAGCTGGAGAGCGCGATTACAAAGATCATCGCGTTCTCGTCGATCATGAAGCTGGACATAGACCTCAATCTCATCTCGGACATACTCAAGCCCCTCGCCCCGGTCCAGGAGACGAGGAAGGAAATCATGAAGGAGGTCAAGGCGACCGCCGGACACTGCTACCTCGTCGAAGAGGAGAGGCCCATGTACAGCAACGTGCTCCTGGCAAGGAAGATGGACGAAGGCTACTCCGGCCTTGTCATCACGAGGATGAACCCCAAGAGAATACGGGACGAGTTCAAGGTCGCGCCTGAGATACTCTGGCTGACAGACAAGGACAGCTCTCAGGAGAAGACAGTGCCCCCGTCGCTCGAGATGATCATACACACGATCGGGGAGTTCATCGAGAAGGAGGACAACGGGATGGTCGTCTTGGACGGCATTCAGTACCTCATCAGCAGCACGAACTTCGAGGCCGTCCTCAGGTTCCTAAGGAGCCTGATCGACGAAATATCCGAGTCCACTGCAATACTGGCGATTTCCGTCAGCCCAGAGACCCTGAAGCCGCAGGAGGTCTCCATCCTGGAGCGAGAGATGGAGGTCCTGAACCTCACCTGAGAGGTTCGTTCGCCGGCGCCGCAGAATCATGACTATGGCTTCTTCAGCATGTCCTTGAACTCGCGCATCTCCTTGATGGCCTGCCCGTAGTCCCCTGATTTCATCAGGTTGGTCGCGGACTTGAGGACGGTGAGCATAGGTGTGATATTGACGTTCCTCACCTTTGCCTCGAGGAGCTCGTCCTTGGCCTTCTTCATTTCCTCGTTCATCCGCGCTGGTATGTTCTTGTAGAGGCTCTCGTTGGCCGTCTTAACCACCGAATCGACCTTGTCGAAGTCCTTCGCCTCGAAGGCCCTGTTGGCCTCGAGTAGCAGCTTCCGAGCCTCCCTGGTATCGACGATGAAGATCTCGCAGTCAGCAATGAACTGTTTGAGCGAGGTGATCTTCTTCCTTGAATCATTATACCGGCCGGTTATCGGCTGCATCTCCTTCTCGATCTTGTCAATATAGACGTAGGCCGCCTCGACATCTCCGGAAGACCTGGCCCTCGCGACCTCCTGTATGTACGTGGTCGCGCGCGATATGTCCCCGCCGAACTCCCTCGCCACCTTGATCTCGTCGTTGAGCCGAGTGATGAGGCCTGCGAGATGAGAGTCGATCTTCGTCAGGAGTATTGTCCTTGCGTTCTGCACCAGCTCTATAGCCTTGTCGATCTGCCTCTCCCTGCCCGCAACGGCGGCGTCATCGATGAGAGTCTTGCTCTCCCCGATGTCCACCTCCTTCTCGCGGGCGAGCGCTAGGAGGGGTTTCATCTCGGCGACCATCCTCGCGAGATCCCTTCCCTTATCCTTGACCACAGGACCGGAGGGAGTCGGAGCGGGCGGTGGCCGCCTTGGAGCGGGAGCGGGCGCGGCTGCTGACGTGGGCGGGGCTGCGACGGTGGGCTTCGCCGGTTCCGCCTCTCTAATCTGGACTTCAGGAGCCTTCTTCGGAGGAGGAGCAGGTTTCGGAGGGGCTTCCTTGACCGCGGGCTTCTCGACAACTGGCTCGGGCGTCTCCTTCTTCCACTTGAGCCTGCCAAAGAGTCCCTTCTTCTCAGGCTCAGGAGCGGGTTTCTCCTCCTCTGGAGTGGGTTTGACCTCCGCGACCGGCTCCTCGATTGCCGGTTTCTTGGGAGGCGGCGAAGGTGCTGGTGCCGGCGCCTCTGGCTCGGCCTCTGGGGCTTCCTCTGCCTCGACGAACATCGCGCCACAACCGGGACATGACTGCGCGTCGACGCTCACGAGCGTGTTGCAGGCGGGGCACTGGAACATATCGGCGCCCTCTTCAGCGAAGAGCACGCCACACTTAGGACATGAAGTCGCGGCGTTCTCCACACTCGACCCGCACTGAGGACACTCGAAGTACTCTGCAGCCTCCTCCTCCACGACTGGCTCTGGCTGTGATACCGGTTCCGGCGGAGGGGCTGGCTTCGGTTCAGGGCGAGGCGGGGGAGCTTCGCGCACCTCTCGGACGATTGAGGGGCGAGGCTCTGGCTTGGGTGCCGCCGCGGGTGGCGGTGGCTGCTCCCTCACCGCCGGCTTCTCCTGAGCGGGAGGCCGGGAAAGCACTTCCTGAACCCTGGCCTCGAGAGATACCTTCTGTGGAGGTGGAGAGGCAGGCGCTGGCTGTGGCTTCTTGGGCTCCTCGATCTCCATATCGAATATTGACAGGTCCGTGCCACAAAACGAGCATTTCTTCGAACCTGGTTGGAGGGGGGAATCGCATATAGGACAGAGCTTGTCCCCGCTAGAAGCTGGCAACCAGAAGGGCCTCCTTTACGGCGCTGAATCCGGTTTACGATATGCCTGGATAAATAGTTAATCGTTTTGATTTCTGAGCTTGATAACTAACTGCCAGTGATTAGAGGTCAGCAGGAGTCGGAGTTGAAGAAACTTTTTTCGGCAGGATAGTCGTTGACACGTGCGGGGAGGCAGAGATGGAACTGAAGACCGTCAAGGTCGAGATGCCCGAGAACGCTAACGTGATCATCGGTCAGACTCACTTCATCAAGAGCGCCGAGGACCTCTACGAGGCGATAGTGGGGACCGTCCCAGGAGCCAAGTTCGGGATCGCGTTCTGCGAGGCCTCAGGCCCTTGTCTTGTCAGAGTGGAGGGGAATGACGAAGGGCTCAAGAAGGTCGCGGCGGAGAACGCGTCAAGGATTGGCGCTGGCCATTCCTTCGTGATCGTCCTTCTGAACGCCTATCCGATCAACGTGCTCAACAGGATCAAGGACGTGCAGGAGGTCTGCACGATATTCTGCGCCACCGCAAACCCAGTCGATGTGGTCGTGGCGGAAAACGCGCGCGGGCGCGGTATACTGGGCGTCATCGACGGTGAGAGGCCAAAGGGGATCGAGGGCCCGAAGGAAGTCGAGGACAGGAAGGCGTTCCTCCGCATGATAGGCTACAAACGGTGACTTCGCCAATGGCTGGTATCTGATGCGTTTCAGACTGGATGTCCGCCCGCTGGACCTCGACCTAACCCTCGGGTGCGGCCAGGTCTTTCGATGGAGGAGGCGAAACGACGGCTCCTGGCGGGGCGTGCTCTCGGACCAGGTGGTGACCATCAGGAATGACCCTGGAGGATGCCTCGTCGAGGCGACACCTGGTCGGAGGGGCGCGAAGCCGCTCGTTCACGACTTCTTCAGGGCGACTGACGATGTGAGGAGGATTCAGCGTCGCCTCGGCCGCGACCCTGTGCTCGCGGGAGGCGTCGCTCAGTTCAAAGGCCTCCGCATCGTCAAGATGGACGAATGGGAATGCCTGGTCAGCTACATGCTGGCGACCTACGCCAACATACCAAGGATAACCAAGATGGTCGACGCGCTCGCTGTCGGCTTCGGCGACCGAATCTCAGATGGTTTGCATTCATTCCCGACGATCGAAGAGCTCGGAAGGGCGAGTCTGGCGGACCTGCAGCGCTGCGGCCTTGGATACCGCGCCAAGTACGTGCATGAAGCGTGCAGGGCGATTGAGAGGACCGGCATCGCCGAACTCGGAAGACTACCGTACGAAGAACTGAGAGAGGAACTCACCAAGCTCCCGGGGGTGGGCGACAAGGTCGCGGACTGCGTTTCATTGTTCGGGTTCGGCAAGACTGAATCTTTCCCGATCGACGTCTGGATAGAGAGGGCGCTCGGACGATTGTACCATCAGAAAGGGTCTTACAGGAAGCTGAGGGCTTTCGCGAGCGAGCGGTTCGGGGAGTATGCAGGCTATGCACAGGAGTACCTCTACTTCAATGAGAGAGTCAGAGCGGCAGATGCGGCATGCGCGTTTTCGCGACGGTAGAGTTCACCTGGCAGCGCCCGGGTGCGTCTTGTGATAGAACTCGGTGATCTCCCAGTCGGAGAGCCTGCCTTCCTCCCGCTCCTGCACGGCGAGCCCGAGCAGCTTGGCGTACTTCGAGATTATCTCCTCGCACTCTGGCACGCCCGACAGGTCGCTCACCTCCAGCCTGCCCTCCCTGACCTTGCCGTGGAACGAGCCTATGGTGTGCACCCCGCGGAAGATGGCATGCCTTCCGGTCTCCGGCAGGACGTCCCGATATGCCGCCCTGAGGAACTGAGTGAGGTTGTCCTCAGGGGAGAGTATCACTTCCCCGGAGAACTCCGCCTTGCCCAGTCTCGAGAAGGCCTCCCCGCTCGCCCAGAACAGCGTGCCCGAGCCCTTCAACATGAACCCCTTCACGAGGAACCCTTCCCTCTCGAGCCTTCGCAAGACCTTCCGCAGCTCCCGCATGGAGACCTCGTGACCGAGGAGAGTGCTGAGGGACTCAGCGTTCATGACTCCGTAGTTCTCGAACAGCCGCTTGACGACCCGAGCCCATGCGGAGTCGCGCGAAGTGTTCTGTCTCCTGGTTCCGACGTATGAGAGCGTGGAATCGAAGTACGCCCTGGAGGCCTGGTAGAGGGACTTCGCGGCGTCCATCGTATCCGTCCTTCCAAGGGGCGACAAATCGAGCAGACGGTCCCTCTTGACAGGCTGCTGGTCCTTGATGATGCGAAGCACCAGCTTCTCGTCCGCGGTCGTCTCCGCGGCCCTGGCGGACCTGTAGAGGCTCGCCTCCTCCATCCTGCAGTACCCGATCCTGTCGGGGATGAGATGCCCCCGTATCACTGCGCCCCGCTTGTGCATCCTGGCCAGCGACTCGAACTTCTGGACCCGCAACAGCGCCTCCGCGTTGGACCGGAGTCCGCCATATGCCTGGAGGGCCTCGTCCATGCCACGGAGCTTGGCGCCCTCTTGAAGGTTCTGCATCGAGAAGGTCACCGCGAGCAGGTCCTCCTGCTCGAAGCAGGGCAGAGTGAGGTTGCCCTTGACGAGCATCCCGTTCGATTCCGCGAACCCCCGTCTGATGAACTCCTCCTTCACTTCTTCCCGCAGGTCCGTGACGTCGGAACCCAGTACCCTCGTAACTCGGAGGATCTCCACGCCGAGGGCGTTGTAGAACGGCATCATGTCGTCGAACGCCTCGATCAGTTGCCCCAGGTGCTCGCTGGAATCCAGGAATATCTCCCTGACCTCCACAGAACCCGCCAGGAGCCACTTCTCGATCATCCCGACGACCTTCCCGTTCTTGACAACAGGGAAGAACCACCCCTCCCCGAACCTCGATGTTATCTCGGTCCACTTGTCGCTCAGGAAGGAATCGTACAGTGATAGGATCCTGAGCTTTTCGTCCTGAACCTGCGGCCTGTCGAGCTCGCGCACCTCCTCTGGCAGCAGGTACATCTCAGTCCGCTCCAGGCCGACGGTTATCACCTTCGCGCCGACCTTGAGCAGAAGGGACCTGGCCTCATCCGGCTCGACGTCCAGATAGGACGCGGCCTGCATCGCCGTCACCGGCCCGTAACCCCTCAGATATCTCTTCACGATGCGGGAATAAGGGTCTCCCTGCTCCGGCTCTATCTCGCAGAGCGCGTAGACGTTCCTCGAGCTCCACGACTCCGCCTCGTCGTATTGGCGCAGCAGAAGGCCCTTCCTGTCCAGGGTGTCGAAATGCTCCCGCACGATGTCCTGCGGGAGACCTGAAGCTTCAGCGATCTCCTGGTATGTGCCCGAGCCCATCTTCTCGAGCGCGCGGTAGATCTCCGCCTCGTACTTGTCGAGCTTGTCCTTTCGATAGACGCCGAGGTAGTATGGGGCGTCCTCGGAGAGCACGTAGCGGAGCCTTCCCCTTACGAACCTGCCCAGGAGGATCTCGCCCTTCTTCCTGAGCTCCCCGAACTCCTCCATGTCGAACTGCTCGACACGCTGGAAGATGTCGTAGATCATCCCCGCCTCGCCGAACTTCTCGAAGAACTCACGGACCGAGGAGACCTTCGAGAACTGCTTGGCTTCGCTGAACGCCCTGACGGTCTCCCGGTCGTATACGGGCTCGCCGCCCGACTTGAGGCGCAGGTAGTCACGCGCCAGCATGTACTGGAGCTGCTCGCCCACGACGAACCTGCCGGAAACCACAACCTCGCTCATGGCGAGCTCGCGCAGGGCTTCCTCGGCCTCCTGTTCGGATATCCCGACCTCGTATGCGACGTCTTCCACCGTGATTGGCGCGTGATAGGCGACGTGGCTGACGACTGCCTCCTCGAGGCATTTCCGGCGGGGACGTTCTTCTCTGGGGGCGACTGAGTAGTGGTACGTCTCACCTCTCAATTCGGAGCGGTATATCTGGTTCCAGAGCTCGAGCCTCCTGACGGACTCCCTGACCTCCTCCCTTGAGAGCTTGAGTGATTCCATCAACTCCTGTTGGCTCTGGCCTCCTTCGTCCTCCAGCGCATTCAGGATCGATTCTTCGGCCTTCTCCAGAGGGGGCTGGCGACGGTGAAGGGACACGTACAGCGGATGGTCTTCGGCCCGGACGTATGCGTCCTCGGTGATCCAAACTGAACGCACCTTACCCTCCCGGAGCAGTTCGGAGGCCCAGGTGCGGAGCCTGTCGAAAGGCTGCGAGGAATGAGAGAAGATGCTCTCCCCTTTCTCCCGGAAGAGGCTCATCGGGCCGACCAGGCCGAGGGCCTCGAGGATGTCCTGTTTCGACTCTATCCGGGGGAACTTGGCCGCGAAGTACTCCTCCACCTCATCCGTGTCGAACTGATACTCGGACACGGCCTCCTCGCCGAGGACCCTGGCCAGGACCTTCCTGTGAAGCTCCCTTAGGAGCATCGACCTGTCCTCCATGAGGACTATGTCGGAGACGCCGACCAGGATGACGTTGTGAGCGAATGGGGATGGGACGCCCGAGAACGGGAGATACTCGACTTGTCTGGCACCCGACTCGATGCTTGCCAGGACTTCCTGGGCGTGCTCGAGGTCCATGACCTCGGTAAGGATCTCCACATAGGTCTCGGACATAACGGGGAAATCCTCGATCTCGTGGAGTGCGTCCAACAGCCTGCTGGACCGAAGCTGCTGCCTCGCGACCGAGAGCTCCTTGCCCTTGTAGTTCCTGAGCACCATGAAGCTGCGTGTGGCAGTGTGTCTGAACCTCTGGTTGAACAGCTCCGAGCCGCGCACGGCGTTCCTGAGCACCCTCTCGAGGTCCGAGGCG
This sequence comes from Thermoplasmata archaeon, assembly GCA_025457815.1. GTDB lineage: Archaea > Thermoplasmatota > Thermoplasmata > UBA10834 > UBA10834 > COMBO-56-21. The sequence goes on from JALOTQ010000007.1 coordinate 19,392, forward strand.
CCCAACATGCCCCCGATGTCCTCGAGCCTGAAGCTGCGAGGGGCCGTCAACATGAAGCTGTCGTCGGTGACCGAGACCGTGACGTTGCTCTTGAGCCTGCTGGACAGTATCGAGGCATACGCCCTGCTGAGGGCGTCGTTGACTCGCCTTCCGAACGGGAAATGGAATATCGCGCTCTTGTTCCCAGAGGCGTCCACATATCCCTCGATGATCAGGCGTTCGTCGGTCGGGATCTTCGCGACCACCCTCTGTTCCTTGAAGTAGTTCAATATGGTCGTGGCTGAGCCGTCGTCGACATCGAACTCATCCTTGAGCCAGTGCACGATTTCGGCCTCGGCGCTGCGTCCGAGCCTGGTCTCCATCTCCGACCTGAACCTGCCTATGGCGACTGAGAGGTCGAAGCTCCTTGGAAGCATCTCACCGGTCCACGAGGGGACGGTCGGTTTCCTTCCGCTCGCGCTCCTCACGAAGACCTTGGTGCCTTTGGACTTGAGAAACTCGTAGCTCCTGCCGCCGAGCACGAATATATCGCCCGACGACAGACGTTCGACGAACTTCTCCGATAGCGATCCGACGGGCGAGCCGCGCTCCGAGTAGACGGTGTAGTCGCTCTCCTCTGGTATGGTGCCCTGGTTCAGGTAGTAGATCATGCGGGAGCCGCGCTTCTTGCCGAAGGTTCCCTCCTTCTCGTCGTACCAGAGCTTAGAGTATATGCCCTCGAAGTCGTCCTTGCCGCCAAGATACCTCATGACGCTCAAGAAGTCCGACTCCTTGAGATCCTTGTAGCAGTAGGCGCGTCTGACCAGAGCCAGCGCCTCGTCGACCTTCCAGCGTTTCTCGATTGACATCCCGACCAGGGTCTGTGCCAGGACGTCGAGCGAGTTCATGGGTATCGTGACCCTGTCGATCATCTTCCTGTGCGCCGCGCGGCACAGAACGGCGCACTCGACGAGGTCGTCGCTCTCGAACACCACGATCCTTCCCTTCGACGTGCCTCCGTACTGGTGCCCTGCCCGGCCGACCCTCTGCAGACCCTTGGCCACCGACTTCGGAGAGCCGATCTGCACGACGAGATCGATAGACCCGATGTCGATGCCCAGCTCCAGAGACGTGGACGAGACCACCGCCTGGAGCAGGCCCTCCCTGAGGCTGCCCTCGACGTCCATCCTGGTCTCGCGGCTCAGGCTCCCGTGATGAGTGCCCACCTTCTCCAGTCCGCGCTCCTTGAGCTTGTAGACGACGCTCTCCGCGCCGCTCCTGGTATTCGTGAAGACCAGCGTCGTTCGATGCTCGTCGATCATACCCTTGAGCATGTCGTACATCTTCGAGTTCACGACCTCGAACGACAGGGCGGTCATGTCCTTGGTCGGGCAGAGGACCCTGAGGTCCAGGTCCCTCTGCCTATAGACCTCGACCACCGAGACGTCCCTGGACTTCCCGTCCTTGACCCCTACGAGGTACTCTCCGACCTGGTCCAAGGGGGCGACCGTCGCTGACAGGCCGATCCGCACGAATTCCTTGCTGCAGAAGCTCTGGAGACGCTCAAGCGCCAGGGCGAGCGCGACCCCCCTCTTGGAGTCGCATATCTCGTGGACTTCATCCACTATGACGTAGTCCACGCCGACGAACTTAGTGCTGAAGACTGGCGTGGACAGGACCAGCGAGAGCGACTCCGGGGTGGTGATGAATACGTGGGGCGGGGACCGCGCCTGCTTCTGCCTTTCGCTCGCGAGCGTGTCACCGGTCCTGACGGCCACCTTGATATCGGGCGGAATGAGGCCCTTCGCCTCGAACAGCTCGGATATCTCCGCTAGGGGCCGCAACAGGTTCTCGTTGATGTCGTTGGCAAGCGCCTTGAGAGGGGATACGTAGACCGCGTAGATCCTGTCCTCGAGCCTGCCCTCCCCAGCCAGCAGGATGAGCTCGTTCAGAATGGACAGGAAGGCGGTCAGTGTCTTGCCCGAGCCGGTCGGGGACGAGACAAGAACGTTCTTCTTCGCGTGTATCAGAGGCACGGCCATGGCCTGCGCTTCCGTGACCCCGCCGAACTTGGCCTTGAACCACTCGGACACGACCGGGTGCATCAGTGACAGTACCTGCTCAGTCGTGCGCTTCTCAGATACTCTCGATATCATTTCCGCTGACCGTCGATTCTGCTTCGTTATTCTGTCAGCGTATTAATACGTTATCAGAGAGGTCGCCGGAAGTTGACAGAGCGGCAAACCTATTTATCGGGACGAGGGCATTGTTAGGAAAAGCGGATTAGAAATGGCCAGCAAGTCCGAGAAGTACTCTGGGGCGGCCGCCATAGGGCTGATGCTCATCTGCATCGCGCAGGCGTTCGCATTCACGTCGGTCCCACAAGCGGACGACCACATCGGGGCCTCAATAACGAGCTCCTTCACCGCCGTGGTCAACGTCACCGTCACAGACGACGTGGGGAGGCTCCTCGAAGGCGCTACTGTAAGGCTCGAGGAGACCGGAGACACGAGAGTCACCGGCGAGGACGGGACTGCAGAGTTCTCAGGCTTGTTCGCCGACAACAACGTCACCTCCGTGGAGTACAACCTCACCGTCACGAAGCTCAACTACAGGGGATCGAACGCGAAGGTCAATGTCACCGAGAATGAAACCAGCTTCGCCACAGTCATGATCTTCGGCGGCTCCATCGCAGGGTATGTGACGACCGTCGGCCCGCCTGCCGGACCGGTCCTTGGAGCCGTGGTTTCGTCGGCACTTGGTTACTCCACGACTGTCGTGCAGCCCGACGGCTCTTACGTGCTCGCGGGTCTGCCAGCCGGGGCGCACAATGTGAGCGCGGTGGCTCCTGGGTACGTCTCGCAGTCCAAGAACATCGTCGTGACGCTCACGCCGCCCGTGGTCACGCTGAGCTTCGTGCTTCAGTCCCAGACAGGTTCGATATCCGGATTCGTTTCGCACAACCTGACCGGCGATCCCATCGAGAACGCCAGCGTTTCCATCCAGATAGATGGACAGGTCACGATAACCGTCGCGACCGGGAACGATGGAAGCTACAACATCACCAATCTGCAGGAAGGGAGTTACAAGGTGACCGCCTTCAAGGAAGGCTTCGAGACCAGCACCAACTCCAACGTGACGGTCGTGAGGGAGACCGTCACCCAGAACGTCAACTTCTCCCTAGACGAGAAGCCCACGAGACTCCACGGCGTCATCAGGTCGGGCACGCTCCTTCTGCCGGGCGTCAACATCTCCCTAGCGGGCACTGGAAGGTACAACGTATCCGGCCCAGACGGGACCTACGAGATTCTGGATCTGCCAGCGGGGACCTACACGGTGATTGCATCGCCGGCTGGATACCAGACAGCGATAATCTCCGATGTCGTGGTCCCGCCAGGAGGCGACGTCGAGCTGAACATCAACCTCACCGGACTCCCGGGAGCCATTGTGCGGGGCACGGTCCTCACCGACGGCACGACATCCGGCATAGCCAACGTGCTCGTGACCATCGTAGTTGTCGACACCGGCCTCGGCGACTGGTCGAGGTCGACCACGACCAACTTCAAGGGACAGTTCGAGTTCACGGGGCTCGATGCTGGCAACTACACTCTGAGATTCGAGAAGAACGGCTACAGCCCGGTAGAGACCAGCAAGTTCTCCGTCACGGAGACCACGATCACGAACAGGACCTACGAGCTCAGCCCGCTCAGGGAGGGGTTCTCCGGGTTCTTCGGTGAGTTCGACATGGCCCACTCGATGATGTTCCTGGGCGTGGGACTTACCCTTGTCATATTCTTCGTCGCGCTGTACCTGCGCATCAAGACCTTCATGACCCCTGGAAGCTCGCCTGCGGTCTACGACCAGGCCGAGGAGGGCGAGGACGGCGAGCCCGTTGAGGAATCCGAGGACATTCTCAGCGACGAGCAGAAAAGGACGAGGAGATTGAAGAAGGGCGGAGAGTGACTCCGCCCGGATATCAGGTTTTCAGGCCGAGCTTCGCGCGGGCCTTCTTCTCGTTCTCCTTGATCTGGGCGCTCAGGTTCGCGAACAGGCTGTTCCCGTGGGCATCTATCGCGACCGTCAGCGGTCCGAAGCCCTTGGCATTGAGTATCCAGATGGCCTCCGGCATGCCCAGCTCGAACCACTCGACCCCCGAGACGCTCTCTATGCCTTTCGCGGCCAGGACCGCGGCGCCGCCTGTGAAGGCCAGGTAGACGCAGCCGTACTTCTTCATCGCGTCGACCGTCGGCTGGGACATCCCGCCCTTGCCGATGATGGCTCCCGGCCTGAACTTCTCGATGAACTGCGGCTCGAGCGAGTTCATCCTTGACGAGGTCGTGGGACCAGCCGCTACGGCGACCCACTTCTCGTTGACCTTCTTCATGATCGGCCCGCAGTGGAACAAAGCCGAACCCTTGAAGTCCACTGGTATCTTCTTTCCCTTCTCCAAGTACTCGAGCGCGTGGATGTGGACCTCGTCCCTTCCGGTGTATACCACACCGTCCATGTAGATGGTCTCGCCCAGCTTCAGGGAACGAGCGACTTCCTCACTTATTGGTGTCTTGATCGTCTTCGGCATCTTGTTCACCTCTCGTGCGTGGGGTACTGGACCTTGCCGTCAGGGTGTATCCTCACGGTGCCTCTCCGTCCCGCCCAGCACTGCACGTTGATGCCCACGGGCAGGCTTGCCGTGTGGCAGTACGCATATTCCACGTTGATCCCGAGGCACGTCGTCTTGCCTCCCAAGCCCATCGGACCTATCCCCAGCATGTTGATTGCCTCGAGGAGCTCCGTCTCCAGCTTCGCGATCTCCGGGTCCTTGTGCCTCTCGTTGATCGGCCTGAGGAGCGCCTCCTTGGCGAGCTTCATCGCGATGTCCGAAGAGCCGCCTATGCCCACGCCCAGTATCGTCGGCGGGCATGGGTTGCTCCCTGCCCTCAGCACGGAGTTCAACACGAACTCCTTGATGCCGTTCAGGCCCTGGCTGGGAGTCAGCATGGCCAGCTGGCTCATGTTCTCCGAGCCTGCGCCCTTCGTCATGACAGTTATCTCGATGTAGTCCTTGTCGCCGATCTTCCAGTTGATGTACGGGTGTCTCTCGCCGACATTGTCTCCCGGGTTCTTGCGCGTGATCGGGTGGACCGCGTTCGGCCTCAGAGGCACTTCCTTGGTGGCCTTCCTGACGCCTTCGACGATGCCTTTGGCGACGTCCACCTTGCAGTCCTTCGGGACCGTCGCGTAGAATATTGTCACTCCTGTGTCCTGGCACATGGGCGTGTTGCCCTTGAGCGCCATGTCGATGTTGTCCACGATCGCCTTCAGCTGCATCTTGGGGACCTCGTCGGTCTCGGAGGCGTAGGCCTTCCTGAGGGTGTCTTCGACGTCCTTGGGCAGCTTCACGACGGTCTTCCTGAGCAGCTCGACGACGGCGTTCTGCACATCCGTCTCGGAAACCATGTGATGTCTCCCCCTTCTGGTCCGGGGAAGGATACCTTAGAATTAATGCCTTTTCATGCGACTGGGCCAGTGGCCGACGACTACCAACTGTCGCTCAGAGCGAATGCTCCGAGCTTCGTCTTGGCCAGCCTGACTTGCTCCCCTTTTCGGCGGAACCCGTTCGGCTTGGCGAGGTCCACCTGGCCCAGGGTCTCCGGGTCGAGCAGCTGGATCTCCTTCTCGCTCTCCGAGAGGACCTGTGCCTTGAGGATCCTGTCCTTCGGGAGCGAGACCGAGAAACCCTCCGGGTCCTTCACGGCCATCGAGCGCTCCTCGCCGGACTTGATGTCGATCCCGTGCATGACACCCTTCGACATTCCTCTCACGAGATACTCCTTGCCCTGGTGGGCCACGACGTCGCCCTTCGAGAACCCTGGGAGACGCACCAGGTAGGTCATCCTGTAGATGTCCTTGCCGTCCCTCCTGCCCCAGAGGCTGGAAGACTCCTTGAAGGCGGCGCAGAGCGATCCCTGGAGCTCGCGCGCGACGTTACGTGCCGAGGAGATCGTGCTGAAGTAGAAGTCGAGGCCTCCCTTCACGCGCTCCGTCCTGCTGAGGAAGATCTCCCTGCTGGACTTCCTCATCGAGGCGACCCTGCTGTTCACCATGCGTTCGATCTCGACCTCGGCATCGCGCGGCAGCGTCCGATCCGGCCCGCGGACCTGCAGTATGGCCTCGTAGTACCTGCCCTGCTGCTTGGAGCACTCCTGGCACGAGCCGCGCTTCAGACGGACAATCGTTCCAAGCTGGCGCTCGAACCCGTGCCCGTCAACCGTGAGCATGACCTGCACATCCGCCTGCAGGTTCCTCTCATCCTTCTCTGAAAGGCTCACACGCATGTCGGTGAGCTTGGCGCCCTTCGAGACCTCCAGGGCCTCACCCACAGCCAGCTCGGCGGCCTCCTTCACGGAGCCCACGTCGCGCCAGCCGTCCTTCGCCAGCATGGAGGAGCAGTGGGCGCACAGAGTCAGGTCGACGTGGTCACGTACGGACACGAGCCCGTGCTTCTTCGAATAGCAGTCGCGGCATATCGACCCGATGAGCTCCCCCTCGCGGCCGCACTCCACGCAGAACAATCACATCATCCTCGCCATCTGAGCATGGGGCACCCCGCCGATCTGGAGCACGCACGAGGGGTCCACGAAGCCCCTCCTGACGGCGATCTCCAGCGTCTTCTTGCCGACCAGGTTCGCGATGGTCGCCATCTCGAGCCTGTTGACCAGCATGTCCTCGTCCCCGATGTCCCCCTTGTAGAAGCCCTCGGAGACGCATATCTTCAGCCCTTCCCCCCTGAACGTCTTGCCGAGTATGTCGGAGTCGCACGCCGCCACGAGCACCTCGGGGCCCTGGCGGTACATCTTCACGGATATCATCCGATGCGCTCCTCGCTGGCCAGCTTGAAATACCCTGGCTGAGGCGAGTACACCTCGCCAGCATCGCTCAACCTCTTGAGGAGCGCCCTGACGCGGTCCTCCGGGATGTTCTCCGCCGCGGCCTTCTGGATGAGCTCCTCGGCGCTCACCCCTCTGCGCTCGTCGGAAAGCTGCTGCACCAGGCTCCTGAGCACGTAGATCTGCTCCCGCTGGCTCCTGCTGGTCCCGGTCGCGATGATATCGATGTCGCGTCTTCCGCCCTCGCTGGCCACCTTGCCCAGGTAGTACTCGACAATCTTGATCGCGCGGTTCGCATCCTCCGCCATGACGACCTGACTGAGTCTGGCCCTTGAGCTCGCCTCGGACAGTCTGATTAGAGCTTCCAGTTGTCTCGCGGTGATCGGCACGGAAGCCTCCTCCCCCTCGCCGAGCTTCCGTATGGACACGTAGTACCCCTCGAGCGTCCGCACCGCCTCGTCGCTCATGACCGGGGATATCCTCTTGCTGTAGGCGACGTACTTCCTGAGGAAGTCGCGCTCCATCGAGGGGACCAGGCCTTGGCTGTCCCGCATGATCTCCCCGACATCGACCGCCGTGATCTCCTCCGGAGATTCGTGAAGCATCAGCTCGCCCCTCCGGTGGGCCTTCAGTATGTGCGCCGCGACCTTCCTGTCCTGCTGCGAGTCCGGCCTGTCCGTCATGGTGAAGATGGCGTCGAACCTCGAGAGCAGCGCTGGGGGCAGGTCGATCTGCTCGGCCACGCTCCTGTTCTCGTCGAACCTGCCGTACTTCGGGTTCGCTGCCCCGAGGACGGCGCACCTGGACTGCAGCGTGGCGGTTATGCCGGCCTTGGCCACGGAAATCGTGCCCTGCTCGAGGCTCTCGTGTATGCTCGACCTGTCCTGGTCGTTCATCTTGTCGAGCTCGTCGATGCATGCGAGGCCCTTGTCCGCGAGAACCAATGCTCCGGCCTCTAGAGTCCAACGACCCTCGCCGAACTCGTCCTTGACGGCTGCAGCTGTCAGACCAGCTGCAGACGATGCCTTCCCGGACGTGTATATTCCTCTCGGTGCCAACAGGGCCATGTAACGCAACATCTGTGACTTCGCGGTGCCCGGGTCCCCGATGAGGGCTATGTGAATGTCACCTCTGATGCGGGTTCCGTCGTCCATGACCTTCGTGACCCCGCCGAAGAGCTGCAGGGCCAGGGCCTCCTTCTCTTGCTCGTAACCGTAGATGGTTGGTGATATGGACTGGATGATCCTATCGAAGTAGTCGGGGGATTCGGCGAATTCGCGTATCCTGAGCTCGTCCTCAGGTGTGATCAAGACCTCCTCGTACTCCCGCTCCTCGAACTCGATGGAGTTGACGTCGAGATGTATGTCGAACAGGGCGGACTTGACCTGGGTACCCTTCTGGACACTCTTCAGAATGCCGTTGAGCACGACCCTGTCGCCGGGCGATATCCTGCCGGACAGATCGTCCTCTATATAGCCCGCGAGCCTCTCTGGCTGCGCCCCGCCCCTCATACCTTCGGGCGGCTCTTGAGCCTCTATCTTCTGGGTATCGACGAACCGCGACTCTTCGGGCTGGAGCCTGAACTTCGTGGAGCCCGAGGCCCTGCCGCAACCCCCGTCATCCTTTGAGCACTCAAGGGGCTCGTGGAACGACATGCCCTCCTGCTCGACGATGGTCTTGTGGCCGCACCTGACGCAATCGAACACGGCCATGATCACCCTCGGCCGAACCTCGGTCGCTTTGCGTACCAGGCCCTCGATGCTGACGAACGTGCCGAGATGCTTTTCCCTTAGACCCCTCACCTCGATTCGGGAATCGCGGGGAAGTCCCTTGATTCTGAAGTGAATCGTGGGATTGGTGAGCGCGTGCGACAGCATCCGCCTCAACGCCTCCTCGGCCGACCGTATCGAAAGCGACGGTCTGTTCAGGGTGTAGTTGGCCAGATCAGGATCGTGCTTCTCGATGTCCGCGAAGTCGATGTGCATGCTGCGGACGTCCGGGTACAGGTCCGCCATGGCCGTCACCTGGTGCCTCCGCTCTTCGCTTCCCAGGAACTCCTCCCAGATGGCGATCAGGTCTTCAGGTGTGTATTCCTTAGGCGTTCTTCTCCCCCCGGACCGAGCGGTCGATTCCCTACCCTTTGCATGAGACTTGGCAAAAGGGGAAAGGGAATCGACAATGCATTACATAAGACTAGCAGGTTCATCTTTGGTCCTTTGCGCTGCGTGTAATCAGTTGTAGCATCCTCTCCTGTGCCTGGACGACTTCAGCGCTCTTCTCGCACTCGGAGTACGCGTCCAGGCGTTCCTTGTTGATGGATATGAATGTGGGGCCCCACTTGAACCGGCTCATGAGATGATCTGCGCCTTGCTTGTCCCCGAGAATGTACAATGAAGCTGCCAACGCCTCCGCGCTAGAGAGCCTCTGTGGATGGCCGAAGTTGGTCGGGTTGGCCGCGAGCAGGAAGGGGAGGGCCCTGTGCCGCAGTCCGCTCCTCACCTTCGGGAACCTCGACAGCTTGTTCCACGAGCAGTCGAGCACGAGTATCCCGAAGCGCTCGGCGTCCGCCAAGTCCTCTTTGGACACGGCCTTCTCGGCCTCGGGGTCCAGCACTATGGCTCCGCGAGGGATGCGGGCGATGTCCGTCGCCTCCCTGATGTCCTTGAGACGAACCAGCTTCGCCGCGGTGCATTTCTTCGGGTCGTCCTCGTGCGCCATGAGCGCGAACAGCTTTATCGAAGGCATCCTGAGCATAATCTGCCTCTCTGCGTATATATGGTTAGTCCGTGGCACGACGAACCTGGACGATGGTTCTTAAGCCGATGTATGCGATATGCCTGACGCCACGATGACGAGAAGATTCCTGCTGAAATGTGATGACAGACGGGCGATCCGAGTGGCAAGCCTCTCCTCGAAAGTAATATAGACGGGCGAGGCATCCGAGGACAGTAGGGGCTGAACATCCATGGTGACCGGGTTCGACTATCTCGGGCGCGACAAGGCCTTGCAGGAGCATTGGCTCAGGAGATTCGTTGCGATCATCGTCGACACGCTGCTCATCTACGCCCCGATCTCCGCGCTGTTCCAGATAATCGGCATGTCTTGGCTCTTCCCATGGTGGTGGGCCGGGGCGTTCTTGTTCCTCTACGCGACGCTCTTCGACGCCGCCATCGGAGGCACGGTGGGGAAGCGGCTGGTACGGCTGAAGGTCGTATCGATGACGGGGGCGCTGAGCGTGCCGCAGGCGCTCATGAGGAATGTGTCGAAGGTATTCGCCCCGTTGCTCTTGCTGGACTGGATAATAGGGATGGCCATAGACACCCAGGATCCAAGGCAGAAGTTCACGGACCACCTGGGGAAATCGTCGGTCATGCTCCACTGAGTCTCATCTGACAGACCAGAGCCAACCCTTGCGCTCCAACGAGGCTTCTCCCGCGATGAGGCCTTTCTTCTTCATCTTCATCAGGAAGATAACCGTCTGGTCCGGGCAGCGCTTGTGCTCCTTGCCCGCGAAGATCTCGATCTGCATCGTGCTGAGAGGTCCCCTCTGTCTGAGAAGGTCCACCACGAAGGTTTCCGCGTCGGTTTCGCTCATGACTGTGCTGGGAGCGCTCATGATCGTACACCCCTGGGAGACCGGTAGGCGGAGATATGCGTTTGCACCAATGGGGGTCTGGATGCGCTTCGCTGCGCAACAAATCAATAAAAGAAGAAGGGATTTGAAAGGTTTTCGAGACTGGTTCTACCGGATCCGTGCGGTTAGCCCGTCCAGGAAGCACCAGTGCCGATCTTCGCACTGTTGTCCTCGTAGAGCAGCCAGGCCTCATAGTCACCGTCGAATTCCGCGGTGAAGATGAAGTAGTCGCTCGCGGAGACATAGCCGTCGCCGCCGAGGTCAACCACAGTGCACCACACGGTGAGTCCACCCAGATCATCGTCCGAGTAGTTCATCGAGTCGCCTGCGTCGCCCTCAAGGTCTGCCTTGGTCGGCTCCCAGGTCGCGAAGGCTGCTCCGTCCGTCAGCTGGATGGTAACATCATCCCATGGGACAGGGTCAGATGCCTGGATTGCCAGGACCGTGACCTTCCTTCCGTCTGTGACGCCTTCGTCTGAATACGTGGCTGTTGGGGTGTTTCCCGTGTCGCCTCCGAATCCTAGGACCATGACGTACAGCACGGCCGCTAGAACCACCGTGATCGCAACCATCAGAATGGTGGCGATGACGGGGGACACCGCCTCGGCATCCTTGCGGATTGCCCAAGTCTTCTTCATAGTGTTATGTCCTCCTGCGGACCTTTCGGCCCGCACGGGAGATAATACGCCCGAGCTTCGTTTATATAGATTTGCGGCTGGTTCTCAATGGTCATCGTTATCTACTTCGATAATTGCCGAATTGGACAATCTGGACATGTCGCAGGTTTGAGCGTGGACAAGAAGACTATAGTCTTCTTGGAGTATTTAAGCAGCAGAAATAACGACGACAATCGCAGTAAAAGGCGACTTTCGGCGGACGCCTACTGCCCGGGCTTGATCCCGGTCTTGTCGAAGGTCATGGGGATGATACCCACCATCCCGGGCCTGTTTCGGACCTTCTGCACAACTATGTACTTCTTGAACTCGTGCCCGACCTTCTCCCTGTCGAGCTCGAGTATGACGTCCGAGAGGTCCTCGATGCTGCTCTGAATCCGGGAGTCGTGCACGCCTTTGAGCATGGTCATCAGGGTGACGCTCTCCGAATGCTGCGTGTGGGCCTTGATGGTCCGCATGGCCATGAGCACCTCGG
>JALOTQ010000152.1 GCA_025457815.1 Thermoplasmata archaeon
GCTGACATGACATACCCTGCGTCCGATATTCCTGGCCTGCTCGACATGCTCGAGTCCAAGGGACTCGACTTCATCACCACCAACAGGTTCGCAAGCATGGAGAAGGGTGCCATGGGCGCGAAGCACAGGTTCGGCAATTGGGTCCTCTCGCTGACGACCCGCATCCTGTTCCGCGTCAGTGTCAAGGACTCGCAGAGCGGCATGTGGGTCTTCCGGAAGGCGATCCTCGGCGGCCTGGACCTCAGGAGCGACGCCATGTCCCTGTCCGAGGAGATCAAGATAGAGGCGTTCAGAAAGTCAAGGGCGGCCGAGGTCCCCATCACCTACAAGGTCAGGGTGGGTGAGGTGAAGCTCAGCAGCTGGAACGACGGCTTTGGCAATCTCAAGTACCTTTTCAGGAAACGGTTCTAGGCCTTGGTCTTCTTCCTGTCTCCCCAGTACAGTGTCAGTGCGAATCCCAGCACGAGTATCCCGGGCAGCAGCGACAGAAACAAGGTCGGGTAGAATCCGGGCGGCGACCCGTCGTCCTCCAAGAACACCTCCACGGCCAGGGACGTGTCGGAGAACGGGGTGTAGAGCCGTTCCTCGCCGACGACCTCGTGCGTGTCCTCGTCGACGATCTGAACCGTGATTAGCTCCCCGGCTGCCGCATCGGTCGGGACCCGCAGCATCGCCAGGTACGTGCCGTCCTCCTCGTCCGTGACGTTGATCTCCGTTCTCGAGGTCAGCACGCGCATGTAGTACGCCCCGTGGACCGCCTTGCCGTCCTCCTGAAGCGAGACCTCAAGACGAACTGCCGCGCCGAAGTCCTGCACGAAGGTCGAGTGATGGGTGGCGACCCCTGCCACAGAGCCGCTCGCGGAGATACTGGCTCTCCCCATCAGTCCCTCAATCGTGGCCCCCGGGACGGTGTACACATAGTGTTCGTGCGAGACGAAGCCGTTCACGCCTTCGACGAATATCCACACGTCCACTCGCTCGTAGCTCGCGTCCCAGTCCAAGGTGAGCGATTCGGCCAGCCCGTCGTGGTCGTCGTCAACATAGAAGGGGGTTAGGTCTCCCGAAGAGGCATTGGACGAAGATGTTGCTCGGGCCAGCTGTCCGAACTCGTCCCAATTGGTTGTAGCTATCGACAGAAGCTCGTAGTTGGTGTCGGGGAACACTCCCGAGGGAGCATAGATGACGGCGCCGGTAGCTGCTGCGACACTCACGCCGTCGACCGGGTCTGGGTTGTCGTACTTCTCGAACGACGATACGACCTTGTCATAGGCCAGGACCATCCTCAGGGCCGCGAACTGCATCTCCAGGGGAAGGACCTCCGTCTGCATGTGGTTCGCGAGGTCTCCGACGTCGACGTACCACTCCGTCCCGTAGGTTTCCGACCCTGCGAGGGCGTCATTGAGGATGTCGTGGAACAGGAAGTCATATTTCACTCCCATCCCCGAGAACTCGTCCAGAGACGCCAGGAACATGTCGAGCGCCGAGAGGTTCAGCGTGGCCAGGGTCGCGGAGAATGGCGACACCTGCCATGATCTATGGACATACTCGCTCACGATCAGGGCGCCGAACTCCTCCGGGGTCTGCTCTGGATCTTCCGCGAGGCTGTCGAGTATCTCTGTGTAAGGAAGCCCTTGCGAAGGGATGTTCGATTCGGCCGCAACGAGGAAGTCGACGCTCCCCTGCAACTGCGCCATGACCTCGACGGTGGCCTCAGCGCATGCGTCAACGACCACCATGTCAAGCTTCGAGCCTATCGAGCTGGCAGCCTGCGTGGCAGCCTGCTTGAGCTCCACAAGGTCCAGCAGGTCAGTTCCATCGGGGCAGAGGCCGTACCATCCGGCTCCATGCCCCCACAGGATCAGGACGTATCTGTCGGCCGGGAATCGGTCTGAGGAGAAGTTGACGAAGGCCGAGAGAGTGTCCGCGGACGCCATGTTCACCTCGCCGCTCGGAGGGATGACCTCGAACGAGTCGTCGAGTTCCGGCGAGATGATCGACACGCTCGGGTCGGCAGGGTCATGCAGTATCTTCAGAAGACGCGAATCGCCGACGCCATAGTCGTCGACAAGCACCAATATGTTGGTCCCCTCAGCCTGCTCCGCCGCCTCCATCGCATCGACGTTGTCCTCCCACGGCAACGAAGTCGCGAAGTCGTCGGCCATGTAGACCATGATGGTCCAAGCCGGCTCGCCCTGTGTCGCGCCTCCCGTGGCTGATGGCGCCGACACCATCGCGACGGAGAGTGCGATCAACATCGCAGTGTAGAAGCCGCTCCGACTGAGTGCCATCCAGAGGGCATTAGCGCTAGATAGGTACAATAACATTTCACTCTGGTTCCAGTCAGAGGCCCGCCGCTGACAGGCTGGCCCTGATGCCCTTCTTGAACTTCGCCAGGTTCTTCCTCTGGTAGAGGCAGGCAGCCGGGTGGTAGCTCACGAAAAGCCTGACATTCTTTCCGAACAGAAGGCAGTCGATCTCCTTCCCGGCCAGAACGGACATTTTATCCTTCGTCCCGCATAATTCGCTGGCGACCGTCTGGCCCAAGGCGCATATAACAACGGGTGATATCTCTCGCAGCTCGGATTCGAGGAACTGGGAGCACGCGGAGACCTCGTCCTTCCTCGGACGCCTGTTGCCCGGGGGCCTGCACTTCACGAGGTTCGCGATGTACACTTGGTCCCTGCGAACGCCGGCCTCGGAAAGGGCGGCGTCGAGGACCTTCCCTGCCTTCCCCACGAAGGGCTCGCCCTTGAGGTCCTCGTCCTTCCCAGGAGCCTCACCGATGAAAACTATCTTCGCGTCGCAAGGCCCGGTCCCCGGCACCACCTGCGTGCGCGACCTCGAGAGCCTGCA
>JALOTQ010000153.1 GCA_025457815.1 Thermoplasmata archaeon
GAGTTGGCCGGCCTCTTGGCGGGCAATGACACCGATGAGGACGGCACGGACGCTATGAGGCCTTCATCGAGCCCGAACTCCTTGGCGATCATGTGTCCGCAGGCAGGTCTGTCGAGGCAGTCTGGGCCGGACACATGCCACACGCCCTTGGCGTCCTTCTCGGCAAGCTCAAGCAGGGTTCTCGCAAGGTCGTCCGCGTACGTTGGAGAAATCCTCTGGTCCTTGAAAAGCGTCGCCTTCTCCCCGTTCCTCAGCTTCTTCAGAACCCAAGTGACGAAATTGTCCTTGTCCTCAAGAGGGTTCCAGCCGTAGAGCACGGCGGGCCTCGCGACGACTGCAGATGGATATGTCGACATGACGGCCCTCTCTCCTGCCAGCTTGCTGGAGCCGTAGACAGATATGGGCCTCGCAACATCTTCCTCGGTGTACTTCCTTGTCTTGCTGCCATCAAACACGTAGTCGGTGGAGACGTGCACGAGTCGTGCCCCGTCCCTCTTGCACGAGCGAGCCACGAGCTCCGGACCCGTCGCATTGACCCTGTTCGCCACCAACGGCTGCTTCTCGCACGCGTCGACATTTGTCATGGCAGCGCAGAGGATCACCACTTCCGGCCTTGTCTTCTCGAACAGCTTCTCGACCTCGTCCTTCGAGCCGATGTCCAGCGGCTCGAGGCGCCATGCGGTCTTTCCATCGACCTGCGGGTTGTAGCTGCCGGAGGCATCGTACTTCTGCCCAGCCTGCTGCATCAGCTTGCTCCCGAGCAGTCCGGACGCGCCGATGACCAGCAACCTCTTCCTGTCGCCCAAGTAGAACCCTGTCCCAGCAATTCATGGAAAGCGTCTGGGATAATGAGGCTTTCCACTGGGCCGACCATCCGCGGAAGGCCGAGCCAGCAAGGTCACGAGAACTGGAAGCCTTTGGCCAGCCTGTCGATGGCCTTGAACCCGATGTACATCAGTCCGCCCGAGAACAGCGCGATGAACGCGACCGACAGCAGCACGAGCGCCGACGACTCGGAGCCGAACAGTCCGATGACCACGGAAACGCCCAGACCTATGGCCGCGCCGACTATGAAGGTCCCGAGGAGCACAAGCAGCATGCCAGGCGAGAAGGCCCCGGGCTTCACCCTGATCCTGGTGAGCAGGGCAGTCGCGACGATCGCGTCTGCGATTGGCGTGACGATCGAGAAGCCCATGTCGCTCAGCTTCATGGGCACTCCCGCAGCCGACATCGCAAAGACCATCACGGCTGTGACACCGAGCCCGAGGATGATGAATGATGTCATCAGCCCTCTGAAGTATGACATCAACGACTTGCCCCCGACCACTGGAAGCCACAGGTTCCCCCTCTCGTAGTAACACCAGTTGAGGGCGAGAATTGCTATCGGCCAAGAGGCACCCTGGAGAGTGTTGATGGCGTAGGAAGAGGAGTCGCCAGACCGCGCGCCCATTATGCCCGACGCGAGGAATATGACCGCCAGAATGCTGAGGAAGAAGAAGCTCCCGTCCCTCCAGACGCGTATCAGGCCGAGGCGCGTCATGAGGCTGAGGTCCGTGCCTTTGAGCGGGTTCAGCGATATGGTCGAGGTCGACCGCCCGAACATGCTTATCATGCGCTTCTGCTGGGCCATCTTCGAGGAGAAGTCGACCTGCCCGAAGCCGGCGCTCAGGGTCGGTCTCACCCCGTAGAAGAAGTACTCCCTGGATAGAACGAGCCAGATTACGAATACGGCCACGAAGTATGCCGCAGCGACTGCGAGATCGTACTCCGCGACCGAGGAACCGTACAGGGCATCGTATGTCAGCTCCGCGAAGGCCGCCTGAGGTATCGGCGCCCCCTTGAGATCCAGGGGTGACTCGGCGCCCATGACACCCAGTGCGGGCAGGAGCGAGAGGGTCATCAGGATGGCGGCCACGGTCTGCGCCCTCGCCTTCGGGTGTCTGATCTTGACGACCGTGACTATCTGGACTATGAAGAAGATCATCACAGCGTAGCAGCCGAACAGAAGCGCGAGTGGTATCAAGGTGGTCAAGGGGGCTCCTATTCCGACGACGAGGCCAATCGCGGCCGTCAGCAACGCCAATCCGCCCGCGACTGTTACTGAGGCGAACTGGAACATCATGTCGGCGACCAGGTACTCTCTCGACCTGAGCGGAGCCGTCATCAGGAAATCGAGTTCGGACGCGTGCGCAGTTATGCCGACGCCAAGAGAGAAGATGAACCCCATCGCGAGCATGGCGCTGAGAAGAGCCCCCAGCGTGCCAACGACCGTCTCAGGGTCACCGTCGAACAGGAAGGCACCTACGCCGAACCCCATGCCCATCCCGGACGGGACGAACACGAGCATGAGCCCCACCAGCGGCAGCGGGCCCCATCTGCCCCTGTACGATGGCCCGAAGAACATCTTGAGCTTGTACGCCAGCAGCAGGAGCACATGGGACATCTAGGACACCCTTCTCGAGAACAGGCCCCTTCTCCGCGGCCGTTCGGGCTCCGGCTGCCCAGCCTCCTCCGTCAGCTTCAGGAATATGTCCTCGAGGGTCTGCTGCTCCCCGGCATGCGCCTGCGACCTGAGGGCCGCGAGGTCCCCTGTGGCGATGTTCCTCCCGTGGCTGATTATCGCGACCTTGGTGCAGAGCCTCTCCGCCGTGTCGAGCTGATGGGTCGAGACGAGTATGGAGCCACCCGCCTTGGCCATGTCCGCGAGCTTGTCCTTCAGAAGGTGCTGCCCAGCGGGGTCGATCCCGAGGAGTGGTTCGTCGAGAATGAGCAGCTTCGGGTTGTGGATGGTGGC
>JALOTQ010000054.1 GCA_025457815.1 Thermoplasmata archaeon
TCGGGCCTCGCCATGACCAGGCCCTCGGACCTGGTCTTCAGCACGAGGCCGAAGTAGTCGGCCTTGTCGTCGACGTGCAGGATGATGCTCGAGGTCATGGGAGTGAGAACAGAATCCCTCCGGAGGCTGCACGCGACCTCGCAGAGGCCGCACGAAATGCACTTCAGAGGATCCAACTCGAGCTTCAGGGCGCACACCCCGCACGCGGGCTCACTGTATGTTCTCCGCTATGTCGGTCGTGATCCTGTCGCAGTAGACGCACCTGAGGGTGATGGGCTTCTTTGACTCGACCACGAACTCCGCCTCGACGGGCTCGTCCTTGTTCGTGATGCATCCAGGGTTGGCGCACTTCATGATGCCCCTTATGACGTTGGGAACCTCAACCACGAACTTCTCGGCCACGTTGTAGTCCCTGATGATGTTGATGGTGGCGTTCGGGGATATGAGGGCGATCCTGTCAAGCTCCTTGGGGTCCAACTCCCTGTCCTCGATCTTCACGATGTCCTTCCACCCGGCCTTCTTGCTCGGGACATGTATGAGGACGCTGACGGTCGAGCTGACATCCTCCTTGACGCCCACTATCTTCAGGACCTTGAGGGCCATGCCGACGTTGATGTGGTCTATGACCGTGCCGTTCCTGATTGGCGTGACCTTGAACTCCTTCACTTCAATCCCCCCAGGACCAGTCCGAGGATGGCCATCCTGACAGGGACGCCGTTGAAGGCCTGCTCGAAGTACTTCGCGTGTGGTGTCGAGTCGACCTCGGAGGCTATCTCGCCCACTCTCGGGAGAGGATGCATGATGATGAGATCCTTCCTGACTTCCTTGAGCAGGTCGAGGTCGATCCTGTATGTGCCCGCGACCTTCTGATACTCCGCCGGGTCGGGGAACCGCTCCTTCTGGATCCTTGTGACGTAGAGCACGTCCGCGTCCTTGACCACCTCCGCGAGGGAGGTCGACATCTTGGGCTTGTGGCCCATGGACTCTATCTGCTTGAGGTGCTCCTTGGGTATCTGCAGGCTCGGCGGGGCCACGAACGTCAGGTTCGCGCCGAACATCGCGAGGGCCTCCGAGAGGGAGTGCACCGTGCGTCCGTACTTGAGGTCGCCGACTATGACCACGTTGTTGCCCTCGATCTTCTTCTTCTCCTTCCTTATCGTGAAAAGATCCAGCATGGTCTGCGTCGGGTGCTGGCCGGCGCCGTCGCCGGCGTTGATCACTGGCCTGTTGGCGAAGTGCGCCGCCAATCTGGCCGCGCCCTCCTGCGGGTGCCTCAGGACTATCACATCGCTGTAGGCGTCGATCATGCGGATGGTGTCCGCCAGCGTCTCGCCCTTTGCGACGGAAGCTCCAGTCGGCTGGTCGAACCCCAGCACCCTGCCCCCCAGCCTCGTCATGGCCGCGTCGAAGGACAGCCTCGTCCTTGTGGACGGCTCATAGAACAGCGATCCGAGGACATGCCCCTCCAGGAGCACGCTCCTCTCCTCCCCCTTCGCTATCGGCACCATCTTCTCCGCGAGCTTGAGAACATGCTCAACCTGCTCCCTGGAAAAATCGCGGATGGAGACAACGTCCATCCCTCTGAACGCTGCTGACATCGAGCACCTAATCAACTGGCGGGATATAAGCCTTCTCGATTTGGAGTTGGAAGTTCAGCGCGAGCTTCTGGACGGCAGGCTCAGACAAGGTCGAAGTCGTCGATGGCCGTGTTCATGTTCTCGAACCAATCATCGGCGCACCTGTGCAGCCTAGTCTTGAGCTCGTCGGGCGAGACCGCGGCGTACACGTGATAGTAGCCTCCGCGCTCTATCGTCTTCGTGTCCCTGTACGCTAGGCCGGAGGAGACGAGCTTCTGCAGGGCCCTGTAGACCGTGCTCCTGTCCTTCTTTAGAACGGGGGCTAGGTCGTCAGCCCTGAGGGGGCCCTGCTTGACGAGCTTGCGGTAAATGGCGATCTCAAAATCGGTGAGCCTGTACAGGCACTTCACTATGTCCCTACAGGTGGCGTTGCCTGCCAGTATCTGCTGCGGATCAACCATGTTGCACGGTAGTGCCAATTTTATACTTAACCGTTTTCACGCACAGAGCGGGCAGGCAACCGGGGCCTAGAACGTGAAAATGTTTATCTAGCCGCTAGCGGTTCGACTATGCGCGGTATTGGCAATACCGCAGAAGGGGAAAGGTTTGCAGATGGACGCGACACTCGACGCCAAGGGCCTGATGTGCCCTATGCCCATCGTTCAGCTCGCGAAGAAGGTCAAGGAACTGAAGTCCGGCCAGGTGCTTGAGCTCCTGGTCGACGACGTAGGAGCGAAGGAGGACGTGCCGGCTTGGTGCTCCAGGACGGGACACCAGCTGATGGGAGTCGAGGAAGAGGGGAAACTGTTGAAGTTCTACATCAAGATCAAGTGAAGTATCGGGAGATGAGAAAAATGGCGAAGATATGTATGGTTGTAAGCGAGGGAACGTTCGACAAGGCGTACATGCCGCTGATCATGGCCAACACTGCGGCGGCCTCCGGTGACGAGGTGCACATATTCTACAGCTTCTTCGGGACGAAGCTGGTCACGAAGAAGGCGAACCCGAAGCTGCCTGGAATGTTCAGGCTCTTCACTGGGATGTTCCAGAAGAAGATGAAGGCCGTGGGAATAGGCAACTACATGGAGACGTTCAAGCAGGCGCAGGAGCTCGGAGTCAACTTCTACGCGTGCAGCACGACGATGGACCTCATGGGAGTGAAGAAGGAGGACCTGCTGCCGAACGTGAAGGTGCTTGGAGCCGCAGCCTTCCTGAAGCTCGCGGTCGAGTCGGAAGCGACCTTGTTCATCGGCTGAGTCGATAACATGACACGAACCGCGTTCCTTGTGCTGAAGTCTCCGCAGGAGCAGGACCCGACCCACATGATCAAGCGGCTGTCCGAGAAGGAGGATGCCAGCGTCATCCTCGTTGAGGACGGCGTATATCAGGCCCTGACCCCCGCACCCGCTGATAGATTGTCCAAGGCGACGAGCCACATACTGGTCTCCAGGGAGGACCTCGAGGCGCGCGGCTTCACCCCGGCCGAGCTGAGGACGGGGAAGGCCGCTGAGTATGCGGACATCGTCGACTTGATTATGGAGAAGACGGAGAGGACCGTCACTATCTGAGGTGAACAGAATGGCCAAGACACTCACGATACTCTGGAGAACCGGTTCGATGATGGCCATGGACGCGAACGTGGCCGTGAAGATCGCGCAGGCCGCGCTTGCGAAGGGATACAAGGTCCACATGTTCGGCTACGGGGAAGGAGTTACTGCGGTCAAGAAGGGGCAGAACCCGAAGCGCTTCCCCAACGTCGGGAAGGAGCTGGAGGACACCGCGAAACAGAGCGTGGAGATAGCGGTGTGCGAGACCTGCTTCGCCGCTCGCGGTTTCGAGCGCGGCGAAGAGATCCCAGGGGCCAAGGTGGGCAGCCTGACCAACAACCTGTTCAAATTCGTGTCCGAGTCCGACAGGCTCGTGACAATCGCGAGGTGAAAGACATGGCAAGCTCAACACTGGTCCTGATCACCAAGTCCCCCTACGGTCTCGAGGAAGCGTTCGCAGGTCTGAGGCTTGCGCTCGCGATGGGCGTGAACGGCATGAAGACCTCTGTGCTCATGCTCGATGACGGCGTCTACAACGCGCTCGCGACGCAGAAGTCCGACGTCGTGAAGATGCCCTCGAACATGGAGGCGACGAAGGAGCTCTACGACTTCGACATACCGGTATACGTCGTGAAGGAGGACCTCGAGGCTAGAGGCATCCCCGAATCGAAGCTGTTCGAGGGCCTGAAGGTCGTCCCTGCAAGCGCCGCCAGGCAGCTTCTCTCCGAACACGACGTCACGACAACTTTCTGAGGTCGGACGGGAGGGGCACCCTCCCGGTCGACGTCTTTTATAGTCATTCAGGCAATCACTTCGCGTGCAGTTCGAGATAACTCAGCGCGATGGGCTGGCAAGGACCGGCCGGCTCCTATACCCTGACAAAAAGGTGTACGCGACGCCAAGCATCGTTTATGTCGACGTGCCCGGGAGATATTCATCACCGGATCAGACCGCGGAGAGGACAGCCCGGCTCAGGATCACAACGAACGACGGGAACGGTCCAGGAACGCTGAGGATCTCCGGCTCGTCCTACTTCGAAGAAGAGAATGCCGCGACCCGGCCCGACATTGACCCGGGATTCAGGGAGTCCCCATATGCCGATGAGAAGGGTTCGGGCGACCTCGAATACCTCCGCGACGCGTCCTCTCTGATGCTCGATTCTGGCAGGTTCGTCGATGCGCTGAGCGAAGTGAAGAGCGGGCCGAACCTGATGAAACCACTCTACTGCTCAGTCATGGGGCTTCCGCACAGGCTCGCGTTCCTGGTCTACTGCGGCTTCGACCTGTTCGATTCGATCCCACTCGTCATGGCCGCCGAGAACGGATCATACCTCACCAGCACCGGAGCGCTCAACTACCACTCGGTCAAGGACCTGCCCTGCTCGTGCCCCGCGTGCGCATCTGGCAGGCGCGGAAGGCACGAGCTTCTCGAACACAACTACAACGAAGCGGAGAACGAGCTGCGGCTGGTGAGCCACGCTATCTCTCAGGGGAAGCTCAGGGAGCTAGTGGAGTCAAGGGTCAGGTCCGACCCGTGGCTTGTCCAGAACCTGAGGATCATGGACCTCGAGCAGTACGCGCTTCAGGAGATGCACGCCTCGATCAAGGGGGCGCCGTTCCACGCGGGGTCCAAGGAATCGCTGAGCAGGCCCGACATCGTCAGATGGCAGAGGAGGCTCGCCGAGCGATATGCGAGACCTGCGGGGACCAGGATTCTGTTGCTGATTCCGTGCTCTGCAAGAAAGCCGTACTCCCTCTCGCAGTCTCACAGGAAGTTCAGGGACGCTGTTGACAGGAGCGGCCGCGGCTCGATAGTACACGAGGTGATCGTGACCTCGCCTCTGGGCCTGGTGCCGAGGGAGCTGGAGCTCTTCTATCCCGCGAAGGACTACGACATACCCGTCACCGGCCACTGGGACAGGGACGAGAGGAAGATGGCCGAGGAGATGGTATCCTGGCTCGTCTCCTCTCAGAGGTATGACCTTGTGATCTCTCACCTCGGAGATGAGCGAGAGCCCGTGAACTCCGTCCTGAAGGATTTCGTGGACACTTCCATGGGGCACCCGGGATCCCGCGAGAGCATCGAGAGACTAGAGACCACGATCAGGGACTTCGTGCCGCCTGAGGAGGGCAAAGGACGACGCTCCAGACAGCTCGAGGACATGAGGTCCATCTGCAGGTTCCAGTTCGGCAAGGCGGGAGAGGATCTGTGCGAGGACGCCGTGCTCGAGGGGCGGTGGCCCAACATGAAGATCGTCGTGAGGAACAGGCAGATCGGAATGCTCACGGGGGAACGCGGCATGATCTCGCTGACGATGGACGGGGCGTCCGTCCTTGCCAAGAAGGGTGCGTACTGCGTGGAGATAGATGACTTCGTCCCGAAGGGCAACCTCTTCGCAGTCGGAGTCGAAGCTGCGGGCAAGGAGATAAGGATCGGTGATGACGCCGTGGTAGTGCACGCAGGAGATCCCAGAGCGGTCGGCGTGGCCGTGATGTCCGCAGCGGAGATGCACATTGCTGAGCGCGGAGAGGCCGTCCACATCAGGCATGCGAAGCGCGCCTGAACCCCTCATCCATACTACTTTCGCGTACCTCCTGATATCAGCTTATTGACCTATGTTTCCAGTAGACTCTCTGCGGGAAGCGTGAAGAGAATGGTGGACGCGGATCATTACAGCTGGGAAGAAGTGTACGATCTGCTCGGATGCGAGCCGGAGATCGAGCCAGCAGTTGAATATTGACAACCATCCCAGATAGGTAGGAAAGCTTGCTCCTCCTACCTATCGACATCCCTTTCCTGGGTTCTGCGCCGGTGACGAAACTAAAGCACGGCCCTTGTCAGAGACTCTTGGACATGCGGCGAAAGGCCTAAGATGCACTGCGAATAACGGCTTTCCGTGGATTTCCTGTCGATTCTGCACGAAACACTTAATATCACTTTCGATAATCCGGCACCGTCAGGAAGCGTGGGATGCGGATGCATTAGTGCTTCTTCCAGACTGCCTGGTGAAGCACGCAAGATGAGCGCAGTTCCTGCACAGGGCGGTCACATGACCCTGTACGGATCTGGAGCAAGGCCACTGAGTGCGATGCCCGCAGGCGACTCCGCGGGTGGAGACAATGCGCCTGCAAGGGTGTTCGTCGTCGAGGATGAGGACTTCATCAGAGAACTCTATCACGACGTCTTCGAGTCAAGGGGAATCACGGTCTTCTCGGCGCGCAGCGGGGACGAGGCCGTCAAGATCTTCCCGACCCTGAGATTCAGGCCAGATGCTGTCATCATGGACCACAGGATGCCCGGGAAGGATGGCATCGAGACCACGAAGGAACTGCTCAGGATGTCGCCAGGCCTTCCGATAATATTCTCGAGCGCGGACGAGAACGTCCGGCAGCAGGCGCTTGAGGCGGGAGCCGTTTCCTTCTGGGCGAAGCCTTTCCCCGTTGGGCTCCTCGTGAACGCGATGCTAGACATGATAGAGGCCAAGAAGAGGGAATCGGGCGCGTGACCTCACGACATTCTGTATCTGAGGAGTGCGGCGACGCCTCCGAGTGACTCGAGCCTTCTACCCGCTTCGTGCAATGAGCTCACGATCACGAACTCGCCTTTCGAGTCCTCGACCTTCCTCAACATCTCGTCGACCGAGGAAGTCCTGAGCCGCGTGTCCAGGACGAGGAGGACAGTGATGGCGCCCGAGTCGGCGGCTGCGCGCACCTCCGAATCGCCGTAGGCGAACAAACCACCCTTGCCGATCTCGGTGAACAGCTGTTCC
Source organism: Thermoplasmata archaeon (assembly GCA_025457815.1). Taxonomy (GTDB): domain Archaea; phylum Thermoplasmatota; class Thermoplasmata; order UBA10834; family UBA10834; genus COMBO-56-21. Next base: position 6,894 of record JALOTQ010000054.1, read on the forward strand.
ATCAGCCTGGTCTCCTTCGCGACGCGGGTGTCCTCGAGAACCTTCCCGCCGATGCCCTGCTTGAGGATCTCGTGTATGCCCGCCATGCCAGCCTGGCCCGTGTGCTGAACTGACAAATGCTTCGATACTTCGGGGGCCTTCTCGCGCAGGCGTTTCGCCAGGGCTTCCTTCACGAATCCGGGGCCGAGGAGTATCAACGGCTCACCGTGCACTATGAGCTTCAGCTTCTCCATGACCTCGTCGAGATACTCCGATTCGTTCGGCTTCGAGTCGTACATCTTCCCGCCTGGGTTGCGGGTGATCGTGGCGTACTCCTTGAGGCCGTACTCCCTGGCGGCCGCGATGACCGCATCGGTGTCCTCGATCGATACGAAGAATATGTTCGGCTTCTCTGATGAGGCGATGGCCCGCTTTATCCTGTCGAAGTGCTGGGGCTTCCACTCGGGCTTGATTATCGATATCGCCTCTCCAATCCCCAGCATGAGAGTGTGATGTTCCCCTATGTCCTGCGGCCCTTGCTCTATGGTCCCGAGGATCCTGAGGACGTCTTCGGACTCCTGGAACTCCACCTTCTTGACCCTGATGCCGAGCCTCATCCTGACCTTCTCGACCCTGTCCGGCCTCAGCTTGTCCCCCTTCTCATCGCCTCGGCGGAATGTCGTCGCGAAGACGAGGTCTCTCTCGTCCACTAGGTTGTGCATGTGCCAGAGGTCGTCCAGAGTCTCTGGCAGAAGTTTGATCTCGTTGCTGTTCGCGTCCTGGTGCAGTACCTTCATGCGGTTCTCCTGCACGCATGAACCTTGCCGAATATCAAGGCATCGTAAAGCCAGCCCTCTAGCCGAGAAAGTATATATTCTTGCCAGCCGATGCTCAGTCAGCGGGTCAGAAGGGGTCTGGTTTCACAATGGTCGAATACTTGGCCGTCGAGGAGATTTTGGACGAGATACGCTCAGTCCCTTCGGTCTACGAAGCGACCGTCGTGTCGAGAAGTGGGATGCACATCGCGGGCGACCCTCCAAAGGGGGCGCACCTCGAGACTTTCGTCGCAATGTCAGCGATACTCTTGGGAGCTGCGGAGACGGCGACCGCGGAGCTCAAGGACAAACTGCAGTTCGTGACTGTGGAGCTGACCAGAGGGCGCATGGTCCTCGTGAGCGCTGGCCAGAGAGCCCTGCTGATATTGACGGCCTCCAAGGACATACCGACGAGCGACCTCGCGAACAAGGCGAAGGAGTTCGCTGCGAAGATCGAAGGCAAGATCTGAGCCCGGTCACATCCTCTCGAAATCGCCCTTGACCCATATCGCGAGAGTCTCGATTGCCGCCTTCATCCCTTCTCCAGGGGTCCTGCCCCTGCCGCCGGCCTTCGTGAGACGCTTGACTATCTGGTCGATCGCCTGATCCTCTGTCTCGACTCCGTCGAAGACCGTGTAGGCCCTGCCCAGCTCTTCGATTCTGTGTGCGTCGCTCCCGCCCGTGACGGGCAGGGCGCGCTGCTCCGCGATCGCCCCGGTCGCCCTGTTGGTCCGCGGGGACGATGCCGAGTTGACGACCTCTATGGCGTCGAACTTCGCGGTGCTAGCGACCTTGCGCCCCACACCGGACGGGTGTCTCAGAGGATGGGCCGCGACCGCAATCCCTCCGAGAGCGTGGATCCTGTCAATGGTCTCTGCCGCGGGCATTCCCCTCGGCAGGACTTCCTGCACGCCGAACGCCAGTATGTGGCCCTCCTTCGACGAGACCTCCACCCCGCGGACTGCGATGAGCCCCTCCGACGGAGCCAAGGAGTGAGCCTCGAGCGAACCCTCGATGGCGTTGTGGTCCGTCACGGCGAGGCCGTCGAGTCCCGCGGATTTGCAGGCTCTGAGGATGTCCTTGACTGAGCCAGAGCTGTCCCGCGAATAACCAGTATGCACGTGCATGTCCAGCTTCATCTGATCTTAGCACCGACCGGTATGTCACTATCGAACGTTATCTTGACCTTGTCAGCCGTGTGAATCACAAGGGCCCTCTCGCCGAGCACGAAGGCCGCGTACTTCCTTCCCGGTTCAGCGTCCTCCACAGGGCACATGACCTTCCTCGAGCCGAGGTCCAGTCTCGGCGGGTCGCCTGCGACCGCGGTCCCGGACCGTATGTCGAGCTTCTGGAATTCCTTGAAGCTGACCTGCTTCTGGCCGGGCTCCATGCCGCTCGAGACCTGGGTACCAGCCGGCAGATCCTTCTCCGGCGTCAGGAGAGCGAGCTTGTTCCCTTCCTCGGCGGCGAGGAGCATGCCCTCTGACTTGACACCGCGAATGGTGGCCGGCTCGAGATTGGTGACTATGATCAGGGTCTTCGTCTTGAGCTGGTCTGCCGTGTAGAACTGCTTCAGGCCGCTCACCATCGTTATGGTCCTCCCGATGTCGACCTTCATGAGGTACAG
>JALOTQ010000055.1 GCA_025457815.1 Thermoplasmata archaeon
CATTCAGGTTCATGCCGATCTTCTTCGCGGCCTCTCTTACGCAGAACACGAGGCCCCTCGAGGTCGCCTCAGGCCTGCCGAGCGAGCCGCCGATGTCCCTTGGCTTGCCGGTTATGACGCCTGGGACCGCGTAGCCCTTCTGCATGCTGAACGTGTCCATGATCCAGGCCATCTCCCTGCCGCCAGTGTTCACATCTGGGGCCGGTATGTCCTTCTCCGGGCCGATGATGATCGATATCTCTGACGCGTACCTGCGCGTCATCCTCTCGATCTCCGTGACTGACATCTTCTTCGGGTCACAGATGATGCCTCCCTTGGCACCACCGTACGGGATGTCCACAGTCGCGGTCTTCCATGTCATCCAGGACGCAAGGGCCCTGACCTCATCGATGTCCACCTGCGGGTGGTATCTGATGCCGCCCTTGTACGGGCCACGGGCTTCGTTGTGCTGGACCCTGTATCCAGTGAAGACCTTGACCGCTCCGTTGTCCATCCTGACCGGGAAGTTGACTGAGAGCTCCCTCTTCGGGCTCTTGAGGACATCGATGATGCCCTGGTCGAGACCCAGAGTCTTCCCCGCCTTGTCGACCATCTTCCTCATTTCTTCAAACGGATTCGCTTTGCCTGCCATTCTAACACCATTGGTCTAATCCATCCCCGACGCGAGAAGACGACCCGCGCGAGATGATTGAAAAGCGGATGCCTAGTTTGAATTTAAACGTTCCCTCTTAACAAGGCTTTCCCCTCGGAAGGAGTGCGGATTCTGGCCGGTCAGTTTAAAAGGACTTTCGAAAGGAACGGCACATCGTCGCATCGGGGCCCAATAAAGGGCATCGTGATTGAACGGAGAGCAGCCCGTCCTTCCCGGTTCGACACGCCCGTCCGAAAAAGGCTCTGGCCGTCTAGCAGAGGTCGAACCCGACTAGGATCGACGCCAGCTCGGGGTCGTCCTCAAGCCCCGCCTTCTGGCGCAGGAACCTGTCCCCGACAGTGGAAGGGCTGCACGATGTGACCTTGTCAGTGAAGTCGAGCCCCTCCAGCTCCTCGAAAGGCACGGGCGGGAGCACGAACCTGGCGCCCTTGCCTGAGCCTCTGCTGTAGAACACCACGAATCCTTTGCCCAGGAACAGGGAGCCTTTCCCCGGGGGAGGTGTGACCTTCTCACCGTCGAACACCTCGCGCCCGACGATGGCGCCCTCGTCGTTGACCAGCACGACCGTCGGCTGGGGCGGCGCCCTGAAGGTCCTGTCCTTGATGATGCAGACGACATGGTCGCGCCTGAGGCATTCCCTGACGCCCGTGTTCTCGATGGTGAGCGGCCCTAGCGACGGGTACTTCTTCTCGATCTCCTCGAGTCCGAGCTTCGTCTCGGGCGTGAGGATGAAGGCGTTCTTGACCCCCCTGAGACCAGCGAGCAGCGACAGGACCTCGCCTAGCCTCCTGCTCTCCTCACCCTTCTTCATCGCCTCACCTCATCTCGGCTGAAGCGGCTCCACATGCGAGAGCGCGTGCATGACGTGCATTACGAAGAGGTCCTCAGGGACTGCCCCCGAGATTTCGAACTTCTCGTTGATGACTATCTTCGGGACGCCCGTGACCGAGAACTTCTGCGCAAGAGGGACGAACTCCGTGGCTTCGACCATCTCCGCCCAGATCATCTCGCTCTCGATGGCGAGCTTGTGCGCCAGCCTGACGGCGGCAGGGCAGTACGGGCACGTAGGCGTGACGAACACCTGGATGTGCACGGAGTTGTCAACGAGCTTGAGGGTGTCCTTGGTCTTCTGCGAAAGTCCGGACTCGCCGCGCGAGACGTCCAGGATGGCGCCGACCAGCGAGGTGAACTCATAGCCGGAAGGTATCCCGTAGAACCTGACGCCGTAGTCCTTGGCCCCCACGACACCTATGGCGGGTATCTTGTCGATCCTGAACTCCTTGGCCTTCATCTGGTCCTTCACGAAGTCATAGACTTCGACCTTGATCTTGGGGGATATCTCGGCCAGCTCGTTCGCAACGAGGACGGTCTCCTTGCAGAAGCTGCAGGGCATCTCCTGGGTGAAGACGACCAGCCTGACCTCGTTCACGAGCTTCTCATCGAACTGCTTCTTGAGGGTCTCCCTCTCCTTCTGCGGTATCAGTGCCATCCTTCATGCCTCCTTGAGATCCACGTCGACCTTGATCCCTTCCTTCACGCTAGCGGTGACGATGCAGAAGTCCTCGAAAAGGGCCTTGCACCGCTGTAATTTTTCTTTGTCAGATTCATCGACCGATATGTTCAGATTGACCTTTATTCCGCCAATCCTCCACCGGCCTCTCTCGTTCCTCACGAGGCTGGTCTCCACATCGGTGCTGATGTCCTTAACCTTTGCCCGGGACTTCTCGAGACAGAACTGCAGGCTCGATGTGAGACAGTGCCCCACGGCCGACGAGAGGACCATCGCGGCGCTCGGCCCCTTCGACGTCCCCAGAGGCGACGGCTCGTCCATGTGCAGGGTGACGCCCGGCAGCTCGTCGACGGTGATCTTGAAGTCGTATCCGGCCTCCCTCCTCAGGTGCGCGTGGATCTTCTCGTTCATCTGGTTAGACACCTCTGACTGCAAAACGTGCGCTCCCTTCTAAGGCTTTTCCCCGTCGGCCACTTCGTCGAAGCTGTTAGCATGCCAACCCTCAAATACAATCCATCAAAATGCTGGACCATCCGTTCTCGCGGTGCTTCACATGCCCAGGACCAGGATAGAGAAGGACTCCCTCGGCAAGAGGGAGGTCCCCAAGGACGCATACTACGGGATTCAGACGCTGCGCGCGATCGAGAACTTCCCGGTCAGCGGCATCATGGCGCGCCCTGAGTTCATAATGGCCTACGCCATGGTCAAAAAGGCGGCCGCGCTGGCGAACGAGGACGTCGGCTGGCTGGACCCGAAGGTCGCCGCTGCAATCGTGTCAGCCTGCGACGAGCTGCTCGAGGGGAAGCTCCTGGACCAGTTCGTGGTCGACGACTTTCAGGCGGGCGCCGGCACATCGTTCAACATGAACCTCAACGAGGTCATCGCCAACAGGGCGCTCGAGCTGCTCGGGCGCCGCAAGGGGGAGTACTCCGTGGTCAACCCGAACGACCACGTGAACATGGCCCAGTCGACCAACGACACCTACCCGACGGCGATGCGCCTGTGCATACTCATCATCGCCCAGAAGCTGCTCGACAACCTGGAGAACCTCAGGCGCGCGTTCGTCAAGAAGGGCATGGAGTTCGATCGCGTCATCAAGTCCGGCCGCACCCACCTCATGGACGCGCTGCCCGTGACGCTCGGCCAGGAGTTCATGGCCTACTCGGTCGCCATCAAGAAGGCCCGGGGGCAGTTCAAGGAGAAGCTCAAGCTGCTCGAGGAGGTCCCGTTGGGCGCGACGGCTGTCGGAACAGGGGCGAACACTCACCCCGACTTCCACAGGCAGGCCGTGAAGCACCTCAGAGAGATCACCGACCTCAACCTGATCGAGGCGGAGGACCCGCGCGAGGCGCTCCAGAGCAGGCTGGAGTTCGCGGCCATCTCTGGAGCGCTGAAGGCGCTCGGGCTCGAGCTCATCCGGATATCCAACGACCTGAGGCTAATGAACTCCGGTCCCATCACAGGCTGGGGCGAGATACGCCTCCCAGCGACTCAGCCCGGTTCCTCGATCATGCCCGGGAAGGTGAACCCCGTCATGGCCGAGTGCATGGACATGATTTGCTTCCAGATAATCGGGAACGACGTGTCCGTCTCGATGGGCGTCCAGGCGGGACAGATGGAGCTCAACGTCATGAACCCGGTCATCATGCACAACATCCTCGAGTCGATGGTGCTCCTGAACAACTACATCCCGGTGTTCATAGACAAGTGCATCTCAGGCATCGAGGCCGACGAGGTCAAATGCAGGAGCTACCTCGAGAAGAACCCCTCCATCGCGACTTTCCTCGACCCGCACATCGGTTACATGAAATCCGCGGAGATAGCCAAGGAGGCCCTGAGGAGGAACATGTCGGTGAAGGACCTGGTCATCGAGAAGGGCATCATGACCCCGAAGGAGGCCGAGCGCGTTTTCGACATCGAGGTCCTCATCGGAAAGAAGAAGTCGGACAAGAAGTAGCTTCCCAGTTGGCTGGCTCAGCTCAGCAGTAGAATGAGGATGAAAAGTATCACGGCGATTACGACCGCTATTCTGAATCTCTTCTCGCCGACCGTCAGGACCCAGGCATCGAATGCCACAGCTTCGCGAGGACTCTTGATTGGCCAGATCCCGTAGGGTCCATGTCCCTGGGTGCCGAGAGCGGCTATGGGGCCCGCGGCGACGCAGATTAACATGCCGACAATCGCGAGTGCATACTTGAGAGGAGGCTCTGCGGCGTAGCCCGCTATGAGGAACGTGAGGCCGATCAAGAAGATACCAAGCCCGATGTAGATCCCGCCTTGGACAGGCGTCTCCTCGCGCGAGGCTTCTCGAGCGTCCAGATACTCCCGTGCCTCGCGCATCACCTCCTCCCTGTCTGGCGTTCGATCACCCTGCTCCAACCCAGAATCACATCTGCAGTAGATATTCGTGTTCAAGGTTTCCCATGCGATTTGTCGTGTGCGCGCAGAAGCCCTCGAGGCTTTCGCCAGGCAATATATAAGTACGGTCGCCTCTCTGTCCAAACGGGCAAGCGGCCGCCCTTTCAGAGCATAGGTGAGAACATGGATTGGGGCTTGAGAAACAGGATTTCCAGAATCATCTCCCCAGAGACCGGACGATCGGTCATGCTTGCGGTTGACCACGGCTATTTCCTCGGGCCGACGTCGAGGCTCGAGGTGCCGCGGAGGACGATCATGCCCTTGGCTCCATACGCGGACGCCATCATGCTCACGCGAGGAGTCCTCAGGTCCTCAATCGACCCGACGATCTGCAACTCAGTGGTCTTGAGAGTCTCAGGTGGCACTAGCATCGTAGGCGAGGATCTCTCGAACGAGGGGATCATCACCAGCGTGGAGGACGCGCTCAGGCTGAACGCTTCTGGCATCGCCCTCTCGATCTTCGTGGGCAGCAAGCACGAGCGCCAAACACTGCTCGCGCTTTCGGAGCTTGTCAATGAAGGGCAGAAGCACGGCATGCCCGTGCTAGCTGTAACCGCTGTGGGCAAGGAGCTCGGCAAGAAGGACGTGCGGTACATGGCTCTCGCCTGCAGGATAGCGGCGGAGATCGGAGCCCACATCGTGAAGACATACTACTGCGACGGGTTCGAGAAGGTCGTGGAGAGCTGCCCGGTGCCGATAGTCGTCGCGGGCGGCACCAAGGTCACGGAGAGGGAGGCTCTCGAGCTCACGGAGAACTCGATCAAGGCCGGGGCCGCGGGGGTCGACATGGGCAGGAACATATGGCAGTCTGACAACCCGATTCCGATGATTAAGGCGGTCCGCAAGATCGTTCACGACGATGCGAGCGCGAAAGAGGCTTACGAGCTGTACAAGAAGCTCTCGAAGGGCAAGTAGACAGTCCATCGAACTGGAGACAGAGCAGATGCGCGTTGCGATGTACTACAGGAACAGCGATGTCCGGCTGCAGGAGAGTCCTAAGCCGGAGATCGGGCCGAACGAGATTCTTGTGAAGGTCATCTCGAGCGGCATCTGCGGCAGCGATGTGATGGAATGGTACAGGATCAAGCGCGCCCCGCTGGTTCTGGGGCACGAGATCGCCGGAGACATCGCTGAGGTCGGCAGGAACGTGAAGAGGTTCAGGACCGGCCAGCGCGTGTTCGTCTCTCACCACGTCCCATGCATGAAGTGCAGGTACTGCCTCGCAGGCCACACATCGACCTGCGACACTCTGCGCACCACCAACTTCTATCCCGGGGGATTCGCCGAGTACCTTCGGGTGCCGGAGATAAACCTGGAGAACGGGGTATACGTGCTCCCCGAGGAGCTCACGTACGACGACGGAACGTTCGTAGAACCCCTCGGCTGTGTGGTCCGCGGCTTCAAGACTATCAGGTTCAGACCCGGGACGACTGTCCTGGTGCTGGGCAGCGGCATCGCCGGCCTGATGAACATCAAGGTCGCGAAGGCCTACGGGGCGGAACGCATCATCGCCACCGACATCTCTGATTACAGGCTCGCCGCGGCGAAGCGGTTCGGAGCGGACGTCACGATCAAGGCGAGCGAGGATGTCCCGAAGCTCGTGAGGCAGGCGAACGGTGGGAGGCCCGCGGACTATGTCATCGTGTGTGCCGGTGCGGCCTCCGCGGTCGACCAGGCGATGAAGAGCGTGGACCGAGGAGGAACCGTCCTCCTGTTTGCGCCGCCTATGCCCGGAACCCAGGTGCCTGTGCCATTCGGGGACCTGTGGAAGGATGAGATCACCATCACGATGACCTACGCCGCCAGCCCACAGGACATCAGGGACGCGATCGAGCTGATGCGCACTAAGAAGGTAGTGCTCAGTGACATGGTCACGCACAGGTTCGGACTCGCTGATGCCGGCAAGGGGTTTTCCTTGGTCGCCTCTGCGGGCGAGTCGATCAAAGTGATCATCGAGCCTCAGAAATAGGCGGCACGGATTTCTCAGCCGAGCGTGCCCGCTTCCAGCATGACCAGGACTCCGAGCGTGTTCAGCGAGAAGGAGATCACGGCGAACGTGCGTTCCCTGATGGTCGCGATGCTTGCAAGGATGGCCACGCCGATCTCGTCCGGGAGAGGCGAGCTTATCACGAGCCCCGCGACGCCGACCGCGAAGTAGTACCTTATCTTCGGAGGCATCCTGTCGAGCACCAGCCTCCTGAATAGAGAGAAACCGTTCGAACCCCTGAACCGGGTTATCTCGTCGTCGAAGGTCAGCCTGATGAACTTGAATATGATGTAGTCCGTAGTCAGCGCGCCGAGCCCTCCCACCAACGCCGCGACGAGTATGTTCAAGTCGTCGGCGATGGTCAGGAGGATGGCGACGCCGAAAGGGGCCCCGAATCCGAACGCGAACAGCATCCCGCCCAGGTATGCCGACAGGTAGCCCAGGTCCCCGAGCGAGTGGAAGAACGACTGCACGGATTGGTCCCTGAACATCAGGAACGCGAGGACGCCGGTGAGGCCGAGAAGGGCCAGCTTGGGATACTTGATCCTCACGACGAGGCTCCAGACGGCGTCCACCATGCGCTTGGAAACCTTGTACCGTTGCTGAGGCATCGGAGTTGGTATCCTGCGTGTCCATATCTTCTTTTCGCAGTACGCTGGATGAGGGCCGACGCTCCTAGCAAGCCTTTTCTAGGACACCATTGATTCCGGTCCGGAAAGGACTGCAGGCTATGGCATTGGGTGCGTGGGTCAGTTTTCTCTGATACTGCCAGATTGGTGCTGGGCTTTCCAGGTGGTCCTTCCGCAACAGCGAGGGTATCTGCATGGCAGCACACGCTAGTTACGAGAAGGAGTATGTCAGTCGAACGAAGAAATCCAGGGCGCACTGGGAGAAGGTCAAGAAGCACATCCCCGCCGGGGTCGAAAGCAACGTCCGTCTGTTCGACCCGCACCCGTTCTATGTGAAGAGGGCCAAGGGCCCGTACCTCTGGGACCTTGACGGGAACAAGATCATCGATTTCGCGCTCGGCTACGGCCCGATGATACTGGGCCACAACCATCCTGCCGTCGCCAAGGCCGTGAAGGCTCAGGTCGACAAGGGCACGATGTTCGGCGCCTCCGCGGAGATGGCCTACGAGTACGTGAGCATGGTGAAGAAGGCCCTGCCATCAATAGAGATGTTCAGGTTCGCGAACTCAGGGACCGAAGCGACCATGCACCCTCTCAGGGTTGCAAGGGCGTTCACAGGCAAGGAGAAGATCGCGAAGCCGGAAGGTTCGTACCATGGTGGCCACGACTACGTTCTTCAGGCGCTGGACATACCCGCGGACAAGCTCGTGGACAAGCGCCACCAGCCTGCCACGCCCTTCGGCAAGGGGATCCCGAAGTGCATATCCGACCTCGTCGTGGTCTATCCGTTCAACGACTGGGAGGCGACTGAAGATGTGCTCACCCGGAACGCGGACGACCTCGCCGCTGTGATCATCGAACCCATCCAGGCCGGGGGCGGATGCTTCATCCCGAGGGACAACTACCTGAAGAAGCTCAGGAAGCTGACGAAGGAACTGGGCATCGTGCTCATCTTCGACGAGGTGCTCACTGGGTTCAGGGTCGCCTTAGGCGGAGCTCAGGAGCGGTATGACGTCAAGCCCGACATCACAGCCATCGCCAAGATCGCCGGGGGCGGATACCAGCTCGCAGGCTTCGGAGGCAAGAAGGAGATCATGGACGAGATCACTCCTAAGGAAGGCGGAAACGTATACCACGGAGGGACATACAACGCCCATCCGGTCTCAGTGACCGCTGGGCTCGCGACTCTGAAGATACTCTCGAAGCCCGGGACGTACAAGAAGATCGATGCGATCGGCGACTCGCTGTTCCACGGATTGAAGGACGTCGCCGAGGACAGGGGCGTGGACGTCTGGGTCGAGTCCGCGGGTTCGCTGGGCCAACTGTACTTCACGGACCACGAGATCAAGACGTGGAGAGACGCAGTTGACATAGACGGAGAGAAGTGGAGGCACTGGTTCATGCATTCGCTTGGCAAGGGCGTCTTCTTCGGCGTCCCTCACGCGGACGAGCACTTCTTCACGTCCCTGGTGCACTCAGAGGGCGACATCCAGAAGGCGCTCGAAGTCTCAGATGAGGCTTTCAAGCAGATCGCCAAGCAGTGATTGGAGCCCGAAACCCTTTTTCCGCCCTTTCTTCGCTGGACAAGTCTCAAGGGCTTGTTCCCACATAACGTGGGACCGATGGCTGATTCCGGTCCTGCGCCTGGTCAGGGATCCGTGGACGCTCGCGCTCTGCTGACGCCAGAGGACAGGGCGAAGATGATCGCCCGGATTCATTCTCTCGTCTACTGGGTCGGCATGCTCATACCGGAACGGGAGGTCCTCGGTGACACGGAGATCGACCTCCGCGAGGTCGTCTACGACCTCACCAACAAGGACCAGCTCACCCCCGAGGACGTCGCGAGGGTGAACGAACTCATCCGTTTGCTGAAGGAGAGGGAACGCTCGCTGGAACACAGTCTCGCACACGATCCGATGACCCTCGATGCAGCGAAGGAGCTTCTGGAGGAGATCTGCGGGCTTCTCAGGGCGATAGACGAGCTGCGCTCAGTCGAGACCACTGAGAAGGCCGAGTTCAGGAAGGCCGAGATGATGAGCAGGATCGAGGATGCGAAGAGATGGCAGAAGTTCGTCGAATCGAGGAACATGGGATGACAGGATTTTCTTCACCCGCTCTCTCGCTTTTGCGACATACTCCTTCATGGGTTTGTCCAGCCTGTATGCCGACAGGATGTTTTCCTTCTCCTGGCCAGGCATGAAGAGCTCTTTGCGCAGATTCCGGGCGGTATGGGCTTCCTTCATGTAGCTCCCGCCCGGGCCGACGGATCTTATCAGGTCCGTGACGAACCGCGCGTCGTCAATGCCGATGTCCCTGCGCATCTCCCTAACGTTCTCCCAGATGTCGCAGTCAATCACTATCTGCTCCAGCGACGCGCCTTTGGCCTGGTCCAGGCCTCCTAAGCCGGACGCGAAATCGGTGAGCGCCAGGGATGTGATGCTGGTGAAGACCAGCTCCGCGGGATCAAGATATATCCCTGGGGACTCTCCACCGAGGCCGAGCCCGAATCCGCCCACCATGGTTGCCGCGCCGTACCTCTTGGCCATCTGGGCGGATGCGCCTGCGAGGAGCATCTCCTCGACCGCGCCGTAGTGTATCTCTCCCGTCTTCATGTTGGGCGCAGTGGACTCGGAGCTGTAGACAACAGGCGCCCCGGGCTTGGTCATCTGTGATATCGCGAAGCTGGCGAGGTTCTCAGCGTTCACGATGGCTATTGTTCCTGCGAGGGTCACGGGCGAAGTCAGCCCCGTTAATGCCATGGACATCGAGACAACAGGGATGCCCGCCTTCGCGAACTCCATCAGCGCCTCGACTGAGCCTTTCTCGAACTCCAGCGGGCAGATGGGGCATTGGATGACCGAGAATATCGGGCGTTTCGCGAGCTCGTCCTTCCCTCCGGCTATGGCTGCGGCCAACTCGATCTCTCCGAGGGCCTCCTCTCGCGATATCGCTTCTCCCTGCACGTGTTTGGTCGTGTTCATCAAAGCCGTCGCGAGCTCGGTGAGCGCGTGGGTCTTCTCCGGGGCGTCGTGGGCTGTCACGATCGGCCACACATAGTCGAGCGCTTCCATCGCGTCGCACAGCACCATGAAGTCCCTGAGGTCCTTTGCCGTCGTTGCCCGCCTCCGTCCTGAAGCGAGGTCCGTGATGTAGACTCCAGTCCCGTTGGTGGCCATATACGGATGCCCAGACCTCGGAGCGGCCATATCGTGCTTCGAATCTCGTGAGCAGAGTTTCACCGTCTTCGGGAGCTTCGAGACCGTCTCCTGGACGAGGCTCTCGGGTATGCTCGCTCGCATCGATTTCATGTCGATCTTGGCGCCGCCGCGCTCAAGAACCTTCAGAGCAGCCTCACTTCTGACTCTGACGCCAGGGTTCTCGAGTATCTCGAGGGTCTTCTGATGCACCTTATCCATTTCGTCTCTCGACAGAATGCTTATCTGGGCGACGGCCATTCTTCCGCTCCGAACAACGGGAAAGGATGAGACATAGTTATAATATGAGCCTTGCGGACGCTCGTTCCTGAGGAACCGCAGAACTTGGCTCCTCCATCCCTGAACGGTGCGCTATGTTGTTTGACAACCTGAAGGGCTACCCGAGAGCATTCAAAGTGCTCGTGACGAGCGCGCTCATCGAGAACATGGCGTTCGGCCTGATCCTCCCATTCCTTACGCTCTACATGATGTTCACCATCGGCCTCTCAGCCTCGCTGGCCGGGGTGGTCCTCATGGGATACACGGTCTCGGGCATACCCGCCATGATCTTCGGCGGGATGCTCGCGGACAAGATCGGCCGGAGGCCGGTCCTGCTGATGAGCCTCGGGCTAATGTCGATCACGATTCTGATGTACTTCTTCGTCGACTCGTTCTGGACCCTCTTCGTTCTCGCGCTCGCCGACTCATTCGTCGGATCGATGTACATGCCAGCGGCGAATGCCATGATAGCGGACGTCATCCCTCCTGAGGGGCGCCCGAAGGCGTTCAGCATCCTCAGGATCGGCTGGAACGTCGGCATCATATTCGGGCCCGTGCTCGGGGCGGTCATCGTTGCCGCTATGTCAATGAAATTCCTCTTCGTATTCGGCGCGTCCATCCTGGCCTGCGCGTTCTTCATGAACCTCGTGTTCATTCCCGAGACGAAGCCGAAGGAGACCGGCGAGGAGATCACCTTCAGGAAGGTGCTGTCCGTGAGTCGGGACAGGCCGTTCTTCCTGCTGACCGCGCTCAGCGGCGTGTTCTGGCTGTTCTTCTCCCAATGGATGTCGGTGCTCCCCGTGTACGCGAACACGAAGCTGGGCGTCGAGGAGTACTCCTTCGGGATACTCTTCGCCGTGAGCGCTGTCATGACAGTCTTGTTCCAGGTCTGGGTGACGTCGAAGATGATGAACTACACGAGGTCCTCGGTGCTCCTGGTGGGGCAGATCATCGCTTCCGTGGGCTTCTCGCTCATCTTCCTCTCGTCAGATTTCTACACGCTTCTCGCGTGCATCGTGATAATCACAGTGGGTGAGATCGTCTACATGTCCATGATATCCACGGTCATCGCGGACCTCGCACCTGAGTCCAGAAGAGGCCTCTACATGGGCTTCGCAGGCTTCATCCAGACTCTGGGCAGCGGGGCCGGATTCCTTTTCGGCATGTGGCTCCTGGAAGTCCTCGTGCAGAAGGAGTATATTTGGCTGGTATTCGGAGCCATCGGCCTGTCGACCTGCGTCGGCTATCTGTTCTTCTCAAGGATGGTCGGGCTCGATATCAACCATCCGACCAAGCACAAGGAGACGACTGTGATCCCGTACACCAAGGACTTCAAGGAATACTGAAAGGGAAATCAAAACAGATGTAAGTGGTTTTGATGCCCACCCTGTTCGGATGGGCCGTCGAGTTTCGGGTGACCGGCTTAGAATCGCCTGCGGCCCTTGTTCATGTAACTGGGCCTGTCGCTGTCGCCGCCGTACTCCCTTCTCTCGCCGCGGTCCCTTCCGCCACCACCGTAGCGTCTCGGTCCGCCGCCACCGCCGCCTCCGCCGAACCTTCTGCGCTCCTGCTCGTACTCCTTGTCGCTCATGTTCAATGCGGTGCTGGCCTCGATGGCCTTCTCGCTCTTGCCGAGCGAACCGTACTTGCCGACGTTGAGGCGCATGTGGCCCCTAACCAGCGAAACGTACCCGTTCTTGATCTCGAGCACGTCGTCCTTCGCGATTGTGCCGATCTGGTTGTCCCAGAGTGACAATACGATCGCGCCGGTCTCGTCCGCAACCGTGGCCTCTGCCACCTTGCGGGAGTTCCCGTACTTGCCGGGGATGTCCTTTGGCTCGCTGACCTCGAGGCACTTCGCTGACACGTCCACGCGCTTCGACTGCGGCGTGAGGTCCTTTATTTTCACTTCTACGCTTGCTTGCTCTTCCGCGTTTGATCCAACGCTCTCTTCCATGGCTAATTCCTTCTTGTGTTGTTCGCACAATTGCATCCGGCTATCACGCGAGTCAAACTATCGGCTTCAAAACATCAGCGATGTTCGGCTTGTCGTATCACTCGGCACAACTAGTGCTGGAACAGCCACTGTCAGCCACCCTATTAATAATCTTCCCCGTTACGGACAGCGGTCCCGCCGACATAATGCCGATTGGGCGTGCCCAGGCGCCCGGCAGTCTGCCCAAACAGACGGCCCTCCGCTAGAAAGGGCTATATATTGACATCGTTGTACGCCGTTACCTGTCTGAGGAGCAACGCGCCATTGACCCGAACGACAGAACTCCGCACGGAGGCCAGCTCCCCAACGGGGCTAGTGGTCCATGGTGCTCGCGCTCGATTTCCGCAAGGGATACTGAGGGGCACGGGTCCCTGAGGGGGGATGCACATACAGAACGAAGGTGTAGGCCGGGCTATTTACCCTGGTAACGCCACCCCTGCTCCACCTCCGACCGAGTTTTCGCCAAAAACTGAGCGAGCGGAGAACAAGGTTGCATCCGAGCTCGCAGCTCTGAACCTCAAGGATGTGCGCGTCGCCTCCGCCTCTGGGGAGCGCATGCTATACTCCCGGGACCAGAGCGAGATCCCGAAGTTCATGAAGGACATCCTGTTCGACGCGCAGCCGGAAGTCGTCGTCCACGCGGATTCGCTCGAAGCGGTCATCGCAGTGGTCCGGTTCGCCGCCTCGAAGGGCCTGCCTATCATACCTCGCGGCTCCGGCTCGTCGCCGTTCGGGGGCTCGGTGCCCGTCACCGGAGGAATCGTCGTCGACATCTCCGGCATGGACAAGATCATCAGCATAGATGTCCAGAAGAAAACCGCGCGCGTCGAGGCGGGCGTGCGTTGGGCGGACCTCGACCACGAGCTCGAGAAGAAGGGGCTCGCGATCAACACCTCACCTTCAAGCAAGTTCTCGACGGTTGCCGGCTGGATCTCGACGGGCGGCATGGGCTTGAACAGCCTTTCGAAGGGGCACTTGAGTTGGAGTGTCCTCGAAGTCGAGATTGTGACTCCGGACGGCTCGAAGAGGACCTTCTCTAAGGGCGACCTGATGTTCCCGGCGGTGTTCGGGAGCGAAGGCCAGCTAGGGATCATCACCTCCGCGACGATGTCCGTCCGCGAGATGCCAAAGAAGTCGCGTCCTCACATACTCTTCTTCGACGACTCGAAGTCCGCCCTGAGCTTCGCACACGCTCTCGCGAAGAGCGATGTGCATCCAGCGCACATCGTGTTCGAGAGCGCCTCGAAGTTCAGGTACGTCAACCGCGCGCTCGGCCAGGAGCACTTCAAGGAATCCGATGCGATACTCGTGAATGTAGAGGGTGACGAATCCGAGCGCTCGTTCGAGGTGTTCCTGAAGAGCACGGGCCTCACCGAGGAGAAGGAGTACCTCGCGAGGTACATGTGGAACGAGCGCTTCTTCCCGATGAAGGTCCGGAAGTATGGCCCGGGCATGCTTGGCTCGGAGGTCGTGGTACCTCTCAGGATCCTTCCAGACGCGCTGGCTAAGACCGCGGACCTGTGCGCGGACATCGGCCTGTCGCCGCTGTTCGAGATACACTTCATCAGTGTGGACAGCGGCCTCCTTCTCACTTACTACATCACCGACCAGGGCAACACCATCGGCTACGCCCTCGATGCTGTCAAGTCGATGATGCTCACCTCGATGCTCATCGACCTCGGTGCGAGGCCGTACTCAATCGGCATCTGGAACTATCCCTTCTCGAACGCTGAGGAGAAGGCGCGGATGGAGCAGATGAAGGCGGCGAAGGCGTCCCTGGACCCGAGAGGGCTGATGAACTCAGGCAAGTACTTCACTCTCTCCGGGAGGTTCGGTGGCGTAGCGGGCCTGTTCTTCAACCCGTCGTTCATGAGGCCCGCGCTCAAGACGATGCGCGTGTTCTCGCCGCTCACGAACCGCGTGATGCGCATGGGCTATGAGTTCGCCGAGAGGAAGCTTCGCCCGAAATCCAGGACGGAACTGCTGAAGGTCGCCGACGAGTGTGCGATGTGCGGCGCCTGCGTTAGCGTCTGTCCAGCGTACCTCGTCGTGGGCGACGAGAGGGTCACCGGAAGGGGAAAGCTGCTCACGGTCAAGGCGATGGCCGGAGGCGCCAAGATCACCAAAGAACACTCGGACAGGATCTTCCTGTGCACGAGGTGCAAGGCGTGCGAGCAGGTCTGCCAGTCGAAGCTCGAGCTCGTCAAGACCTACGAGTCCTTAGAGAAGGAGCTCGAGGCGATGCACGGCAAGGACGCGGCCGAGATAGAGAAGTTCGTGAAGTACACCGAGAGCCTGCCCGAGTACGACAGGCTCATCGAGCGCGGCCTTGTCTCTGGCGCACCGAAGCACGGCATGGGAGGTGGTTCCGCTGACCTATGAGCGGTATCACGTCTCGACGAAGAGCGTCCCGAACAGGGCCGCTCCGATTCCCAAGTTCGTCATCATCAGATCGGACAACTGCATCAACTGCGGGAAGTGCGAGAGGGCCTGCATATACGGCGTCCACAAGCGCAGCGAGCAGGACCCGCGCAAGATGGCGGACCCGATCAACAACTTGTGCAAGAACTGCTTCAGATGCATCCAGGACTGTCCGCAGAGAGCGCTGGCGATGGCCCCAGGTCCCGACTACAAATCCCTCGGACGGGGTGTCTGGACCTCGCTTCGCATATCGACGATCTGGGGGGAGTCCGAGACTGGCAAGATTCCAGTCCTCGGTGCGGGGTACCGGGGGAGATTCGCGGGCCCAGGATTCGACGGCATGTGGACGGACATGTCCGAGATCGTGAGGCCGACCAGGGACGGCATCCATGGAAGGGAGTACATCTCAACCAGCGTTGACATCGGGCGCAAGCCGCAGCTGCTGGAATTCTCCGCGGACGGGGCGATGCGCACCGACATGCCGCCGATAGTGGAGCTTCAGGTGCCTGTCGTGATGGACGCCACGAGGCTCAGATCGTTCAGCGACGAGATGCTCGCGGGGTTCGCGAGTGCCGCAAGACACCTGAACACATTGCTCATAGCGCCTGTTGGTGTGCTCCCGGAAGTCTCGGACTCTGACCTCAGCGGACTCCTCGTGCCTGTGTTCCCAGAAGGCACAGACCCGCGCGGCTTGATGCTCGCCAGAGGCACCAGGATGGCCGAGCTCACGTTCAGCCCATCCTGGAAGCAGGACCTCAAGATGTTCCGATCGCAGTATCCGTTCGCGGTCGTCGGCATCAGGATGAACGCCGACAAGAACGTCGAGCAGCGCGTGCTGGAGATGGCGAAGGCGAGCGTGGACGTCGCGCACATAATCTTCGACGAGGAGGGTGTCGAACCCGACAACCCGGAGGGAAGGCATGCCAAGGATTCGCTGAGGGCGGTCCACAAGGCGTTGGTGGCCAAGGCTCTCAGGGACAGGATAACGATCATATCGGGCGGAGGGATCGCGGCTGCCGAGCACGTGCCCAAGACCATCATCTGTGGAGCGGACGTGGTCGCGCTGGAGAAAGCGCTCGCAATCGCGCTTGAGTGCAGGGACTGCGTCACATGCTCGAAGGGCTCATGCCCAGTAGGCCTGCACACCGCACCTCGTGACTGGGTCGAAGGCCGCGTCACGAACCTCGTCGGCGCGTGGAGGGATCAGCTTCTGGAAGTGCTCGGCGCGATGGGCCTGCGAGAGGTCCGCAGGCTGAGGGGAGAGGTCGGCCGGGCGATATTCTTCGAGGATGTGGAGCGCGAGGCGTTCGCCGACATGACTGGAGGTGCCACGGATGGCTGAGGGGAAGGCAGTTTGCGTGAAGGACCTGCCAGAGGCAATCGTCGTTCCATCGGAGCATCTCAAGTTCGTCAACAGGTTCACCGTCAAGAGGGCGGAGACATGCATCTCCTGCGGCATGTGCGCGAGCCTCTGCCCTTACGGCGTCCACAAACGCATCGAGGGTCATGCGAAGATACTGCCCCCAGACGACCGGAAGTGCATCGGTCCGTCGTGCGAGGTCAACTACTTCTTCTGCGTGGCGAACTGTCCGACCAATTCTTTGTCCGTCGGCCCGAGCGAGACTTTCGTGAGCCTCGGGGACCCGAGATGGAGCTCGGAGATGATCCTCGCCACTTGGGCTCAGGCGGAGACAGGCAAGCCTCTGTCGTTGGACCATCCGGGCAACATCGGGATGTCCGGCGGCGGGTTCGACAAACTCTTCTTCAAGCTGCCCGAAGAGAAATCCAAGGCAGACCCAGACAAGATATGCACCGCGATCGACCTCAACAGGCGCGACTCGGTCGCGAAGATACGCATTCCGGTCCCATGGTACGGCGGCGGGATGTCGTTCGGCTCCGTGAGCGTGCACACGATGGTCGCAAGAGCGAAGGCTGCCAAGATGTGGGGCACGTTCACATGCACAGGCGAAGGCGGATATCCCGAGGCCCTGGCCCCGTACAAGGACCATGTCATAACTCAGATAGCGACTGGACTGTTCGGTGTGCGCGAGGAGACCATCCAGCGGACGCCGATCGTGGAGTTCAAGTACGCCCAGGGCGCGAAGCCGGGCCTCGGCGGCCACCTCCTCCACGACAAGAACACGCCCGAAGTCGCCCGCATGAGGGAGGCGGTCCCCTACACGAGCCTGTTCTCGCCGTTCCCGTTCCACAGCGTCTACTCTGTCGAGGACCACAAGAAACACCTGGACTGGGCTCACGCGATCAACCCGAAGGCTCTGCTCTCGGTGAAGGTGTCCACGCCCAACGACGTCGAGATGGTGTCTGTCGGGAGCTACTACGCAGGCGCTCACATCGTTCACCTCGACGGAGGCTACGGAGGCACTGGGGCGGCGCCGGAGATCGCGAAGAAGAACATCGCTATGCCGATCGAGTACGCCATCCCGAAGGTGCACAAGTTCCTCCAGAACGAGGGCATCCGGGACAAGATAACGCTCCTTGCGAGCGGCGGCCTGAGGACCGCGATGGACATCGCGAAGGCGGTCGCGCTCGGAGCTGACGGTGCGGTCATTGGGACCGCGGACCTGGTGGCCCTGAGCTGCGTCAGGTGCGGGAACTGTGAGAGCGGGAGAGGTTGTCCCAGAGGGATAGCGACAACGGATCCTGTGCTGGACAAGCTGACCAACGCGGACTGGGGCGCCGAGCGGATATCGAACCTGTACCGCGCCTGGCGGCTCCAGCTGTGCGACCTCCTGAACAGGTTCGACATGGATGACATATCACAGCTCAGAGGGCGCACAGACCTGCTGAGGCATGCGGACAGGCCTGCCAAGGAGGTGAGGAAGTGAGCGACGAATCCTCGATTCTGATCGAGTCGAGAAGCTGGATGCGCTCATCAGAAGCCTCGGCCGGCGTTCATTCCCAGGAGGCCGAGGGCGGCTGTGGCGTCGTCGGCATCGCCAGCTCGGTCCCGCTCGCCGGGAAGCACATCCTCGGGCCGCTTCTCCAGATGCACAACAGGGGCAACGGGAAGGGCGGAGGCATCGCCGCTGTCGGCCTCTCGCCGGAGCAGCTCGGAGTCTCGAAGAAGGTGCTCGAGGAGGACTACCTCATTCAGGTGGCATACCTGAAACCGAGTGTCCGGGAGACTCTGGAGGAGGAGTTCATCAAGCGGAACTACAGGGTCGAGAAGAAGTACATGGTCGAGCCGACCAAGGACTCCAAGTTCGTCTCGTCTCTCGAGGTTCAGCCTCCGGAAGTGTGGCGGTACTTCTGCAGGGCGAAGAAGGAGGTCCTCGCGGACTTCGTCAAGAAGAGCGGCCTGGGCAAGCTGGACCCGAGGAAGGCCGAGGACGAATTCGTGTACCA
>JALOTQ010000056.1 GCA_025457815.1 Thermoplasmata archaeon
CGCGTCCTCGGTCGTGTATATGCCGTTCGGGGGGTACAGCTTCTTGTTCTGGCACTCCTCGATGTTGGCGTACACGATGTTGGCCATCTGCGGGTCGGAAACGATCGCCTTGAAGATCTGTTCGTCGCTCTCCATCCCGAGGGCCTTCATGAGAACTATGAGCGGTATCTGGCCGGACGCTGCTGGAACCGACACGACGAGCATGCCGTCCTTCTTCTTCTCCATCAGCGTGAGCGCCCTGTAGCCTTCCTTCTGAGAGAAGACCTTGGCCACATGCAGGCTGGTCCCGTACCTCTCGTTGAGCTCCACCATGACCCTGTTCGGGGCGAGGTCCTCGAGGGATATCAGCGCCCTCTCGGTGCCTCCTATGATGAAGTACCCACCGGGGTCGCACAGGTCCTCGCCCTGGTCGACGAGGAACTTGTTCAGCTCCTCGGGCGTGGGCTCGCGGTCCATCTCGATGTTGTCCTTGTGAAGGTTGCACTTCTTGGAATTGATCATCACTGGCAGGTCGCCTATGTGGACCTTCTCCGGCTCCCTCTCGATGCCGTCCTCGACGACCGTGAACTCGAGCCAGATGGGTGCGGAGTAGTTCAGGTTCCTGAGCCTGGCCTCCATCGGGTAGAGGTCGTGCGTCGCGCCGTTGGCCTCCTTGATGACCGGCCTTCCGACGGTTATCGACGGGCGGGCGTTCGTGTCGATCTGTCCTGTCTTCTCGTCCCTTCTGCGGCCGATGTGTATCTCGATGATCTTGCCCTCGGTCCTGTCGGGGTCCAACCTGATGATGCCCCTGTCCATCTCCTCGGGCGAGACGCGGACGTTGTCGACGATCTTCTGCATCCTGCTGTTCGGGTGGTCTATTGTCGGCAGGAAGTCATTGTACGAAGCGATGTGATGGTTCACGATGCTTCGCTCTCTGAAATAGGTTTCAACAAGTTCCCTCAAGGCCCTACCCCCTAATCACCAAACGATAGCAGATGCTCTCCCCACTGGTGGAGCTTCTCCTCACGATCTTCACTACCATTCCCTCTTCGACCGGCCCCTTCATCGCGTCGAGCGCGCGAATGCACGGGTCCGCGAGTCGAATCTTTGGAAGCTGGTCCTTGGTCATGTTGAGACCCTTGAGGACCTTTTCGGCCTCCTTCTCCGACAGGAGATGATGCTCGGGAACGAGCTCATGCTCCAAGACGTTAAATTCTTCGGCCATCTGCGTTCACCCCGCAAACCCTGGGCAGCACGCTGCAAAGCGTTTCATCCGCACCATCTCCCCCGACTCGCCCTGGAAAACGCCTGGCGGGCCCGCGGGGATTTCCGAGACTAGTCTGTGAGGCATAGTCATTCGAACCCCGGGCCACCTGCTTAAAAGGCAGATGCTCTTTCTAGGGATACCAATACACGAGAAATGCATGGAAGTCCTACCTAGCTGAGCTACGGGCCCTGGGCGGCGTGGATACCCTAGGCTGCGTTAGCAGGGCGTGTAGACGCTCGCCCTATATAACACTTTCTTTCATTTCAAGCTTTTCTGTGCCCAAGTGCGAACTTCGTATTTTTCGGGGGCCGACTTGAATTTAATCAGCATGATAAAACCGCGAAACCGGCGAACTCTTAAGAACCCTCCGAGACAGAGTCAGCGGGCGTTACTTCCCGAGAGCCGCAAGGAAGTCCTTGGCGTAGGTTCTGGCCAGTGTGACGGCGTCGTCGGCCAAGGGGCCCTTCATGTCCTTGACCGTCGCGTGAAGGGACGGCTCCCGCATATTCAGGCCCTTCGCCTTGCCCAGATCAGTCATCACCTTCGCGGCGGTCCGCCCCCACCTGTCGGTCTTCTCAAGCACCCCGGGGAGGATCGTGTCAAATGCGACGACAGGTTTCGCGCCGAATCCGGCCTTCGCGAGACGCTTCACGACCTTCTTCGACGCTCTGCTCGCATTCGCTATCCTGGTGGGCGATCCGACGAAGGCGAAGTCGAAATCGAGCGCCTCAGGCAGACTCTCCTTGACGGACATCAGGACAACCTCGTGACCGTTCGCCCTGATCTCCTCCGCGATCGCCTCGGCGATCTGCTTCGTGTTCCCATACACGCTGTCGTAAGCCACCAATCCTTTCATCGCTCTCTCCACACCCGAATCGAAATCATCGACAATCAATCTTGCTAGAACCGAACGGCCGCACTGCTTACTATTATATACAGATAGTCATTACCTGAGCCCCAGAGGTCGAAGATACTTGATTGGCCAGGAGAAGATGTGCACATCATGCGGCGTGCGCCTGGTAGGGAGGAAGGAGACCACCTTCCAGTGCCCGAGCTGCGGCAAGGCCATGATCGGCAGGTGTGCGAACTGCAGGGACCAGAGCGTTCACTTCAAGTGCCCTGAGTGCGGCTTCGTAGGACCTTGAGGTGTTTTTCGTGGGAGAAGTTGGCATGCAGTACAGGGTTCTACCCGAGGGGCTCGAGGTCGACCTCAACAAGCTGAAGACTGACATAGAGAAGGCTCTCCCGGAAGGGGCGAAGCTGAGGGCGTCTGAACAGAAGCCTTTGGCGTTCGGACTCAAGGCGCTGCACGTGCTCGTCGTGATGGACGACAAGAAGGGCGGCGCTGAGCAGGTGGAGACCGCAATCTCCGGAGTCGCTGGCGTCCAGAGCGTCGAGATCGTCGAGATGGGATTGCTCTAGACTCTCACTGCAGGCCATCCACGGCAAGTGTTATTAGCGCCGAAAGGCTCTCAAACCTTCGTGGAAGCTGGAGGGGCGCGAACCGTCTGCATTCTCAGGCGGATGAAGAGGCAGTCGATTGGCCATTGGGCGTGGAATTCTTACAACCCGGCCAAGGCGCTCCCCGAAGAGCTGAGGTTCGACCTCCTCGACGGAAACGAGAAACACGTGGGCCAATTCGTGTTCGGGAAGATACGCGTCCTGAAGGGCGTGGATATCAGCACGCCCTGGGGTCCGGCGGCAATCGACTGGCCCAAGGGAGGCATCAGGATAACGCTAGCCGGCAGGGAGCTCGTTCGACTTGACAGCGCCTTCTTCAAGAAGACGGTCAACCTCAAGTTCCCCGAAGGCACGACCATGACATTCAGCATGAAGAAACGGACCGGCAACGACATCGAGTATTCAGACGGGAAGGGTTCCGTGGGTTTCTTCGAGGAGTCCGGCGTGCTGCCCGTAGGGCATCCCGGACTGAGGGTGCAGATGACGAAGGAGGAGATCAAGCTGCTCCCCAAGCATGAGAGACCGAGGTCCATAGAGTCCAGGGAATATGTTCAGTACAGGGTCATGACCTGGGGGACACTTCCGGTCAAGTCAGACGACCTCGTGGCCGCGCTCACGATCTTCGCGTGCTTCGGGCGCATCCTGGATGAGACGCCAACCTGAGAACAAATGAAGAAATCGAGTGGGAATGGGTTTTAGGGGTTTCTGAGCGGCCGACCGGCTCACGCCTTTGGAGGCGGCCGGATGAAGTTCGTCTTCATCAGCATCTTGGTCTGGTCCCTTGCCCTCTTGATTATGGTGGCCGCCTTATCGTAGAGCTCTTGCCTGCTGGCCTTCACCCTCGCGATGCCCTCGTTGATGGCTGCTGTGCCCACCGCCGCAGCCTCTCTCGGGAAGACATCCCACTCATCCATCGTGGGGACGATGTAGGTCTCGCTGAGGCCGTTGTCCTCCGCGGTCTTCGCCAGCTCCATGACGGCCGCGACGCACATCGTGTCCGAGATGGTCTTGGCCTTCACATCGAGAGTGCCTCTGAATATACCGGGGAACCCTAGTGAGTTATTGACCTGGTTCGGGAAATCGGACCTGCCCGTTGCCACGATCTTCGCGCCCGCCTCTGCGGCCTCCCAGGGCCATATCTCTGGGATAGGGTTCGCGGTGGCGAACACTATGGCGTCGTGGGCCATGCCCTTGATCCACTCAGGCTTGATGGTGCCCGGTCCGGGCTTGGATGCAGCGACGACAATGTCGGCACCCATCATCGCGTCTGCAGGCCCGCCGACGACGCACTCCTTGTTAGAGTTCTCGCACATGAAGAGCTTCTCTTTGTAGTCATTCTTGAGCTCGTCGCACCTGTTGATGTTCAGGGTGCCCTTCGAGTCGCACATGACCATGTTCTCCCACCTGTAACCGGCGAGTTGCATGATCCTGGATATCGCGATGTTCGCTGCGCCCGCGCCGATGAACGCGGCCTTCATCTCGGCCGGCTTCTTGCCGACAACCTTGGCGGCGTTCACTGCACCTGCCGCGACGATCGTTCCAGTGCCCTGCTGGTCGTCGTGCCAGACTGGGATCTCGCACTCCTTCCTCAGGCGCTCCAGAACGTAGAAGCACTTCGGCTGCGAGATGTCCTCGAGGTTGACGCCTCCGAGCGACGGCTGGAGTATCTTGACCGTCTCGATTATCTTGTCCGGGTCCTTAGTTCCCAGACAGAGCGGGAACGCATCGACACCGCCCAGGTACTTGAACAGCAACGACTTGCCCTCCATGACGGGCATGCCGGCCTCGGGGCCGATATCGCCCAGCCCGAGAACCCTCGTGCCGTCCGATATGACACCGACTGTGTTCCACCTGTTCGTGTGAATGTATGACAGGTCCTTGTCCTTGTTGATCGCCTTGCACGGCTCCGCCACGCCTGGCGTGTACCATATCGCGAACGCGCTGAAGTCCCACACGGCGCACTTCGGGACCACCTCGATCTTCCCCTCGTAGAACGGGTGATAGATCATCGCGAGCCTGGCGGGCTCGTATGCCTTCTTCAGCATCGCCTCGACGGACTCCTTGCCCATCGGCTGCACCTTCGCCACCTTGCGTGCGACCTTCCTGGCCGGAGCCTTCTTCGCGACCTTCTTCACTGCCTTCCTCTTGGCCGGCTTTGATTTCTTCGCCATTCGAATCTACCTCATCTCTTTCGTTCCTTTTCGAAAGTCGTCGGGTTGATTTTCCGAATCCAACAACTTGACAGGCACTTTTCCGCTCGTGCTACGATGGACAGGGAAGGATTCCGTCGATTAATACGTTATTGAGGTAATTGGGTACAGTAGCAGGCGGAATCCAGGCCCGGCCAGTATAAGAACGTGACGAGAGCGGAACATATAACCAAGTCAAAGCGCTTCAAGACGACGATGCGGGCGCTAGTTCTTGACGGATATACGGACGAACCCGCGTGCCTAGGCGTTCCGCCGTTCATATCGCCCTATGCCCGGCTCGCGTTCGGCGCCCTGACTGATGCCGGGGCGGAGGCCGAGTACGCCACCATAGACCAGTGGCGATCTGGCTCGGTGAACACCGAGGGGTTCGACCTCCTGGCCATCATCAGGAACCTGGCAGTCCCTGGTAAGTACCTTAGAGGCATGCCCGCGAGCGACAACGAGCTCAGACGAATCGCGGAGGCTGCCAGAGGAACGACGATTGGGAGCCTCGGGGTGGACCCTCGGAACATCCCCGGTCCGCTGAAGGGTTCCTTCGACCTCCTGGTGTCGGGGGACCTCGACGCGTCCCTGTTCGATTTCGCCTCTGGGGAGGGCCTGGTCCAGCGCAGGAGGACCTACGAGGAATGGAACTCCTGGCTGGTCAGAGGAGCGGGCGCCTGCCTGAGACATCCAGACCTCGGCGGACCGTTGATCGCAGAGGTCCAGATGTATCGAGGGTGTGTCAGGTACATCACGGGCGGGTGCAGGTTCTGCATCGAGCCGCTGTTCGGAGACGTCGCCTTCAGGAAGCGTGCGGACATCATCGCGGAGGTGAAGGCACTCGCGGCGGCTGGCGTGAGGAACTACCGCCTGGGCGCGCAATCGTGCGTCTACTGCTACATGTCCAAGGAGACCGGGAAATCGGAGACGCCGACTCCGAACCCAGAGGAGATCGAGAAGCTCCTGCGAGCCGTGAAGGAGACGGCCAGGCCCGATGTCTTACACGTCGACAACGCCAACCCGGCCGTCATCGCCGAGCACCCGGCCGAGGCGCGCGATGTGACCAAGTCGATCGCCGAACACTGCACCAGCGGCAACGTCCTGGCCTTCGGACTCGAGTCCGCGGATCCTGGCGTCGCGCGCGCGAACAACCTCAACTCGACCCCGGAGCAGACCATGGAGGCCGTCCGGCTGGTCAACGAGATAGGGGCCGAGAGAGGCCCGTCCGGCCTGCCGCTGGTACTCCCTGGGATCAACATCCTGTGCGGCCTTGAGGGGGAATCGAAGGACACGTACAGGATGAACCTGGAGTTCCTAAGAGCGGTCCTTCACGAAGGGTTGCTCCTGAGGAGGATCAACATCAGACAGGTCATACCGTCAAGACAGGAGTTCCCAGGAGTCGCCTCGAAACAGGATTTCATGAGGTTCAAGAGGACAGTGAGGGAGGAGATCGACGGTCCGATGCTCGAGAGACTCGTCCCCGACGGAACGGTCCTCAGGTCCGTCTACGCGGAGGTGAAGGACGGCGGCAGGACCTTCGGCCGACAGGTCGGGACGTACCCGCTGCTCATATCGATCCCATATCCTGTCAACCCCGGGACGAGGCTGGACGTCGCGGTCACCGCACGCGGCTACAGAAGCGTCACCGGGATAACGTATCCGATGGATGCCAACACGGCCACGCTCTCGATGCTCCAATCCGTGCCAGGGATCGGCAAGAGGCGCGCGATGGCCATCGTGAGGAAGAGGCCGTTCAGGGACCCTGCGGACGCATGGAGACTCTTCGACGAGCCCAATGCCTTGGAGGCCGCCCAGTTTCATCTCACCTTCGCCAAGGTAGACAAGGAGTAGCAGACAGTATATTGTACACTAACCTCAGATTCCGTCAGGAGGCAAGGGATCTCATTGGACATCAGGCAAGCCGCGAAGTACCCATTTCTCAAGGACTCCGCCAAGGTGCTCAGAGACAGGGGGATAGATCTCGACCACCTCGTCAAGGGATTGGCCTTCGAGTCCGCCAGGCTCCAGGGCATGGAACGAGTCCTCGAGATAATTGAGAACCCGATAATCGAGACCAAGACCACGGCGAAGGAGCCCGACGCTCTGAAGGAGCTCCTGAGCTACCCCGTCGCGAGGATGATCGTCTCTGCGGTCGCGGACCCGAAGCTGGTGAACCGGTACGCCATCGCGGAGGCGAAGACCGCCAGCAGGCGCCTCGAGCAGGAGGAGGTCGAGTTCGTGCTCGCCGTTGCGAGAGAGCTCGGGATAGAGGCCTCCCAGGTCGATGACGGGTTCGCAGTCGAGTTCACGGATTTCCTGACATTCTCATCGAAGATGAGGAGCAAGGACTGGAAACTCGTCAACCAGAAGCTCTTGAAAGGCAAGGTCATCGTGCAGAAGAGGGACCTTGTCAGGCTGGTCCAGCAGGCCGTCGCGGACAAGATATCGTCCGAGCTGCCCCTGCCGGTCAACGACGAGATACTCGATGCCTTCTCAGAACAGATTGCCGAGGTCAAGGGCATCCTGGAGGAGGAGCGGAAGAACCGTCCAGCCGAGGACATGGGCAGGCTGAGCATCGTGCGCCTCCCACCGTGCATGAAGAAGCTCCTGCAGATGACCAGGGAGAGCCAGAACGTGCCCCACTCCGGGCGGTTCGCGCTGGTCGCGTTCCTCCACACGCTGGGCATGGACTCGGAGGAGATACTCAGGACATTCTCGACCTCGCCCGATTTTGACGAAGGCAAGAGCCGGTACCAGATACAGCACATCTCGGGTGAGATATCCGGGACGGAGTACACTCCGCCCGAGTGCTCCACGATGAAGAGCTACGGGATCTGCTTCGACCCCGACAACCTCTGCAGGCAGGAGTGGATGACGCACCCGCTCAAGTACTACCGCGCCAAGGGCAGGAGAAGGCCCTCAGGAAAGTGACTTCCAGATCGTGTGCGCGCGCTGAATGGCGGTCAGGTTGCCAGCGATGCCGAAGGCGACCATCATCCACGCGATGAGCGAGTACCCGAAGATGTCGTTGACGTCCAGCCATGAAAAGTCAGCAACCACGAAGACGAACTGGACCAGCGAGACGACGATGAGGAGCGTGAGCCTGTCAGCCCTTCCGAGGATGCCCTTGTACTCCCTGCCGAGCCCGAGGGCCTGTGCCTGCGTGCCCATGTAGCTGGTGAGCATCACGCCGATGAGGGCGAAGAGCGCAAGCGGGGCGGGACACCACGTGCTGAGGCCTATCGCCCCGATCAGGATGGCATCGGAGTACCGGTCGATCACGTGGTCGACGAAGTCTCCCCGCTTCGAGGCCTTCGAAGAAATCCTGGCGACCTTGCCGTCCAAGGCGTCGAGAAGGCCGCTGATCAGGATCGTTATGGCAGCCAGAAGAAGGCCCCAGTCCCAATTGAGCGCGTAGAGCGCTGCGGCGATGAACGCGAACGCGAGCGAGGCGAGGGACAGGTAGTTCGGATTCACGTTGACCATCCGCTGCGCCAGCGGGGACAGAATCGTGTCTGCCTCCTTGCGGTAATTGTCTAGAACCAGCTCAGAACCTCCTCGCTCCAGTCAACATGCCCAACACGATATTTCTGCCTTTCTCCCGAGACGATTCTCTTGATCGCTCTGGCGACGCTCTCGGGCTTCATGTCGGTCGTGTCGATCTCGAATACTTCCGGGACGTTCTCAAGCGTTTCTATGAGCACGACGTCGACGGCCTCGGCCTCGACGTTCTCCCGGACCTTCTTCTCGTCCCAACCCTTCTTCCTGAGCCGTTTCTCAAGGACCTTCGGGGAGCACCTCAATACTATTGCCAGGTCCGGTTTCAACATGTGGGAGAAGTGTCCTTCCAGGACCATGTCGCCTTCCATCTTCGACACCGCCTTGGCGAGCTTCGCGACGTCGACCTCCTTGGTCTTCCGCTTCCTGTCGTATCCAGTGACCGCGTCGAACTCCTCGACGAGGTCATAGACCCGATAGACCTGCATGCCCGCGAGCTTCGAGCACGCGCTTGTCTTCCCCACCCCAGGAGTGCCGGTGACGGCTATCCTCATGCGACGTAGGATACTATGTTTCCGCAATATCAAGATTCAGAGGAAACGGTGGTATCACCGCAGGGCGCACCGCAGGGACTCTGCGAAGACCAGCCGCATCCCGTCCTGTCGGATTCGTCTCTCGAGGGCGACAAGTATCCCGCGGGACGCGCGCGCGTCGGTCGGAAAAACGACGCCGCAGTCGATGTCCATCAACATGAGATACTCAGGAGGAGCGAGGCCGACGCGCCCAGGTCGCTTCTCGGCCTCAGGGCC
>JALOTQ010000057.1 GCA_025457815.1 Thermoplasmata archaeon
GGCCAATCTGGGCTTTCACCTGAATCTGGTTCACCCCTTTCAGCTGGTATTCAACAGGGTCTTCAACAGTAATGATCTTTTTGTCAGGAGAATTGATTTTATCGAGTGCGCCGTAAAGCGTTGTGGTCTTGCCGCTTCCGGTAGGGCCTGTGACTAAAAAAATGCCGTTCGGCTTGCGGATGAGCTGTTCAAATGCCGCACGGGTATGGGGCGGAAACCCGAGAATATTGAGATCGATCACAATCCCCTCTTTGCGGAGAATCCTCATCACGACGCTTTCCCCGTGGAGGATAGGGATTGTCGATACCCTCAGATCTATCTCGCTTGCACCGACCTTCAGGCGTATGCGTCCGTCCTGGAAGGCAAGAAGAGATATCCGCTGATCGTCGACAGGGATGGGACGGTGCTCTCATTCCCTCCGATAATAAACGGCATCACGACGGCCATCACGGAGGACACGAAGGACATCTTCGTCGACTGCACGGGCACCGACATCAACGCCGTGAAAGCGGCCGTGAACATACTCACGACGGCCCTGGCCGAGAGAGGCGCGAAGATCCGGACTGTCAGGATCCATCAGGACGGCAAGACGGCCTTGGCCCCGGACCTGGCGCCTGCCCGCATGACCATCGACCCTGGCTATGTGAACAGCTGGATAGGCACGTCGCTGACCCCGGACCAGATGGTGGGCTGTCTCAAGCGCCTTGGGCACGGGGCGTCCGTGAGCGGCCCGGGTATCGAAGTCCTGGCGCCCAGGTACAGGGCCGACATCCTTCACGCTGTTGACATCGCAGAGGACGTCGCCATAGGACACGGTTTCGAGAGGTTCGGGAACATACTGCCCAAGCACGCCACTTTCGGCAGGACCGACCCGCTCACCGAGTACGGCGACAAGGTGAAACCAATCATGATAGGCCTCGGCTACTTCGAGGTGGTGACTCTCACGCTGTCGAATCCAAGGGACCAGTACGAGGCCCTGAATCTTCCGCTGGACGAGACTGCCCTCCGCGTGAAGAACCCCGTCAGCGAGGAGCACTCGCTCGTGAGGACGTCCCTCCTGCCGAGCCTTATGATAGTGCTCCGGAAGAACAAGCACCGAGAGCTCCCCCAGAGGCTCTTCGAGGTGGGCAACGTCGTGACGAAGGGGAAGAACCGGCTCATGATGTCCGCGGCTGCGATACACGCCAAGGCTGGGTTCACCGAGGTCAAGTCCGTGGTTCAGTCAGTCATCTCGGGCATGGGGTTCACCCCGGAGATAATGCAGGGCAGCCACCCGGCGTTTGTGAGCGGCAGGTGTGCGGAACTGCATGTAGGCGGGAAGCGCATCGGGGTCTTCGGCGAGGTGACCCCCGCCACCATAGAGGCTTTCGAGCTGAGGTACCCCGTGACGGCCCTCGAGATCGACCTAGAGGCGCTGTTCGCGATGAGGGCGGACGCTAAGGCGTCAGCCCCGTGCGCGTAGTCCGAGTCCGAAATTATGATATCGGCGCATGCGTTGATGCTACGTCAGTGCTGAGGTAGCTAAGCCCGGTTCACGGCGCCAGCCTTGAGAGTTGGTGGTACCACGTACCTCGGGAGTTCAAATCTCCCCCTCAGCGCCTTATCCATCTGCCTCAGGGGTGTCTCGGACCGCCTTATTCTTATGGAGCAGGTACACGCCCATAAAAGCCACAATCCCCCCAAGTACCGCGATTGCCACGCTTCTGGGAAGTATGATCTCCGCATCGGGATACAGCGCGAGCACGAGCAACTGCACCCCCACCGTCATGATGCCCGTCAGAGCGAAAAGCACCGATGTCAGGGACGCCCCTATCTTGAGGAGGCCAGCGTTGTAAGTCAGCAGCCCAACCGCAGGGAAGAGGCCGAGGAGCACGAGCACGGCCCAGCCGATTGCGTCCGGAACTGATACCAGGCCAAAGGCGATTCCGAATCCCACGACCATGATGCCAGACAGGAACAGCTCCACGCCTGAGACCGGGGTCAGTTTGTAGACACGGAGCAGCGCAGTGGCGATGATGATTGAGCCTGCGAGGCTCACGGAGCTCATGATCGCCTCGGCCTCACCTATCCCGGTGGGGAACGAGAGCGTCTCCAGGTCGGCGAGGACCAGGAACACCCCGAGGATGATGAGCAGGCTTCCGAAGCCCTCGAGCCGCGTGAGCTTCTCCTTGAGGAAGAGGGCCGATAGGACGACGACGAACAGCACCTCCGAGGAGCCTCCGCCGAGGATCGCCTCCTTGCTGGCGCCTATCCTGCTCACCGCGTCGAACCACAGTACCACGCCGAAGGCCGCAAGGACGCACATCACGATGGTAAGGCTCCAGCCCCTTCGGTCAAGGCTCCTGACGAATGCCTTCGTGTCTCCAGGGTATATGCCCATCAGGATGCAGCCTCCCACGATGGACGGAAGGGACGACACGAGGTAGAGGTTCAAGTCTGCCGTGTTCAGGGCGCCCTCGGTTGCCACGGTCTCGAACGCAACGATCAAAGCACTCAAGAGAACTATCAGGATGTACTTCGACCGGACATTCACGTTCTACCTTCTGCTCATATTGGCTAGGTACGTCAAAACCCTTCCGAAGCGCTTTTATCATCCCGAAGGCGCACCCCGGATCATGCGGAGACAACGAAAAGCGACATTTCGTAAACGTTTATGTGCGCACACGCGCATCATAGTGCGCTCGCGAGAGCACAGGATGGGATGCAGTTGAAGACATGTAGGTACAGCTATCTCAGCGGAGCGTGTGCCAACAGACACGTCGATAGCCTGGAATGCATAGGTCACGAGAAGTGTGAGTTTTCTGGCATGAACGTCCTGGTGCTCCGGAAACCGAGAGAGAACAGGGACGACTGCGGACATGAGAAGTGGCTGGGACTGTACTGCGAGAAGTACCGGAGGTTCTTCTGCCCCGGAAGGGAGCATTGCGTCACCCCCGACTCCTACAAGAAGCAGCTGATCATCCATCAGGAGAGGCTGCAGTCGCTCAGAGAGGAGTGATCCCATGAAATGCAAGTTCCTGCAGAAGGACGGGATCTGCACTGGGAAATACTCGGGCTATGCGTGCATCAAGAGGCAGTGTTCTTCGTTCCTGGAAGGGCAGAAGTGCGAGTTCCACGAGCCGACGGGCGACTACTGCAGGAAGTACGCGAGGTTCGGATGCGTGGGCAAGGACAGCTGCGAGACACTGTCCGACTACCTCGAAGCCGTGGCGGAGCAAGAAGAAGCCTAGACCAGCTTCTCGTAGAGCTCCTTCCTGATTCTAGGGATAAGCGCCATCAACACCGCTATCTCCGTCAGCGATGTGCGGTCGATCAGACCATCCGAGAGGTATCCTATCGAGCCCATCTTGTGGCCGATGTCCTCGATCTCCGTGATCCGGCTCATCGTGTCCCCGACAGTATCGCCCTCGAGCACCGCCCTGACCACCTCTGGAGGGTACTCGAACCCTGGCCCGTGTCCCACGGTCATCTTCCCGGAAGAGTCCATTATCGCGCAGTACTGGATGTCTATGTGCTTGTTGAGGACCGCGTTGTAGAACAGGCCCGCTTCGACCCCGACTCCGAAATCCGCATTCGCGCTGTCCAGGGCCTTCTTCGCCCTCGCGATTGCGCCTTCGATGGTC
Source organism: Thermoplasmata archaeon (assembly GCA_025457815.1). Classification (GTDB taxonomy): domain Archaea; phylum Thermoplasmatota; class Thermoplasmata; order UBA10834; family UBA10834; genus COMBO-56-21. The sequence goes on from JALOTQ010000057.1 coordinate 3,624, forward strand.
CTCTTCTCGCGAGGCTGCTTCTCAACGTTCTGGCCGGGGTCCGCGCTTACGACTTCAACGAGGCCGATCGCCTGGGTGAATATGTTCCTGACCGCATCCACCTGGACCTTGTTGGTGGACCCGACAGCGACCTTGAGGGGCCTGAGCAGCCTTCCCTCCTTGTCGATCTCGCCCATGACAATGCGGGAGGAGCTGATTAGCTTCGTGTCGTCAGCCTTTACCTCCTTGATCTGAAAGATCTTGAGGGGCTTCAGCCCGTTCCTGCGCCTCAGCTCGTTGATCTCGTCCGCATTCTTCTTGGTCTCTGGTGACGCGACGATGGCGTCTATGCTCTCCGAGGTCGATGCGGTACCCTTCATGTCGGATATCATGACTATGTTGAAAGGCTTGCCGTACCTCTCGAGGAACTTCGCCAGCGCAGCCTTCCTCTGGAAGTATGGGGCGACAGGGACCGATTTGATGCTCTTGGCGAACTCGTCCGATGTCAGGCCGACCTCGACCTCGTCCCCGACCGTGAACGCGGTCTCGAAAAGGAGTTCGTGACCCTTGTGGATGACGTTGAACGTCCCTCCCAGTGCAACCTTCATCTGAGTCACCCCATATACAGAAAGACCATGGCGAGTATGAAGATCGCTACCATCAGACCGTAGAAGTAGACGAGCTCCCGTTTCTTCTTGAGAAGCTTGTTCTTGTGCTCCTTCTCGCACTTGTCGTCACAGTACTTGTCCTTGTACGGGATGGCCTTGTCGCAGTTGACGCAGTGCCTGTGTTGCGCGACCTTCTCGACCATCAATCCACCTTCCACGCCAAGACCTTGCTTGGATTTATGATTTCCTCATTGCTCTGCCCGGACGCCTTCGCATCCGACCTCTACCATGATGGGCTCTCCGCCAGCGGCCCTTATCGCGGCCGCCAGCTTCTTAGGCTCGTCAGTGAGCGCTATCATGCTCCCTCCCCCGCCGGCTCCCGTCAGCTTGGCGCCGTACGAGAACTCCTTGGAGGCTTCGACCAACGATTCGAGCGCGGGATGACCGACCCCTAACGCGTTCAGGAGCGCGTGGTTCTCGTTCATGAGCGCCCCGAGCTTCTTCTTGTCCGTTCTCCTGAGGGCCTCCACCCCCTCGAGGACTATCTCGCCTATGCGATCGACCTGCCCCTTGGCTTCGGGGGACGATTCGACGAGCTTCTTCACCTTCGCGACAAGAGGTCCTGTCGCAGCGTGAATGCCAGTGTAGCCCACCACGAATCTAAGCGTTGGCACGCTGCAGTGGTGCATATGCCACGTCCGGTCACCCTTCTCGATTCGCCATAGGAAGCCGTCGAGCTTCTCTGGAGATACGAGGACGCCCTGTCCGTGCGCAGAGGTCGACGTGTCCGTGGGGCTGGCCCTTCCCTGGACCTTGTTCTCCACCTCGAACGATCGTCTTGCGACCTCCTCGACTTCGAGCTTGCCCTTCTGCAGGAGCATCGCGGCTATGCAAGAGACGGTGACCGCAGCCGACGACCCGAGCCCGGACCCGGACGGTATCATGGAGTCCGTGTCTATGTTGATGGGAGGGCCGCCCCAGGCCTGGTCCAGCGCAGCGGAGATGTACGCATGATGCTTCTTCTTCATCGCGTGACCGTTCACCGAGTACTGCGCCGAGCGGGTCATCTCCGCGGAGATCCTGAGATCGATGGCGAGCGCGAGCGCTGGCTTTCCGAAGACAACTGCGTGCTCCCCGAACAGAATCATCTTGCCAGGGGCCGAGCACTTCGTCATCGGACTCCTTCAGCCATGAGTCCGGATATATCCTTTTCCGTGGCCGCGTAGGGCGGCGGGCCCGTGGCAATTGCCGAAGTCCGCCTGCAAAAGCATTAAAGCCAGGCTACGGGGTTTTCCTCCATCTCGTACATGGTGTGAACATGGTCCGCACTTCGAGGATAGAAGGCTTCTACAAGCTGAGCATGGAGGACCGGCTGAAGATCGTCAAGGATTTCGGCGGCCTCACGGACGAGGAGGCCCTGGCACTGATAGGGTTTCAGGGCCTGGACCCGAGCATCCCCGACAAGATGGTCGAGAACGCGATTGGTTCGTTCGCGCTGCCGCTCGGAATCGCCGTCAACTTCGCAGTCAACGGAAGGGACTACCTCGTGCCGATGGCCATCGAGGAGCCGTCTGTCGTCGCTGCGGCCTCCAACGCTGCCAAGATGGCCCGCGAAAGGGGAGGCTTCTTCACGAGCAGCACATCACCGGTGATGATCGGGCAGGTACAGATCGTGGGCATCAAGGACCCCAGCAGGGTGAAACATCTCATACTCGAGGAGAAGCAGAAGGTGCTGGACCTCGCGAACAAGCAGGATCCGATGCTCATCAAGCTTGGCGGAGGCGCACGGGACATCGAAGTCAGGGTGATAGACACGCCCCGCGGACCGAATGTTATCGTGCATCTGCTCGTGGACGTCCGGGACGCGATGGGAGCCAACGCCGTCAACACGATGGCAGAGGCGGTCGCGCCGCTGCTCGAGGGCATCTCTGGCGGCAGGGTGCATCTCAGGATACTCTCCAACCTCGCGACGCATCGCCTGGCAAGGGCACGGGCGGTCTGGTCCAAGGAGTCCATCGGAGGAGAAGAGGTGGTGGACGGCGTGATAGATGCGTACCATTTCGCCGACTCGGACCCATTCAGATGCGCCACCCACAACAAAGGAATCATGAACGGTATCGACTCGGTGATAATCGCAACTGGCAACGATTGGCGGGCGATTGAGGCCGGGGCGCACTCATACGCTGCTCGGACCGGCTCGTACAAGCCTCTCACGACGTTCGAGAAGACCCCTGAAGGGGACCTCGTGGGGACAATCGAGCTCCCCATGGCGGTCGGGCTCGTGGGCGGCGCGACCAAAGTGCATCCTACCGCGAAAGCCTGCATAAAGCTGCTCGGAGTCAAGGGCGCCCAGGAACTGGGCGAGATCGCTGCAGCCGTAGGTCTGGCGCAGAACTTCGCCGCCCTCCGCGCACTGGCGACTGACGGGATCCAGAAAGGGCACATGACTCTGCATGCGAGGAACATCGTAGCCAGTGTCGGATGCCCGCCCGAACTTGTCGACGAGGTCTGCAGGATAATCGTCGCCGAGAAGAAGATCCGGATGGACCGTGCACAAGAAGTGGTTGAGGAACTCACGCGCAAGAAGAAGTGAGATTCCGCGCAGGGGCTCGACTCGGAAAAGTATATGCATAGAGCAAGGACAATCCGCTGTCCGTGGCGCTTCTGACACAGGGAGACGTTGTCGGGCTCTTAGGAGTCTACGGATACGTTTCCCTCGTGGTCCTTCTGTCGTGGGCGCTCAGGCACAGGGTGTCGAACGCGCGCAAGCTCGTCCACATACTCACGGGCGGGATAGTCTTCTTCTGGTGGATGTTCGACACTCAGATAGTCATGGCCGGTCTGGCAGCTCTTCCCTTCGTGCCCATACTGCTTCTCGCCACGCCCAGGTCGCCGATACGCGCGCTTAGAGAGAGCCCCCTCGGGGCGAGATCCTCTGAAGGGCACCCTTACGGGCTCGTCCTGTACGCGATCTCATGGACGATCGTGGCCTACTTCCTGTTCTTCGACCTCTTCGCTGCCTCCGTCGCCGTCGCGGCGATGTCCTTCGGGGACGGCATGGGAGAGCTCATTGGCCGCAGGTTCGGGAGAGTGAGATACATGCCCCACCGGACGCTCGAGGGCAGCGTTGCGGTCTTCGTCGCGGTCGTTGCGAGCGTGATGGTGCTGAGCTGGTTCTATTTCGGATACATCGACTACTCGTACGGCACTCAGCCCGCACTTGTCGCCTTGTTCGCCGTGGCCATCGGGGGCTTTGCATCGATACTCGAGGCGATCTCCCCAGGGTCCATCGACAACCTCGTGATACCGCTTGTGATTGCTGGATTCCTTCACATGTTGGGGGCCTGAAGTTGACCCTGATAGTAGTCGACGGATTGGACGGGTGCGGAAAGGATACTCACGCCATCCGCATCAGGAAGCTGATGGAGATTGAGGGCAAGTCCGTCCGCGTGGTGTCCCACCCTTCGAACAGGTTCTTCGGGAGGCTCTCCAAGAGGTCCCTCCAAGCGTCTGGTCCGATGGCGAGGCTCTTCGCGACGGCTTTCTTCATAGTCGATGTCCTGGGGACCGTGCGCGCGTACAAGCGCGCTCCGGAAGAGGACTACATCTTCGTGAGGTATCTGCTCGGGGCAGCCTACCTCCCGAGGGCGCTAGCTCCCGCCGGATACGCGTTCTTCAGGCGCGTGCTCCCATTCCCCGACTTCGCCCTGTTCATTGACATCCGGCCGGACGTCGCCCAGCGGAGAATAGCTGCCAGGGGTCACCTGCCGGAGATGTTCGAGACCCCGCAGAAGCTCGCGGCCGTCAGGGAGATAGCGAAAGGTCTCACTCGATCCGATTGGGTCACTGTCGACAACAGCATCGATGGCGAGGAACCTTTCAGGGAGGTCGAGAAAATCCTCCGAGAACGTTCAATCCTTCGGCCTGCACTCTGAGCTTGCGTCGGGATCTCCCTGCTGGGCTGCCGGCTCGGGGGTCATCCTGCACCTCGCGCAATTCGCGTCGCACGGCTCGATGTGTATGACGATGACGCTCCCCGGGAGTTCCTTCTTGATCTCCTTCTCCAGGTCCGAGACGAGGTCGTGACCCTCCTTCACGCTGAGGTTCCTCGGGACCACCATGTGGACATCGATCTGTCGCTCGGAACCCATCTTCCGCGCCCTCAGCTTGTGGAAGTTGAGGACCGCGGTCTCACGGCCCTTGATGATCCTCTCGATTAGCTTGATCTCCGCTTCCGGCAGGCTCCTGTCCAGAAGGCCGTGGGTGGAACGAGTCGTTATGTCGTATGCTGCGTGGATGATGAAGGCGGCGACGACGAGGGCGACCAGAGGGTCGAGCCATGCAATGCCAGTGGCCCATATCAGGACGAGGGCGATGAAGACGCCTACCGAGGTCCATACGTCCGTTGTAAGGTGATATGCGTCCGCTTCGAGCGCCAATGAGTCGGTCTTCTTGGCAACCTTGGAGAGTCTCCTGGAGACAAGGTAGTTCAGGACAGCAGAAACGCCCATGACCGCAATTCCTGCGTATATGATCTCTATCGGCTCGGGGTCGAAGAGCTTGTTGAGCGCCTCATAGATGATCCAAGCTGCCGCCACGAATATCAGGGCACCCTCGATCGCACCTGACAGGTTCTCATACTTGCCGTGCCCGTATCTGTGATCCTTATCCGCCGGTTCTGCGGACATCTTGACAGAATACCGAGCGATGAGTGCGGCCAACAAGTCAATGCCTGAATGGATCGCCTCCGAGAGGACCGCGACGGAGCCCATCATCAAGCCTACTACAACTTTGAGAACGACCAGAGCTGTATTCGAGTAGACGGACAGCTTGGCCACAGCCATCTTCTCTTCGGCTGGCCCCATTAACGGATTCGATATGCCCCCGGGTACTTAGGTTTTGTTGCAGCCTGTAGATAGAGGGCGATTTCGAAAGTCTTATGGGCGATGACCCTGATTGACCACAACCCCTATAGGAGAGATCTGAATGACTCAGG
>JALOTQ010000058.1 GCA_025457815.1 Thermoplasmata archaeon
ACCGCAGAGATACTACCTTCACAAGGAGCTCCCAAAGGTGGAGCTTCCCAACGCGAGCATCACATGCCCCCAATGCGCCCTGCAGCTCCAGGGAGGCGAGGACCGGTGCCCGAGGTGCGGCATCCCGCTCGCTGGCGAGAAGGAGATGCTTGAGTGTCCTCAGTGCGGCGGCTTGACCCCTCACGGGTCGAAGTCATGCCCGAGCTGCGGCATAGGGTTCGAGGAAGCGCCTGAAACTCCTGCGCCTCCGCTTTTCATCGCTGAGGAGACACCGCCTCCGCCGGAGCCACCGGAACCCGCGAAGACCGTCGAGCCAGTGCCTGAAGTGGTCACAGAGATCCCAGCAGCCGCCAAGACCTCGGCCTACAGCCTGACGAACGGCCGCGGGGCGATAAACGGCACGGGACTGACGAACGGCAGGGGCGCGGTCAATGGCACGGGGCTCACGAACGGCAGAGGCGCGGTCAATGGCACGGGCCTGGTGAACGGGACCGGGATGACAAACGGGACGCGGATGGAAGACAGGATATCCCCACCCCCGGCGAAGCGCGGCGGAGTGCTTCTGAGATGGCAGTTCCTTGCGGTGCTCATCGCCCTGGCAATCGTCATTCCCACATTCATATTCCTCTCTTATTCGGGCGGGGACGACTCGCTCATCGACGGCGACTTCGACGAATGGGCAGACGTTGACACGTTCGGCGTAGCGTACATCGCCTCGTCGCCGAATGTGGCGATCGAGGAGTGGGCGGTCAAGACGGACGTGAACAAGCTCTACATGTACATCATGGTCCAAGGAGAGATCATGGCGTCGACCGAGGTCGATAGCTTCTTCCTGTTCGTCGACTCCGACAACGACGCCGACACGGGCTATCTCGTGTCCGGCATGGGCGCGGACTACCTGCTCGAGGTTGACGGCTGGGACGGCAAGGTCCAGTCGACAGCTCTGAAGCAGTACGGGTCGACCGCGGACCCCTACGACTGGAACTCATGGGTCAGGACAGACTCCCTTGCATCTGCCATCAAAGGCAGCCAGCTGGAGGCTATGGCCATAATGCCCTCCGCTCTTCCCGCGACTTCGAAGTACATGCTCCAATCTCAGGACAACCTTGCCGATCCCACCTACTCCATCAGCCGCCCGGTCGTCGAGGACGGCGGCGTGCTCCTGATAATCCAGGAATACGGCCCTGGCGTGAACGAAGCCGACAGCACCATCCTTCCGGCCACGAGCGTGGCGATGCTCCGCCTCAGGATGTCGTGCGAGGGCTCGTCTGGCCATATCGACAGCATTGTTCCGGTGATATCCGGTGCGACGCTCGCCAGCCCGATAACCAACATCGACCTGGCATCAGATACCGACCTCGTGGTCGACGTGCTGGTAGATTCGTCCCTTGCGGTCGCGGGCGACCTCGTGTCAGTCTACGTGACAGACGCGGGCGTGAGCTCGACGTTCTTCGACGTTCAGGTGATCGGAGGGGGCGTCAGGGCGTACGTCGCAATTCCCCCGCCGACGATCCAGATCGACGGCGCGTTCGGAGACTGGGAGGGCCGGACGACGGCGGACTTCGACGCGGTCGAGAACCCCGACGTCGACATCAGTGCCGTCGGAGCGGTGAACACCTCCCTGTCGTCGTACTTCTACGTGAGCGTCGTGGGCGAGATACTCAACGGTTCCTATGTCCCGGTGGTGATTGGGAAGCCCATAGGCGGAGGTGGCGGCGTGGTCACCCCGACTAAGAAGACAGGCGAGGACATCACGAGGATATATGTCGATTCTGACATGGACATCGAGACGGGCATGCCGCTTTCCATCGTGTCGAAGACCATCGGAGCCGACTACAAGATCGAGATCATGGGCCTGGACGGGATCATCCAGTCCAAGACCCTATACCAGTACTCATCCGGCGCCTGGGCCGAATCCGCGGCCGTTGTGAGCGCGGAGAACGACCACCAGAGGTTGGAGCTGGGCGTGGCCGCGTCGGCCATCGGAGGCAGCTCCGACATCGACTTCGTGGTCGAGACGACCGACTGGCGCGAGACGACGGACTACGCGACGGCCGTGCCGAGCGCCTCAAGGAGCCTCAGCGTGGTCTCGGGCCCTGAGATCGACCGGTGGATCGTGGACGGCTCGACCAGCTCGTCGACGGCGACCTCCGAGTCCTATCAGAGAAAGCTGTTCTATGACGGCGTCAACTTCTGGAGCTTCTTCTATGACGGCGCCAACACCGTCTACAAGTACAGCACGAACGGAGGCCAGACCTGGACACTCGTCGGCAACGCGTTCTCGTCATCCGGCATCACGAAGGCATCCATCTGGTATCACGGGGCCACCAACAGGATATACCTGATCGGCGACTCCACTGCGACATCCGCAACCGTGAATGTCCGGATGGGCACGGTCACGCCGTCGACACACACGATATCGTGGAGCGGGAACGACGCGACCCCGACCACATCGGTCCTGTCAATGGCGTCGAAGAACACATACATCACGAGGGACTCCTCGGGATATCTCTGGCTCGTGTCCTCGAACTACACTCAGACCTCTCCTAACCGATACGAGTTGTCGGTCTTCAAGAGCACCGCGGTCGACAGCGTCGCCGCATGGACGCACAAGGGGAATCTCCTTGGCGGAGGCACTCCTCAGGCGAACTCGAAGGGCTCCTTGGTCAACATAGGATCTGGAAGCGACATGCTGGCGGTCTACGGCTACGGGGGGAACGTCGCGAGCAAGAAGTACACTACCGGCTGGTCCGCGGAGACCATCATCTACGCCATTGCCGGGGGCAACCCGGGCAACACGGACAATGCGCCCCCAGTCGTCGTTGTCGACGGCAGCGGGATTGCGCATGTCGTTTATGGGGACGGCCACCAGCAGACAGGCGTTTCGAAGCCCTACATCTACTACGTCAGCTACGACGGCGCCGCATGGTCTGTGCCGTACAGGCTCGAGAACGTGGCGAACAACCTCGGTAACTGCTACCCGACGATCTCGGTCGACCTCTCCACAGGGTACCTGTACGCATTCTGGATACAGATGGACGCAGCTGCGATCGGGACCACCGTCATGGGCAAGAAGAAAGTCGGAGGCACATGGAGTGCTCTGACTTTCACACCTCAGACGACCGCGCCGAAGGCCTACCTGAACTCCATATACTCCGCGCCACACGAGGGCGCCATATGCTTCCAGTGGACTCAGAACACCACGTCGCCGATTCAGGTCGTGTTCGACAAGATACCTGAGTTCGGGACGGTCGTCCTGCCGGCCTTCGCGATGCTCTTCATGCTGCTCGTTTCGATACGCCGGAGCCGCGGGAAGGATCCGTCCCGGTAGGCGCAGCGGTTACGTTGCCAGATTCCTACGTTCGATTAACTATATAGGGGGCAACACTATTCCTGAAACGATGGCCGAGGCACAGAAGGATATCTACCTCAGCTGTTTCAAATGCGGCAGGATAGTACGCTCTAGCGACGCAGAATGCCCACGCTGCGGGCTGCAGTTCGGCCCAGGGACGCTCTTCGAGTGCCCGTTCTGTTGCGGGCTCATCTGGCGCAACGCTACTGTCTGCACCACGTGCGGAACTGACCTCACGAAGTTCTCGAACAGCGTGGAGCGCTCCAGCTCGGGGTTCGACATGGACGAGTTCGTGGACAACATCATCAGCACGGAGCTCACCGAGATGAAGAAGTCCATTCGCAGGGTCGCCTGCCCGGGCTGCGGGCTGATGATACGCGGCGACGAGGACAAGTGCCCCAGGTGCGACCTCCCGCTCGAGGAGGCGCAGGTGGACTGCCCCGTCTGCGGGGAGAAGACGGCGATCTCGGCGACCTCGTGCCCCAACTGCGGCGCGATGTTCGTGGAGGCCCCTTCGGAAGGGCCGTGCGAGGACGAAGAGCCCTTGGAGGCAGTCCTTGAAGAGCCTGGCGAGGCCAGGGAATCAATGAAGAAGGCCGCCAAGAAGCCCGCACCCAAGAAGAAGCCGGCCAAGAAGGCCAAGGCCAAGAAGTAGAAATACTCTGGCCAAGCGTCGGAACCGGGTTTGCGAGCCATCTGCCATCATTTAAATAACCGTTATCTCATCTTTGTACCATGGGCCAGGAACCCCTGCATGTTTTCGTGTTTGGCTGCATCGCCTGCGGCAAGACCGTTGCAGGCAACGAGACGTCCTGTCCTAGGTGCGGAGCGTCGTTCGAGGACGTCCTCTTCGAGTGCCCGTTCTGCGGCGAGCTTGTCTCGCCGAGGGAGACCAAGTGCACGTCCTGCGGGACCGAGTTCTCGGCATTCTCCGAGGGGGTCATGGAGACCTGCAACCTGGATCTTGACGGGTCGGAGTCGGACGCCCTGCCTGAGGTTCAGAAGCCCAAGGAGCCCGAGCCGGAGCGCGCCGAGGCCACGGAGTATGAGTGCCCCAACTGCGGAAAGCCCGTGGCCGAGAGCGACACGACCTGCCCTCACTGCGGTGTGAACTTCGGCTGAATCGCGGAAGAATGCGAGAAGGGGCCGGGACCGGGAATTGAACCCGGGTCAAGGGATCCACAGTCCCCAAGGATACCACTACCCCACCCCGGCCATGATGGGCGAGCCTTCATATCCTTTCGTTAGATAAAACTTGTTAGGTGTGGCCAGGCGGATTTCCCCGACCTTCCGTGCATCAGCTTGGACCCTTTCTCGGAAGATACAATAGGCGGGAGCGCGCAATACCGGTCCTTGAGGAATGGCCTTGAAGTGCGCGATATGCGGCGCGGAGAACCCGAATGACGCTGAGTTCTGCGCGGGATGCAGAAACCGGATCCCGAGAATCTCTCCGGAGCCGCCAGCGTCGCGGGTTTGGGCATGGGTCGCCGGCCTGGCCGTCGGCTCCGTCATCGGGCTGCTCATGGCGGCGTTGATCCCATATTGGCCGGGGCCTCCGTACATCTATGCGGCTCTCCTGATCTATGCTCTCGGAGGAGGCGTCTTCCTCGTTCTCCAGCTGTCAAAGGGCCTGTTCCGCGAGGATGCGAGACCGCACATAACACCGTTCTCGACGGGATTCGTGGTTACATACTATGTCTTCCTCATCGGATACCTCATGTATCTCGTTGGCTAGGCAGCGGAGCTGTTCGGGAATCGCTTGGGCACAGCTCATTTATCTTAGAATGTGAGTGTGGTTGTCGGGGTACATTCGATGGCGGAAGAGAAACGGAAAGAACTCCACGAGTACAGCCCGATTCTTGCGCTCACGTGGCGCCTTATCAGAGTGTTCCCGAGCGTGCGGAAGGCCCAGGACGAACAGAAGGCTGAGGAAGAGAAGAAGTGAGGCGTTCTCTCTTCTTGAGCAGTTTCGCGCAGCCCCTCCCCTAACGGTGAAGCATACGATGCACTTCTGAGGGATGGGGGAAGAATATTTGAGATCAGATATCCAAGAGGAGACCTCATCGGACAGCAGCCTGGAGTCATGCCCCGAGTGCGGGACGCTCCTTTCGTATGCTTGCGGCTGCGCCCTTTGCGTGGCGTGCGGATATTCCAGATGCTGCGGCTGATGTCCGGGCGCCCCCTGGACAACCCAGAAAGCCTTATTACAGAACAGGCGATTGCGTACGCGGTGATGGGTTGAAGCGCGACATCATCTCGGTTCTCGACATGAAGGACGACTTCGAACAGATACTCGCGAACGCCGCGAAGATGAAGAAGGAGCTCAAGGAGCATAAGAAGGGCCAGAAGCCCCAGGAACCCCTCAAGGGGAAGGTTTTGGGCATGGTCTTCGAGAAGCCGAGCCTTCGGACCAGGATATCGTTCGAGGTCGGCATGGGGCAGCTGGGGGGCAAGGCGCTCTACATCGGCCCCGACGAGGTCAGCATAGGCAAGAGGGAGTCTGTCTCCGATGTCGCGAACGTCCTCAGCAGGTATGTCAGCTGCATCATGTACAGGGCGTTCAGCAACCAGAACATGCGGGAGCTCGCGAAGCACGCCTCCGTACCCGTCGTAAACGGCCTCGACGACATCGAGCACCCGTGCCAGTGCGCCGCAGACCTGCTCACAGTCCTCGAGAAGAAGAAGAAGCTCGCAGGACTCCAGATGGTTTATGTCGGCGACGGGAACAACGTCTGCAACTCCCTGCTCCTGGGCTGCGCCCTGACGGGCATGAACATGCGCGTTGCAACCCCGAAGGACCACAGGCCGAACGCCGACATACTCGCGAAGGCGCAGGAGATCGCCGCCAAGAAGAACTGCAAGATAGAGGTCCTGTCCAACCCGTTCCAGGCGGTCGAAGGCGCGGACGTCATCTACACGGACACATGGGTGTCCATGGGCCAGGAGAGCGAGAAGGCCGAGAGGGAGAAGCTGTTCCTGCCATACCAGGTCAACGACAAGCTCGCGGAGAAGGCGAACAAGGACTACATCTTCCTGCACTGCCTGCCGGCCCACAGGGGGCTCGAGGTCTCAGCCGAGGTCATAGACGGGCCTCACAGCGCCGTCTTCGACGAGGCCGAGAACCGCATGCACGCGCAGAAGGCTATCCTCGTCGCGGTCCTCTCGCACTGATCTGCTTCCCGACAAGGTCGTCGAGGGCGGAGAGGAAGTCCTTCTTCCTGTCGGCCGGGATCGTGGCTCCTGCCGCGATGTTGTGCCCCCCGCCTATGCCGCCGACGCCCTCCGCAGCGGCCCGTATGGCCGCTGACAGGTCCATGCCTCTCGAGACGAGGTCTTGCGTGCCCCTGGCCGAGGCTTTGACTTTGGGTGAATCGGAATACTCGGTGGACTCCGCGAACGCGATCATGGGGGCCGTCCTGTCGGCCCCCTCGCCCCCGAGCAGCATCCCGGCGACTATGCCGACGATGGTGTCCTCGATCTCGTCCCCTGCGTCGAAGAACTGGATGTTCCTCATCCTCACGATGCCGCTGCCCTTGGCCCAGGAGAGCGCCTTGCTGAGCGCGGACCTGTGGTTCTTGAGCAGCGTCTCGCCCTCCGTCAGGGCCTCTCCGCGGTCTCCGGCGCATATCTTCAGGCCTATCTCGCCCCTTCCGTGCCGGCCGCACGCGTTCAGCAGCGTCGCGAACTCCTCCTTCAGGAGCACGTAGACCTCTCCGACGAGCCTCGCGATGGTCTCCGGTCTTCGGCGGCTCTGTTCGAGATGGTCCCTCAGGGATTCGATGATCTTGGTCTTCTCGGAGTCGGTGAGGTCCGACCAGGTCCGCCAGGAGTCCCCGTCCTTGAGCTCGATGCCCAGCTCCACGAGGAAGGCGATCGAGTTGTCCTCATTGCCCGTTATCCGGGGAAGGAAAGGATCGCTCGAGAACTCCAGGAGCTTGTGGATAGGTCTTGTCTCCCTCCCGAAGTATCGGATGTCCTCGACCGTCTTCACGAGCCCCTTCTCCTCCGCCAGCTTCAGGATGGCCCTGTTGAGCCCTTCGAGTCGCCTCGTGCGCTGGTCCTGCAGGTCTCCGACGCTCCCTAGCACCGCCAGATGCGCCAGGTCCGCGTTCCGCTCGTCCATCGCTAGGGCCGCCAGGAAGGTGCTCCCCGCGCCGCTCAGGTCCGACGCTCCCGAAATGCCGTGCAGGTGCGGATTCACGTGGACAACGGTGCTGAAATCGGACAGGAGCATCTGCCCGGTCTTCTCGTTGCCCTTCGCGAGCGTGTCGGGCATGTGGTGGTCGGTGACGACGGCCTTGGAGCCCTCTATCCTGGAAACGGAGCCACTGCCAAGGTCCACGAACCAGGTGAGGTCGCCCCCGCCCGACCTCAGGCTTTCGATCGCCTGCGGATCGAGCTTCTTGAAGAACTTGACCTCGGCTCTTGCGCCCGCCCGTTCCAGAGAAGTCTGCGCTATCGCCGAGGCCGAGATGCCGTCCGCGTCTATGTGGGCGGCGACTGTCACCGCCCGTGCGCCCTTGAGCGCGTCGGCGGCTCGGAGAGCGGAAGCCCAGAGCCCTGGGGGAACTGAGGACTTGAGATTCTCCGGCACGGTCCGTCAACCCCATATCCCGAGCGCGGAGATGATCAGCAGGGCGGCGAAGGCTATCCCCACCAGCATGAGCTTCTTTGCGCTGATGGAGATGATGAATATCATCAGAGCGAACACTAGCATGGCCACGATCAATAGAAGAAGTCCGTCCATCCCGAGACTATAACCATCGCCATACTATTCAAGCTTTTCAGGACTGGACAGCCGTGTCGAATGTGCGCTTCCTCAGGGAGGCGTAGGCGTACAGCGCCAGGGCTTTGAGGTTGCGGCAGTCCTCCGAGTTGTACTCCGCGAGCAGGTCGAGGGCGTTCCTCGACCCTTGCTTCTCCCAGAGCTTCCAGAGGTAGACGGCGTCCTCCCCCGTCATGTACTCGACCCTCCTGTCCCTCTCGATGCCCAGCTCCCTCTCCACATTCTTGAGGCCCCCAACGAGGCCTAGACGGCGCAGAGGGTGCCTCAGGTCTACGTGAGGTACCTTCGGGACGCACCCTGGGAACTGGTGCTCGATCATAGGCAGGTCGAAAGACGCTCCGTTGTAGGTGACGAGAACGCTTGCGGAGTTGAGGATCGCCTTGAGGTTGGCCGAGTCGAGGTTCTGTCCCCTCACGAGCGTGTGCATGCGCGAGCCATCAAAGATCCCGACCACCGTGATCGGAGACCAGTAGGACGTCCCAGTGGTCTCGATGTCCAAGTAGGCGACCGAACTCCCCAGTTCCTTGAGGCATCTCCACTTCTCTCTATTGGGGACTCTCTCGGCGAAGTACTCGGAGTCCTTGCGCCTGAGATGCGCTGCAGCGTCTCTGAGCTGAGCGTCCATCTCGCTCTTCCTCTTCTCGGAAACGCCGCGCATCTGTGTCTCGTTCAGGAAATCGTCCCATGTTACGTATCCAGATCTCCAGAGGGACCTCTCGCGCTGCGGCCCTATGCCGCGGGCTAGGATGAAGCTGTTCTCGAGCATCTCAGATAGTCATCGGGACGGAGGGATTAATGGTTCTTGGAGCCCTGCGAAAGTAGTCCAAAGGCTGTTAACCAGCGCCGCCGATATGGTCGCGTGCGAGCGAAGGGCTATGAGGTTGACCGCGAGCTGGTTCTTCTCCCCGGAGGCGCGGCGATGCTTGTCAGGGAGAGGGCGCTGGTGCTTGCGGACCTGCATCTTGGTTACGAGGCGTCCCTCGAGGACGAAGGGTTCAGCGTGCCTCGGGTCCAGACCCGGAAGCTCGAAAACTACGTCCGGGGAATTGTCGAGGCGACGAGCCCGCGCAGGATCATCGTTGCAGGAGACTTGAAGCACAATTTCTCGAGGAATCTTGCGCAGGAGTGGGACGATGTGACCAGGTTCGTCCGCCTCCTGGCGGAGTTGGCGCCGCTCGATGTGGTCAAAGGCAACCACGACAATTACCTGGCCTCGATACTTGCGGAACTGGGCGTGCCGCTCAGACACGAGCTGCTCGTCGGAGACGCCCGCATCTTGCACGGTCATTCTGGGAAGCTGACGGACCAGATGACCATAATGGGCCACATCCACCCTGCGATTCGCCTGAGGGATGAGGTCGGCGGGTCCGTCAAGGACCACTGCTTCCTCTACGACGAGTTCAAGCGAGTGTTGGTTCTGCCTGCGCTAAGCCTCATCGCATACGGGACGGATGTCGTGGGGCAGCGATCCTCGGACAGGATATCCCCGCTCCTTTCTGAGCACGGTCTGTCTTCATTCGCTCCGGTGGTCTTCTCCGGGGAGAGAGCATTGAAGTTTCCCACTGTGGGCGAGATGCGAAAATCGGAGGGATGATTCCGCCTGCATGCGCATCCATAATGGATAGGGCGAAAATGTAAATACTGAAGACAGGGCTTCGAGTACCCGGGGTAATCAGAGTGGCTGACGAAAAGAAGCTATCTGTGAGCGAAGTGAAGAAGACGATCGCGGCTTCCCTGGCCGCAGCCTTCGGCTTTGTCATAGCCTTGTTGTGGAATGAGGTCGTGAAAGCGGGCATCGCCTTGGCGGGCATAGACCTGGTCGCAGGAGAGATCGACCTGGTTGGCTGGCTCATCTACGTCGTGACAGCGGTGATTATCACGGTAGTGATGATCGTGCTCATCATCTTGTTCGGCCGCTGGGGCAGCAAGTAGCCCTGCAGACGAGTGCCTGCAACACACGAAACGGAGTCTCCCACCTGTTTGCGTCGTTGACTCCGAAATCCTTTATCCGCTTCTTTATTCTGCTCTTAGTCGAGAGTGAGCCAGTTCCTCCCAGAGGGTGCCAGAACTGTGCGGACTCTCCGAAAAGACTTATGTATCACCAGACTGATGCTATTTGCGTCAGGTGCATTTTGTGGCCAGGGGCATCTATATCAGCGATGCGGACGTGGAGATGTCCAAGGACATCGAGAGCCTCAGGATAGACAGGCATCTCGTCGCCGACCTGTCCTCGATGATGCCGGGAAAAAGGCGCAGGATGCTCGACAGGATTGAGGAGTACGGGGCGAAGAACCCGATGGCCATCATCCCGGTGCTCGTGAAACACTACGATGACGAGGTCCCGAAGGTACGGAAGCAGGTCAGGAGCAGCATCGCGCGCTTGACGCAGTCGGAGATAGGCGAGCTCACGCTCGTCGAGTGCATGTTCAGCAAGAACTCGGCAATCGCCAACTCCGCCGCCGCCATACTCGAGGAGCGGGGCTACAACAGCGTCAACTTCCTGTCCTATTATCGCCAGGTCGAGAGCCTGGCCGCTCGTAGCAAGAAGGAGGAGGTCTTCTCGCAGGATGTCGAGGAGCTGGTCGCGGACTCCATAGACACCTACAAGGAGGGCAGGTTCGACCAGGCCATGACCAACATGATGATGGCGAAGGACCTGCTCGAGGACAGGCTCGAATGGCACTCTCATCTGAGGAACTACATCCAGGACGTGCTCAAGCTCACTCCAATGCTCGGCCGGAGCGGCGTGCAGGTCGATGCGATCCAGGATTCGATCCGAAACGTCTCGACAGCGATGGAGTCCAGGGAGTACAGCGAGGCCAGGTCGCTGCTCGACCTGAGGAGACAGGAGACGAGGCTTTGGAAGCAGCTCTGGAGCCTCGAGGAATATGTCACCAAGAGGGTCAAGGTCAAGCCCATAAAGGAGCTGCTGGTCCTGAGGGATTCGGACAGCGCGCTCCTGGGTTCCTTCGTGAGCATGGCCGGCAGGGTCGAGGACATGATTCAATCGGGAAAGCCGATCGAATCGCTCCGGACGGTCGAGGAGTTCGTCAGGGACGATGTGTCGTCGGACTACCTCGCCAGGGAGGGAAGACGCCTCGACTCGAAGGACGAGGCGGCCTGGTATACCATGTGGTCGGTCGGCCTGGGCTTGCTGAAGGTCGTCGCGCCCATAGTGCCCAACCTGTCGGAGGAATTCTACCAGCAGTATTTCCGGGACCGCGAGGGTTCTCCTAGCGTTCACACGGTCCCTTGGCCCGAGCCGTTCTCGAAAATCAAGGACAGGCCCCCTGTGCACGCCAAGGCGGAGAAGTTCGATAAGGCCGAAAAGAAGATGAAGCCGTCTCGCAAGTGAGAATCTCTAGGGCGACCAGTACTTGGACGACCCCTTCTGCTTGTCCCAGCCGATGAGGGTCCGCATCGCGTCGATACCGACCGCGATGCAGTCGGACATGTTCTTCTCCGCGTCGATGATCTTCTCAGTTGGGTGCCACGGGACGACGTCCGATACGGCGCATATCGCGCCCGCCCTCAGCCCGAAGAGCGAGCTCAAGGTGAATATGGTCCCGTTCTCCATCTCGATGAACTTCGCCCCCATCTTCTTGACGTCGGCGAGCCTGTCTGTCATGAACGACGGCATGTACCCGGACTGGGACATTGGGGCGAGCCTCCCGTCCTTCATCACCTTGTTCTCGCTGTAGAAACCGTCGACCGAGAAGCCTATCCCGACATCGAACCTGGCCCTGGCCTTCTTGGCTGCGCTGATGAGCGCCAGGACCGCTTCGTGGCTGGCAAGAGCTGGATACTCAGGCCATGCGTAGCTCTTGGTGGTGCCGTCCGCCTTGATGGCTCCGGTCGCGATCACGAAGTCGCCCTTCTCGAGCCCGTCGGAGATGCCGCCGCTCGTGCCTACCCTTATGAGAGTGTCCGCGCCCAGGTTGGCCAGCTCCTCGATCAGTATCGCGGTCGAGGGCCCGCCTATGCCCGTCGAGGCCACGGTCACCGGGACTCCCTCGAGAGTGCCTGCGTGCACCCAGAACTCCCTCTTCTGAGCAACCTTCCTGGGATTCCCGAGCATCGAGGCGATCTTGGGGACCCTCTCAGGCTCCCCGCAGAGGAACACGTATTTTGCGACCTGCCCTTCGTCCAGTTCTGTGATAAGCTGCTTGCTCAAGCCCGAAGACCCCCGAATTCGAGTGGGAATGTGAGTAACGGATAGATAAGGTCAATGGAGGGATAGAAGCGCGATGCAGAGGACCATCCCGAAGTAGGTGGAGATCAGTATGATCCCGCCCATCTGCGTTATCTTCATGCCACGCATCATGAACGCCAGGACGAGGAAGGTCGACAGGTTCAGGACTATTATGGTGGGAATGACCTCCTTGGTCGCGAACTCGAACGGATTCAGTATCCCGATCAGCCCGAGCGTGAGAAGCATGGTCACAATCCCAGCCCCGATCCCCTCGCCCAGCGCCAGGTCCCCGAAGCCGCGTTTGGCCGCATGGTAGGATGCCGCGATGTCAGGCAAGGTCGTGCCGATGGCGACGACGCTCACGCCCATCAACCACGGGTCGATGCCGAAGTCCCCGGTCATCTTGAGTATCCCCCTGACAACGAGCTCCGCCCCCATGACCGTCCACAGCACCCCGAAGAAGAGCCACTGGAAGCCTGCTCGGATCTCGACCTTCCTGCCGAACAGGTGTCCCATGAGCTCGAGGTGTATCACCGCCTCCTCAAGCTCTTCCTCCAACTCCTCCGGGGGCGCCTTCTTCTCGATCAGGAGCAGATTCATCGTATAGGGAACGAAGAGTATCATCAGGGCGACGCCCTCGAAGAACGATATGGCCCCGTCGAGGAGAAGGACGGACGCGACGATCGTGACCGTCATGAGGAACACCGCGTCACGCATGACCATCTCGCGCGTGACCCTCAGGGGCACTATGAGCGCGGCGAGCCCGATCACAAACGCTATGGTGACCACATTGGAGGACAGCCCGTTCCCTAGGGCAATCAGCTCCCCGCCCTCTCTGAGCGCGATGACCGACACCAAGACCTCTGGCATCGCCGCCAGCGTGGACACGATCAGCATGCCGACCACGAACCTGCTGATTCCGAAGTTCCTCGACACCGCGACGGCGTTGTCAGTGATGAACTTCGCGCCTTGATTGAGCACGAAGAACCCCACGACGACGAGAGGTATCATAAGAATCGAAACAGCACTGACCATATCCCATCCCTTGTCTGCCCGACTGGATGGACATGGCGTTTTGCGATATATGGCTTTTCGATGGAATTCGCTTCATCTCTGCAGCAAGGTTGATGTGGAAGTGACAGCTTCGTGCATCCATGAAGGGCTCTTATTGCATCCTAGCTCATCTGCCGGAGGATGCTCGCATCAGAGTGGGAGCTCTCGGGCAGGTGGCGTTCTCCCGCGGCGTCTACGCATATGTCGGTTCCGCCCAGGGGGGCATCGAGGCCCGGGTCGGGAGGCATAGGAAGGTCGCGAAGAGGAAGAGATGGCATATCGACTACCTCTTGGCGAAGGCCGAGGTCTTCTCCGTCATTGCCGTGCCTGGCCACGACAAGTCAGTGGAGTGCAGGATCGCCCAAGCGCTGCTGGGTATCAGCGGAGCATTGACACCGGTCTCTCGGTTCGGCGCTTCCGACTGCAGGTGCGCGTCTCACCTAGTATACTTCGGGGATGTCGACCCAGAGATGGTCGCCGAGGACATCACCATGGCCATCACGATGCTTCGCTGCATCTACCCTGAGAGGACTCAAGGCGGATGAGCAGAGAAGACAAAGCCGGGGAATAGGGTTTTATCGCATAATCGCGGATACTGTTCCGAAATGGCGACGGAGATCGACCCTGTCCTTGCGCTGGTCATAATCGCGAGCTTAGCGATCCTGCTGTTCTATCTGTACGTGGCGTCAATCGCGAAGGTCTTCGGCCAGATAGGTTTCAAGCAGTCCGAGGTGGCCACGATCCTCACGGTCACCCTGTTCTTCTCATGGGTGAACATCCCTCTGTTCCCCTACGGAGGCTGGTGGGTCGGCATCAACTTGGGAGGCGCCTTGGTGCCGATCATCATATGCTACGTCCTTCTCAGGTCCGGCCGGGTCTCGCTCGCGGAGGGCATGATAGGCGTCACTATCGTCGCGGTCATCACGTATTTCGTGACCAGGGCCGAGGAGGGAGTGGGCATAGTCGCGGACATCCCCATCGCCTTCGCTCCGGCGGTCGCGGCAGGCTTCTATTCAGTGTCGACGTTCTGGATCGACATCAAGAAGGCGGCCCCTCTCGCCTACTTCTCGGGAATACTGGGAACTATCGTCGGGGCGGACATATTCCACCTCAGCGAGGTCCTCGCCTTCGAGCCGCCCGCAGATGGGACTCCGCTCCTCAGCATCGGCGGCGCCAACATATTCGACATGGTTTATCTCACTGGCATCGTGGCGGTCTTCGTGAACATACTTGTCTTCTGGGTGCTCCGCCAGGAGCGGAAGTTCGGGTTCTATCACGCGATGTCAGAGTATCAGAAGGGCGCCGAGGGACTGCCTTATGCCAAAGAGCTCCCGGCATCCCCGACACTGCGTCCCGACCGGAAGGGCCGAGTCTGAGGTCATCGTGTCGCTCTGCCGTTCTGCTTCCAGAGCCGGATCGATACCCCGACGGAGGCCACTGCTAGTAGACTGACTATGAGCAGCGCGTAGGACGGATTGTCGAAAGCGTCGGCGACGATGCCACAGAGATAGACCACGGTTGCCCCTCCTCCGAGCTGGAACCCGAAGAGTATGCCGAAGGCGGTCCCTCGCTCGCCAGGATGGGTCGCCTCCGTCGTCATGGAGAACAAGGCGGGGTACGTCATGAAGAGGAACGCTCCGTACACCAGCAGGACTGGCGCCACGAGATAGTACTCATTCGTCACGGCGAGCAGCACCACGGCCACAGCCGAGGCGATGTAGCCTGCGGCGAGCAGCCTGTACTTGCCGTACCTGTGGCTCATGGCGCCGAAGTAGTAGGACGTCACGGTGCCAACGCCGATCCAGAGCGCGAACACGAGGTCCGCGCTGCCCGCGGACCACCCGAACCTCGTCAGGTTGACAGGGCCGAAGTAGCTTGTCACCTGGTAGAGGGCACCCCCGGCGATGATCGGGATTACCAACAGCCACATCTTCGAAAGGGTTCCCATCGACCTAGGCGCCAGGGTCTTCTCCGGTATCTTGGTCTGAATCTGGTGCTCCTTGATCAGCAAGAGCCCTGCGAGCACCGCCGCGAAGTTCATGCCTGCCCAGAGGATGCAGGGAGCCTTCCAGTCGAACGCCTCACCCAGGAATCCGGAAGTCCCGAGCGCCACGATCACGCCGAAGTTGCCCACTCCGCTCTGGACCCCGAGGGCCGTCTCGAGATACTTCCCGGAATACTCCCTCGTGATCCAACTGGTGCCGACAGGATGGTAGAACGCGGCGCCTATCCTCATCAGGATGACGACGGTGAAGAGGCCCGCGAACGTGTCGACCATGAGCAACAGCAGGAATGAGGTCCCCATCATGATGGCCCCCGCTTCCAGGAGGAATCTTGAGAACACGCGGTCCGCATACCTCCCGACAAGGAACTGGACGACAACGGTCACGAGCAGCCCGAAACCCAGGAGACCGACGTCGTAGTAGCTCAGGCCTAGGTCCACCTTCAGGATAGGGATGAGCGCGACGAGTGCCATGAGCGTGCCGTCGTTGCACGCGTGGTGGAAGCTTATCACCCAGAGCAAGCGCGGTGGTCTAGTCAATTCTTGCCTCGGCGATGGAAGGCAGAGGTCCCATATCTTGATTTGCGAGACTATATCCGAGCACTATGGGATTCGGAGGACGTGCAGTCTTTCCCGCACGGCATGCGTTTCTCGAGCCTGGAGGAGCGTGGGGACTTCTATCGTTCGGAGTTCGATACCGCATCGCTCGGGAGATGGATAGGGGCGCGGCGTCCCGAGACATAAGGGACTACGCGCTGGAGTACCTTCCCGAGGGTCTGTATTACGACCGCAACAGGTACGAGGACGTACGCAGCTGCCGCGCCTGCACCAAGGGGCGTGAGTCGTGCCCGGGCTGCTACAACTACTTGGGCCAGCAGCTTGCGTTCGATCTGGACCCGGAGAATGTCGACTGTCCGTATCACGGACACATCGGGGAAAAGATGCAGCGGGGAACGGGGCTGTCCTTCTGCATGTACGAGTTCAAGCAGGTGAGGGCGCACGCCGCCGCCCTCTCGGCCGAGATGCGGGGGACGTTCGACGACGTGCATGTGGTCTACTCGGGGAGGGGTTTCCATGTTGTGGTGGAGGACGAGCGCGCATACTCTCTGACCTCCGCCCAGAGGAGGACCCTTGCCAGGCGCGTTGGCAGACGGCATCCGATTGACGAATGGGTGACGTCAGGCGGATCTCGCCTTATGCGCCTGCCCTATTCGCTGAACGGCCTCGTGTCGAGGAAATGCATGATAATTAAAGAGGTAAGAGATTTGGTGAGGTTTGATCCACGGACGTCGAAACTTGTTTTGCCCAGGTTCATCAGGTCAGCGTAGTTTGTCCGCCCTGACTTCCTTTCCGCGGTAGTAACCCTTCTTCTTCGACGCCTTTCCGGCCTTCTTGGATGATTTTTTCTTGGGAGCCATCAAGGTACCCTCCACATGAGAGGATTAGCGCTCGCCGGAGTTACTTCTTCTTCTTGGCCTTCTTTGCCTTCTTCTTTGTCTTCTTCCCGCACTTTCCACAGGACATTTCGTTTTCCTCCTTTGAGTCGTCTTTCAGGGACGGCGCCCTGACATCAGCTTCCGATGCATCCTATCCCATCCAAGAGCCCTTTTGCTCGGTAATCAATGCTCCTAAGCAGACGCATCCTCGTCAGTGCTATAGCGTTATTCAAATAAGTGTCTTCCTACGTTGTTCGCATTTTGCGGAACGTTCAGCCGGAGAGCAGAGAGTTACTGAGCATCCGAGGGATTTCTTCGCCCTCGCAAGTCTTGTCTGCGAAGGCTTTTTAGATATGCTCTCCATATATCGCTGGTCACAGCAGAGGTAGTCTCCTTGGCACCAGGCGATGACGCGAAGAAGATCAAGATTTGCCTTGTCGGCGATGTCGGTGTCGGAAAGACGAGCTTGATTCGGAGATATGTGCTCGATGTTTTCGACGACAAGTACATCGCGACCATCGGAACGAAGGTGACGAAGAAGGAGATCGAGGTCAAGAATCCTCAGACAGGCGCTCCCCTGAAAGTCATACTTCTCGTGTGGGACATCATGGGTCAGCCGAGCTTCAGAGAGGTCTTGCGAGAGGCGTACTTCTATGGGGTCGAGGGCGCCCTGGCTGTGTGCGACGTCACGAGCAAGGAGAGCCTCGGCGAACTCCGTTACTGGATCAAGGCGATGACGGCCACCGCGGGGAAGGTCCCGATCGTCTTCCTCGGCAACAAGTGTGACCTTAGAGACGATACGCGCGTTCCTTTCCAGGATATCGAGGCGTTCGCGAAGAAGCACGATTCGCCCGCAATGCTCACATCTGCAAAGACAGGCTACAACGTCGAGCAGGCCTTCGCTACATTGGTGGAGCAGATGCTCTACCCCAAGTAGCTCCTGACTAGACGCGTTCGCATCGGCATTCTCGCAGGGGTTCGACCCCAAGGGGGAGCGGAAGATGGACACGGGACTGACATCTGCGGTGTTCTTCAACGGTAGGTTCTACACTCTTGGCCCCGGCAAGAAGCTCGCCCAAGCTCTGGCCGCGTACGGAGGGAGGATAGTCGCCGTTGGGACCGAGCGCGAGGTGCGCGGGGCCGCGCCCCGCGGCCACGACCGGATCGACCTCCGAGGAAGGACTGTCATACCCGCGTTCTGCGACTCCCACACGCATTTCATCCAGATGGGTCTGGACAGCATGTGCGTGGATCTGACGTCCACGGACTCTGTTGACGAGGCCCTGAGCCTCCTTCGGAAGGCTGCCACCTCAAGACCTGAGGGCGAGTGGATAATCGGCTCCGGGTGGAAGGAGAGCGGATGGGTCAAGGGCCGGTTTCTGATTCGAGCTGACCTGGACAAGTGCTGCCCGAAGCATCCCGTTGTCGCGCACCGGGTCTGTGGGCACATGTCGTCGGTGAACTCCCGGGCGATCGCTCTCCTCGGGATCGACAGGAAGACTCCTGATGTGGACATCGACGGGAACGGCAGGCTCACGGGAATCCTCAAGGAGGGCGCAGTCACGATAGCCAGGAAAGCCACGAAGCCCGCCAAGGGCGACCGCGCCAAAGGTCTCGAGCTGGCCACGAAGAAAGCTCACTCGCACGGCGTCACATCGATCCATGACAACGGCGAGACGGCGGATCTCACCACATACATCGAAGCGGAGAAGCGACAGAAGCTGCGCGTTCGAGTGTACTTCAACACACCGACCGACAACCTCGACGGGACCATCAAGACTGGCATGTTGACAGGCATGGGCTCGGGCCTGCTCAGGTTTGGGGGCGTGAAGGTGTTCTGCGACGGCGCTCTGGGCGCGAGAACAGCCGCCATATCCGCAGCGTATGCCGACGATCCGGGGAACAAGGGCATGTTCGTGCGCGACAGGCGCGCGTTCGAGGAGGTAGTCTCGAAAGCCAACGATGCCGGGCTGCAGCTCGCGATACACGCGATAGGGGACCGCGGGATCCAGGCCGCGCTCGACGCTTTGCGCCGCGCGCTTGAGAGCTCGCCGAGGGAGGATCACAGGCACAGGGTCGAACATCTCGAGCTGCCCTCCAAGGAGCACCTGCGTACGATGAGCGAGAAAGGCATCATAGCATCCATGCAGCCCAATTTCGTAGGCGAATGGGGAGGCACCGAGGGCATGTACGTGTCGAGGCTCGGCCCCGACCGAACCGCGAGGAACAACCCCTTCAGGGAGGTGCTCGACGCCGGCGTTCGGCTGGTTTTCGGCTCGGACTGCATGCCGTTCTCCCCGGTCTATGGGATCCTCTCCGCGGTGGAGGCCCCTTACAGAGCCCAACGCATATCTTCTCTTGAGGCGATACGGGCATACACTCGAGACGCCTCGTTCGCATCGTTCGAGGAGCGGGCGAAGGGCACCCTGACCCCTGGCAAGGTCGCGGACCTAGCGGTGCTCTCTGCGGATCCGTTCACGAACCCTGAGACAGTGGCAGGCCTGCGCGTGCTCAAGACGGTGTTCGCGGGGAAGCTCGTCTTCGAGGAGAAGGAAAGGAGGTCGTAAGCCATGGCCGCAACTTCGAAGACCGTCTACACACCCGAGGCACCCAAACCCATAGGACCGTATTCGCAGGCAGTCGTGAGCGGAGGGTTCGTCTTCTGTTCAGGGCAGCTGGGGCTGGACCCGATCACGGGCGAGATGCCCGGCCGGACCGCAGCCGAGCAGGCAGAGCGCGCGCTGATGAACCTGCGGGCAGTCCTGATCAGGGCTGGGAGCGATGTGTCCCACGTGGTGAAGGTCACGATATTCCTCAAGAACATCAAGGACTTCGACGAGGTGAACAGGGTGTACACGAAGTTCTTTGATGACAACAAGCCGGCGAGGAGCGCCGTTGAGGTCTCCGAGCTCCCCCGGGGAGCCCTCGTTGAGATCGAGGCGGTCGCGGAAGTGCGCTGATATCGCCGACTGGCGCATATCCGTCGAAAGTTTCTATATCCGCTCGTACGTTAGAGTCCTCAGGAGCCCTGGACCGGATGTTCGAGATTCAGCTAGTCAAGGGGGCGAAGGTAAGCGGCGGGACACTCGTCACGGCCTTTCCAAGCGTTGGCATGGTGGGGACGATTGCGGGGAGTTTCATATCGGACGCTCTGAAGATGCAGAAGGTCGCCTACGTGCTCTCGGATGACGTCCCGCCCGCGGCGCTCGTCCAGGAGGGCATCCCGACATACCCCCTGAGGGTCCTCGGGTACGACAAGCTCTCGATACTGGTATCAGAGTTCCAGATACCCCTCACGCTCGCCTCACCGCTCGCGAAGGCTGTGCTGGACTGGGCATTTGCGAACGGCTTCGACCGGATAGTCGCGCTCGAGGGCCTGATGGCCGGTCAGCAGACCGAGCCCGAAAAGGATGTGAGGGTGTTCGGCGTCGGCTCGACGCCCGCCTCGCGCGATGTGCTGGCCGGGGCCAACATCGACCAGTTCAAGATAGGCATGATCACGGGCGTCTCGGGCACTCTGCTCAGCGAGGGTGAACGCAAAGGGAAGGATGTCATCTGCCTGCTGGTAGAGGCGAACGCCATGTATCCGGATGCGAGAGGCGCGGCGAAGCTGGTCGAGGCGATAGACAGGTTGCTGCCGAACGTCCAGGTCGATCTCAAGGAGCTCTACAAAGAGGCAGAGATGATAGAGGAGAACGTCAAGGCCACCGTCGAGAAGACGAAGGAGATGCTCGCGGCGAGACAGGGTCAGGCGGAACGCCTGGGGAAGTCGTACATGTATGGCTGACAACCTTCACAAGCCACGCAAGCTCCACGAGATGGTGGTGGAATCCCGTTTCTGGGACGCCCAGGACCTGCTGAGGAACTTCGAGGACGAGGTACAGAAGCTCGAGCACGGCATGGGCCACATGATCTGGGACCTCGAGAGCAGGCCGGTGACGAAACGCCTCCGGCCCCTTCCGATCACGCCAAGGTTCGCCGTCTCCGAGACTGACGACCTGTTCAAGCTGGTCGTCGAGCTTCCCGAAGTGCCCCCCGAGCATGTGAGGCTCGACGTGGACCCGGGCTCCGTCGAGGTGCTCGCGTGCACCGACGAAGATCTCTGCAGGCCGTACTACGTGAGCGTCATGTCTCAGGGTACTTTGGATGCCGAGAGCGCGGAGCTCGAGCGGGCAGGCACCACCTACACGGTCATCGTCAAGAAGGTGAGGAAGAAACGCCTGAAGATCAAGTGAATTGCGCGTTTACGATTTTCGAACCAAACGCCCTCCGACCATTGTTCGATTCGATTATCGGGCCGGAACTTGGCGGTTCTTCCTATGAAGCATACTGATTGAGCCGGGAACGTTTAAGTAGATTGTAATGGTACGGTTATCGTCTAAGTCAGTTAGACGGTTCTGAGCAGATTGTGCATCGGATGACAAAGGAGTGTGGAAGAGGATGAGCATACTGATTCTAGGGGCCTCGGGGCAGATCGGCGCCTACACCGTGCAGGACCTAGTCGAGTTCTGCGGGGAGAAGGACGTGATCGCTTCGAGTCGGAGGATGAGCAACGTCAAGAAGGCAATGGACGACCTGAAGCTCACCAAGAAGGTGAAGCTCATGGAGATAGACGCCACCGATTCGGCCAAGGTGCTGGAGATCATCAAGAAG
>JALOTQ010000059.1 GCA_025457815.1 Thermoplasmata archaeon
AGCGACTCGGTGCTGCTCGTCGTCATCCACGTAGAGGTGATAGGGAGCGCGACGCAGCCCGATGACATGACGGTGACGATCTCGCAAGGGGAGACCGAGAGGGTCATGATCATGATGCAGATGACGCCTGAGTGACATTCATTCGTTCTGCTCTTCGACCAGCCAGAGCTTGTCCCCGACATGGTGGATGGAGTCGACGGCCTTGCCCTTCTCCTTCATCGCGATCCTGTCGCCGGCCAGCGCGGCCCTGCCAACGGCGAGCGGCTGGCGGTTCTTCTGGTCTCTGATCCAGACGAGGTCGCCTTCAGAGATCTGAAGGTCGCATTCGACGACTCCCGGGGACATGACGTCCGCGCCGTTGTAGACGAACTTGACGGCACCCATGTCGACCGTGACGAACCGCTTCGACGCGCCGTACTTCAGCAGCCCCCGGACGGTGAGGAAGGCTTCGCCGGACGGAGTGAACGCGAGTATCTTGCCGTTGACGAACACGACATCGTAGTCCGGCCCCTCGGCCATGTCGACCACGTCCTTCTCGGAGAAGCTCGTGGTGCCCAGGACCGAGTCTATCCGCTCCGAAAGGGCGCTTATCTCCTTCTGCCTCAGCCTGTGCCTCTTCCTGAGCCTGTACTCGGTCATCGACGCTCCATCCTACCAGGCATCGTCCGGCCTCAGTCCGATGGCGAAGAGCCTCGCTCGTGCATCCTTGAGCTCCCTCTCCACGTCCTCCTCCCGCCCGAGTGCGTGGAAGGCGTCGGCCTTGATCTTGTGCGGCTCCCATTCCCTGGAGTCCTTGCCTATCGCTTCGTCCGCCAGCTTCAGGGCCTCCTTGTGCCTCCCCTGCCTGGCAAGGATGCGTGCGATGGCGACGGTCACCGAGTAGTTGGAGGGCGACATCGACCGGGCCTTGGTATAGGCCTTGAGGGCCCCTGGCAAGTCGTTCGCGGCCTCCAGTATCTCGCCCTTGAGCCTCCAGAATGACTGCGCCTTCCTGTCGACCTCGCGGGAGTCCAAGATGGCCAAGGCGCCCTTGAGGTCGCCCATAGAGGCCATTGCCCGGACGAGGAGCGGGGTGCAGCGGCCGTTGCACTCGGCGTCCGAGACGCCGCTCAACGCCTTCTGCATCCGATCCGGCTGCCCGACTGCCAGGAGGTATTCCGCATATGCGAGCCTCGCCCTGTGATCGTTCGAGTGCTCTATCGCCTCCCTGAGCGCCTCTGGAAGCTCGTGCCTGCCCAGGAACCGCCTCACCTCGAGCAGGCGCGGAACGCACATGAACTCCATCTTGCCTGCGAGGGCGATGCTCTCGAAGTTGAGCAGGGCCTCGTCGAACCTGCCGAGCCGCGCCTGAAGCTCGCCCCTCCTGATGATGGCCGCCATGCCGCCGACGGTGTCCCCCCTGACGGTCTCGAGGCAGCTGAGGGCGGTCTCGTAGCACACCTGGGCCTCCTCTCTCCTGCCGACGGCGAGCATGAGGTCACCTCTGTGCGTCCAGCCCTGGTCGAACTCCGGGTTGACGGTTATCCCTTCGTCTATCGCCACGACAGCCTCGTCGTACCTGCCCATCCAGGCGGCGATCCTGGACTTCGCGAGCCAAGCCTCGTCGTAGTCCGGGTTCATGTCGATCGACTGCACCACCATGTCGAAGCCTTCCTCCAGGCTGCCCGTCATCGACCTGCACACGCCCTTCGCGTAGAGCGCGTAGTCGAAGCCTGGGTCGATCTCCAGGGACCTGTCGTGGTAAGGTATCGCGGACTTGAAGGCGCTCATCTTCTCGAGCGCGTTGCCTATGTTGTTCCATGCGATCTCGTAGTCTGGGTCCACATAGAGCGCCTCCACGAACTTCGGGATCGATTCCGCGTATCTGCCGAGGTTGTAGAGCGCGTTCCCCAGGTTGTTCCACAGCACCCTGTCGTCAGGGTCTATGTCGATCGCGCGCCTGTAGCATCCGACGGCCTCCTCGAGCAGGTCGGCCCCGTGGTACGCATAGCCCTTGTTGTACCAGGCGGGCTTGTACCGGGGGTCGATGGCTATCGCCCTGTCGAAGCACTCGAGCGCCCTGTTGAAGTAGCCAGCCACGAAGCACGTGTAGCCGAGGTTGTTCCACGATTCCTTGTCGCCGGGGTCGATCTCGAGCGCCTTCTCGAAGGTCGCGATCGCCCTGCCGTAGACCCCCACCTCGTGCTCGATGCTCCCTAGAGCGGAGTATCCCCGGGCGTCGCCGGGCCTTCTCTTTATGTACTCCTCGCAGGCCTTGATCGCCTCGTCCTGGAACCCGGCCTCGAGGTACAGGTCGGCCTGGACGAGGAGAGTTGTCGGGTCGGCGTCGATGAAATCCGAAAGCTTCTGGATCGCGGCCTTCGCCGCGCGCATCTTCTCCAGCTTGGTCTGGGCAGCCGCGAGCCCCGTCCAGTTCTCCTTCCTGCCGGGGTTGAGCGCGGACGCCCTCGAATAGGCGTGCGCGGCCCTCTCGAAGACCTCCCTCATCAGGTACGAGTTGCCGAGGTTGTGCCACGCGAGCTCGTAATCGGAGTTGATCTGAATCGCCTTCCTGTAGCACTCCGACGACTCGTCGTACCTATGGAGGGCGTCCAGGGTGGCCCCTTTGTTGTTGTAGACAATCTCCGAGCCCTGCCCCGCAGCTATGACCTTGTCGAAAAGCACGAGCGCATCCGCGAACTTGCCAGCGTCGTATTCCCGGTTGGCCCTGTCGAACAGGCCGATGCTTTCCTGACCGGGCTCTGGAGCGGCTTCGGATGACACCTCGTTCACTGCCTGTTCCCATGGCCCAATGGATACATAGTCTTTTTCCAGCCTCGGTCCGAGGGCCGATGGCGACGGCACTCTCTCAGAGGCGCGATGGAGTCAATGGGTTCGGCCTCCGGAGACCAAAGCCTATATCCATATCGACGTGCAATTCGGCCTGGGCAGTCCGATGCTCGTTCTCTTCAAACCGTACCCTAGGTCGATGGTCAAGGCCTACCTCGCGAGCAGGCTCCACAAGGCCAAGCCCGTGCTGCACTCCGACAGCAGCAAGTTCTACTTCGAGGAATCGATGGACGCGGAGAAGCTCGACTACGATTCCCTCTACACGCAGTACAAGGAGCAGTTCGGAGGCCTCGATTTCCTCGAGGACCAGAAGCTCTGGGAGATCGTCGAGGACGAGATGTTCTGGGCGAGCAGGTTCGACTCGCTCGATAGGTTCCAACTCATATTCACGGTTCTTTCGCAGATCGAGTCGGGCGGGACGAAGACGTACCTCGGGCAGCAGACGCCTGAGGCGAAGGAGATGAAGGACAGGGTCCGGCGGGTGACGGGGGAGTTCAGGAGGGCGAAGCAGTTCATCGCCTTCACCGACGACGCCCAGAACAAGGCCATGATCGGCAAGGGGAGCTTCGAGCACAGGATCGTGGACCTGGTCCTGCGGCACTACTCGAGGAAGTTCCCGGGCAGGTCGATCGCGCTCCTCGACGAGCAGCACGCGCACGTGTGCTACAAGGACGAGATACTTATCGAGGCCCGGAAGAAGTTCCCAGAGAGGCCTGGGAGGAAGGACTCGGCGAGGTACTGGATGCTCCTGTCCGACCTGAAGCACCTCGAGTCCAAGAAGGACCGCGACTACCAGGACATACCTCCCCCGACGAACTACTGGAAGTGGGTCGAGGAGGGGGCGCAAGTGAGCGGGACCGCTCCCAAGGTCACCCTGGACGATTTCGGGTCCTGAACTCTCGTGAGAGCCCTCGTCCGATCCTGAGTCTTCTCCCGATGCTTGACATCTGGCAAGATTCATAAGCTACCACATCCATCCTTAGCATGTCTAGGGCATCACCCAGGGAAGGCTATCTTGACCGCTGAAGAGGAGCTGAGACGCCGACAGGAACGATTCGCCTACTACATGGACCTGGTAGGGCACGACGTTCTGAACAACAACCAGGCCGTCCTCGGTTACCTCGAGCTGATGCTCGCCAACCCGGACTTGGATCGGGCAACGCGGGAGTACGCCCTGAAAGCCATCACGAACGTGCGCATATCGACCGCACTGGTCGAGAACATCAAAAGGGCGCTCGGGACGCGGGGGCTCGATCCCGGCACGCTCAGGCCGATCAACCTGCTCAAGGCGCTCCTGCAGGCGGAGAGGGATCTGAAACAGTTCTTCCCCGCCAGGAAGATATCGGTCACGGTGGCGCCCAAGGTCGACGAGGCGTACGCGGTGGGGGACGCGGTCGCCCAAGAACTGCTCCTGCACGCCATGGTGAACCTCGCGAGGCTGGACCGCGAGGAGAAGGTCGTGATGAAGGTCACGATGAAGGAGCAGCAGTGCAAGGGGAGGACCTGCTGGTTCGTCACGATCGAGGATGCTAACGCCGAGCTGCCCGCATCTGTGCTCGACAAGGACATCGAGGATGTCTACACGCAGGACATCTCGACGTCGGCGAAGCTCACGGGCATGCTCTTCGCTAGGATGATTGCCTCCAGGCTCGGGGGCGAGTTCAATGTCAAGGCCATCCGGGGTCCGGAGGGCAAGACGGGCGCTGCTTTCACGCTCGCGCTCAGGAAGGCGAACAAGCCATGACCAGCGTACTGATAGTTGACGACGAGATGTTCATCGTTGAACTCTACAGGGACATCTTGCAGCTGCGAGGCTATAAGGTCGTGGGGACTGCGTTCGACGGCGAGGAGGCACTCCGCAAGTACTCGCAGTCGTCGGACAAGCCCGACGTGATCATCATGGACCACAGGATGCCCGTGATGAACGGCGTGGACGCCACGCGGGAGATCGTGAGGATGAACCCGCGGCAGAAGGTCATCTTCGTGAGCGCGGACGTCATGGTCGAGAAGGAGGCCCGCGAGGCGGGCGCCATCGACTTCCTCCCGAAACCGTTCCGGATGGACGACCTCATAGAGAAGATGGAGAGGCTGTCGGCGAAGTGAAATCGGCTTTTGCGGAGCCTCCTGGCATAAATATCGCCCCGGCAATATGAAACCCGATAAGTTAAATAACCTCTCGGAGTATTGGAGCAGAGTAGTGCTTGCAAATGCCAGACGGATTCACAAAAGTCAGGACGATGAGCTTCCCGAGGCAGGTCCGGACGGGACATGATTGCGTGGGCCAAATTGGCACCATGTGCGAGGATTTTGGGCTCAAGGGCACCGCCCTCATCGTGACGGGCCCGACCACGGGGAAGCTCGCGGCGAAGCCCGTCAAGGAATCCCTCCTGCAGAAGAAGTACGAGGTCCAGCAGGTGGAGGTCGGCGGGGCGACTCAGCAGAACCTCGTCAAGGTCGAGGAGACGACCAAGGACGTGCAGGCTTCGTTCCTGGTCGGCGTAGGTGGCGGGAGCAAGATAGACCTCGCGAAGCTCGCGTCGGCGAACCTGAAGATGCCGTTCATCAGCGTGCCGACTTCGGCCTCGCACGACGGCATCGCGAGCCCGAGGGCGTCGATCAAGGACGGCGCCAACTCGCTCTCGCTCAACGCCGCGGTCCCGATGGGCGTGATCGCGGACACGATGCTCATCGTGAAGGCGCCCTACAGGCTTCTCGCCGCGGGGTGCGCGGACGTCATCTCCAACTCGACGGCGATCATGGACTGGCAGCTCGCGGAGAGGCTGCGGACCGAGGACTTCAGCTCGAGCGCGGCGAACCTCGCGAAGTACGCCGCCGAGTCCATCATAGAGAACGCCTCCGCCATCAAGCCCAACCTGGAGGAGAGCGTCTGGATCGCCATCAGGCCGGTCATCATATCCGGCATAAGCATGGCCGTCGCTGGCTCGTCAAGGCCGACCAGCGGGTCGGAGCACATGTTCTCACACGTTCTCGATAACATCGCGCCGGGCAAAGCTCTCCACGGAGAGCAGTGCGGCGTCGGGTCAATCATGATGATGTACCTGCACGGGGGGGACTGGCAACGCATACGAGAAGCCCTCCAGATGATAGGTGCGCCTACGACAGCCAAGGAACTGGACGTGACCAAGGAGCAGCTCATAGACGCGCTCGTGCACGCGCACGAGATACGGAAGGACAGGTACACGATCCTTGGAGACAGGGGGTTGACGGCCGACTCAGCAGAACGCCTGGCGCGGATTACGAAAGTGATTTGAACAGGAGGCGTTCGAGAATGGTGCTGATCACAGTCGTCGGGGAGCAGCAGTGCAGGAAGGGCATGGAGTTCGTTTTTGGCGGTCCCATCGCGGACTGCA
This sequence comes from Thermoplasmata archaeon, assembly GCA_025457815.1. GTDB lineage: Archaea > Thermoplasmatota > Thermoplasmata > UBA10834 > UBA10834 > COMBO-56-21. Next base: position 6,201 of record JALOTQ010000059.1, read on the forward strand.
GGGAGTGCAAGGTCAAGACCATCTGCTTCCACCTTGAGCAGAGCAGGAGGTACAGGGTGGTCGAGGTGCGCGATGTCCACCACGAGTGCAAGATACACGAGGGGGGCGTGCGGGTGGTCGAGGTGGAGAAGCTGCCAACGGAGGCGGCCATCAGGAAAGAGGTCGCCGTCGAGGGCTCGATGATCACCTACGAGGAGACGAGCTGCAACAGGATCGGGTGCGTGAACTTCAAGCTCTGTAGGCCCCTCGGAGCCTCGGAGGGCATGCGGCTCAGAGTGGCCAGCGCCAAGGAAGACATCGAGTGCCCGAAGGGCGAGAGGCTCAGGCTCGTCTTGCTCGACTGAAGGCGACCAGGAAGAGCACGGCCGCGGCCGCTCCCAGGGCCACCATGACGGGGCCGAACTCCGGGATCGGCGTGAACACGAACCAGTCCGCGATCGGCAGCTCGGAGTGCTGCAGGTCCGCCTGATATGCCACGAACATGTACTCGACCGAGTCATACCCCGAGATGGCTATCGTGGCGCTCCACGTTCCGTCCTTCGATGTGCCCTCGGTGAGGACCATCTCAGTGTATACGTAGTCCGTGGACACCCTGGAGACAAGCGTGACCGAGACGACGCCGTATAGGTCGGTGCAGGGAACGGTCACCTGAAGGCTGTCCGCAGACAACTGCACCGCCTCATGGCTCCCTATGGCCGGAAGCGTCCAGTCCTGCAATTCCGTGGTGTCGTGCAGCGACTCGTATTCGACCACTCCGCCGACCTCGGAGGTCAGCCAGACATCGTACAGTCCCAGCGGAAGACCCGCGACTATTTCTATCGAGTAGAACTCGGGAGAACCCGTTATCGGCTCCGCGATCGTCGTGTAGTAGAAGGTCCCGTTCAGCATGTAGAACACCAGGTCCGCACCCAAGCTGAGGTTCCTGGCCTCGAGCGAGAATGTGACCGAGTCCGAACCGTCTATCAAGGTCGGCGGGTCCCAGATTATCTCGATGTCCGAGGCGCCTTCCGCGGTCACGAGGAACGAGTGCACCTCGTAGGGCGCGTACATGGGCGACATCAGCTCGATCCCGCCCTCATCCTGCGCCACGATGTAGTATTCAACGATGGACCCCACCGACTGGGCAGGGACGGTGCCCGTGTATGTGTCGTTACCGACCGACTTGGACATCGGGACCGAAGCCCATGCCTTGCCGTCAACCCTGTAGAACACCGTGAGCGCGGACGTGTCCACGCCCCTGTCGGCCGCTATCGTCGCGTTGACGTCGAAGCCCGAGTAGGAGAATCCGCGGACGGCCTCGACCGAATGCGCGATATCGAATACCCGGGCCTCCCTGTCCCCTGCGGCTTCTATGCCGTAGAGTGCCGCGGGCAGGTTGTCCTGGATGATCTCCTCCACGTCGGATGCCCATTCCGGGTGGAACTCGCGGCCGACCTCGAAGAGTATCGGATACACGTCCGCGCCTCCATAGAGCCAATCCAGCGAGTCGCCTGTAGTCGCGTACATGTCGACTGACTGCGCCGGCGCGTACCCGTTGATCGCCGCGAGCGCAGTTCCCAGCCTCACGAAGTCCTCATTGTCCGCAGTCAGGTTGGTCGTGTAGCTCCACGGCCACATCACATCCTCGCCGTAGCTGTGGAAGTCGAGCGCGATCTGGAAATCCCTGGCCAGGACCATGTCCCGAATCGCCTGGGTCTCAGGCTCTGAGAACGGGGCCTCGCCGCAGTAAGTGTCGTAGGTCGGAATGTGCGAAGTCCCCACTCCGCCCCATTCGCCGGCGGAGTCGCCGTTCTGGGAGCCGTTGTAGTTGCGGTTCAGGTCCACACCGTACGACCCGTCCCAGTTGAGGCGGCGGTTCTTGCGCCACATGTCGTCGTCCGCCAAGGCGAAGTCAAGGCCGTCGGGGTTCACCACCGGGACGATCCACAGCTCCCGGTTGTCTACCAGCCAGCTGAGCCGGGTGTCATTGCCGTAGGCCGTCGTCAGGTTCTTCACCACTTCGAGTACCAGTTCCGAGGTCGACCACTCTCTGGCGTGGTGGAGCCCGACGATCATCACTTCCGGCTCGTCCTCGTCGACGGCAACATTGTCGGAGATCTTGACGGCGATGATGTCCCTGTCAGCGATGCCCTGAGTCTTCTCCCACGAATCGCCTATGTCGTGCAGCTCGACGATGTCCGAGTGCGCGGATGCTATGCTCGCGAGCTCGGCCATGATCTGCCCGTAGTTCTTGTAAGCGTAAGTCGTCGGTCCGCCTGCCGTCACTTCCATGGCCTCGGGCTCAGGCGGATCGCCGAGCGACGGGACATCGCATGAGGGGCACAGCACCAACGAAACCAACAGCAACAGTGAGAAGACGACGATAAGGAGGCGTGAGTTCATGTCATGCACCGGTCGCAGTCCACTTGGGGCGACATTATGCGGGTCCAGATATATGCGCATTCCGCAAATCTGACGCACCCATAGTTCAGGATTTGAACTATCCTCCGCTCACCGGAGGCAGGAATGTGACCTCATCTCCTTCGTTGAGGACCCTCCCCGGGCGCCCGTACTCCTTGTTCACTGAGAGTATGATGTGCTCGCGGTAGCGATCCAGCCGAGGGAACCTCTTCACATACTCGTCGAGAAGCATCTGGACGGTGGTGCCATCTGCGAGCTGCAGTTCCTCCTCCTTAGAACCCACGATCTCGCGGAAGGCTGCGTACAGCTTGACTTTGACCTTCATTGACGTGACCTTCTGGTGGTATTAATTGGTAGATACCGTTCAGATATTCAAATCATATGCCGTTGCGGCTGCTAGGAACTCAGGCTCTCCCCGACACTGAGCGCATCGAACCTGACTCAGACCGACCC
>JALOTQ010000060.1 GCA_025457815.1 Thermoplasmata archaeon
AAGGCGCTCGTGGGGACCTTCGGCGCGCACGTACGGAACATGCTGGTGGGCGCGAGCAACGGGTTCGAGTACAAGATGAAGATCGTGTACGCGCACTTCCCGATCAAGGCGTCGGTGAAGGGCGACACGTTCGTGATCGAGAATTTCCTGGGAGAGAAGAGCCCGAGGAAGGCGAGGATCCTGGGGGCGACCAAGGTCCAGATCAAGGGGGACCAGGTCGTGCTCAACGGACCCAACGTCGAGGATGTCGGCCAGACGGCGGCGAACATCGAGCGCGCCACGAAGATCAAGGGCTTCGACCCGAGGGTCTTCCAGGACGGAATCTACATCATAGAGAAACCGGGGAGGTGAACAGGATGGCAGAGAAGAAATCACCGCACCATGACGAGTTCATGAAGCTCCATTTGTTCAAGGAGGAGTACGTCGAGAAGCTCGCCTCGATCGGCATCAAGACGGTCGACGAGCTCAAGGCGGCCCTCATGGACGACGACAGGGTCAAGGAGATACACGAGCACCTGAAGGGCGTCGGTCCCAAGACCATCGAACACTGGAAGGAGGACCTCGCACTCAGCGACCTCGAGGAAGCGGCGGAGGCCGAGACGAAGAAGGCCAAGAAGCCCGCGAAGAAGCCGGCGGCCGAGAAGAAGGCGGAAGCCGGCGAGAAGGAGGAGGCCGAGGAGAAGCCCGAGGAGGAGAAGGGCGAGAAGGCCGAGGAGGAGGTCGAGGTCGCGGAGGAGGGCGAGTACAAGGTGAAGCAGAAGCCGAAGCTCTCCGCGGAGACCCTGGACGCCCTGAAGAAGAGGGCCGAGATCAACGCCCGGAGGCCCGCGTTCCTCAGACAGGAATGGCACGCGAGGCAGAGGCTCCAGGGCGTGAAGTGGAGGAAGCCCCAGGGAGACCACTCCAAGATGAGGCAGCACTACGGCTACAGGAGGAACGTCGTCTCGATAGGGTACGGCTCGCCCAAGGCCGCGAGATTCCTGCACCCTTCAGGATTCAAGGAGGTCCTCGTCTGGAACGTCAAGGACCTCGAGAAGATCAACCCGGAGCTGGAAGCCGCCCGGGTCGCCCACCAGGTCGGCACGAGGAAGCGCGTCGACATCGAGGCCAAGGCCGACGAGCTGGGCATCAGAGTACTCAACAGGAGCGGATGAGCGATGGACCTCGCGAACCAACGCAGAGTCGCCGCGGAGCTGCTGAAATGCGGAGTCAACCGGGTCTGGATAGACCCCAACAGGACCGAGGACGTCGCCGACGCGATCACCCGCGGTGACATAAGGACCCTCATATCCTCGGGCACGATCTCCGCGAGGCAGAAGAAGGGCGTCTCCAGGGGCAGGGCCGAGTTCGAGCGCTCGCAGAGGAGGAAGGGCAGACAGCGCGGGCACGGGACGAGGCGGGGCAAGAAGGGCGCCAGGAAGCCCACGAAGGAGAAGTGGATGCAGTCCATCAGGCCCATCCGGAGGAAGCTGAGGGACCTCAGGGAGTCCGGGAAGATCGACGCGAGCACGTACAGGAAATACTACCTCAAGGCCAAGGGCGGCATGTTCAAGAACAGGACGCACATGGAATCGCACATGAAGGCCGAAGGGGTCCTCAAGGAGTGATGAAGATGTCCACAGGACCTAGATACAGAGTACCTTTCAGAAGGAGAAGGGAAGGACGCACGGACTACAGGCGCAGGGCGGCGCTGCTCAGAGGCGGCGTTGCGCGCGCGGTCGTCAGGAAGTCCAACAAGAACGTCAGGGTGCAATTCGTCGAGTTCAAGCTGACCGGGGACGTGATCCTCGCATCGGCTGTGTCGACCGAGCTGGCCGAGATGGGCTGGACCGGTTCAGGTAAGAGCACCCCTGGCGCGTACCTCACCGGCCTGTTGGCCGGCAAGAGGGCGAAGGAGAAGGGCGTCGAGGAGGCCGTCCTGGACATCGGCCTTCACGAGCCGACGAAGGGCGCGGTCGTTTTCGCGGCCCTCAAGGGCATCGTCGACGCCGGCGTCGAGGTCCCGCACAGCGACGGGATGCTGCCCCAGAAGGACAGGATCTCGGGCAAGCACATGAAGGAAGGCACGCCCGCGATGTTCGAGGAGACCAAGAAGAAGATCGGAGGTGCGGTTGATGGCTGAATGGAAGCCCAAGACACGCCTGGGCAAGCTCGTCGCAGAGGGCAAGATCACCACAATGAGCGAGGCGCTCAAGACGAGGCTGCCTCTGAGGGAGCCCGAGATAGTCGACATACTCCTGCCTGACCTCGTGGACGAGGTCCTGGACGTCAACATGGTCCAGAGGATGACGGACTCGGGCCGCAGGGTCAGGTTCGCGATCACGGTCGTCGTGGGCAACAACGACGGGTTCGTAGGCCTCGGCCGGCTGAAGGGCAAGGAGGTCGGGCCCGCGATCAGGGCCGCGATCGACGTCGCCAAGCTGAACATCATCGAGGTCAAGCGCGGTTGCGGCTCGTGGCAGTGCGGCTGTCTCACGCCTCACTCGCTGCCGTTCGAGGTCGAGGGACACGCAGGTTCGGTCGTCGTCACGTTCAAGCCGGCGCCGAGAGGCACAGGCCTGGCCATCGGGGACATCGCGAAGAGCGTCCTCAGGATGGCGGGCGTGAAGGACGCCTGGGGATTCACCAAGGGGCACACCAAGACCACGATCAACAACTCGATCGCAGCGTTCGAGGCGCTCAGGAAAACCTCGCAGGTCAGGGTCACGGAGGAGCAGAAGTCAAGGCTCCAGATAGTCTCTGGACCTGTCCAGATACACTTCGCGCAGACCTCCCAGGAGGTCCCGCCCGACGAGGAGCCCGAAGAGGCTGGCGCCGCACCGAGCGAACCCAAGGGGGCGAGCTGAGATGGTGGCGGTAGCGGTCGTCAGGGTGCGCGGACACGCGAAGATCAAGCGCGACGCGGTCGAGACGATGAACATGATGAAGCTCAACAGGGTCAACCACTGCGTCCTGCTCCCGGACACGAAGACGACCAAGGGGATGATACTGGTCGTCAACGACTTCGTCACGTGGGGCGAGATAGGCCATGAGACCATCGCGCGGATGCTCTTCCAGAGGGGAGAGGTCATGGGCGGCGGGAGGCTCACGGACGCCTATGTCAAGGACAACTCGAAGTTCACATCCATTCTGTCCTTCGCGAAGGCCTTCGAGAAGGGCGAGGCGAAGATGTCGGACGTGAAGGGGCTCAAGCCGATGATCAGGCTGCCGCCTCCCCGGAAGGGCTACGAGAGCACGAGGCGCGCTTACAACGACGGTGGCTCGCTCGGATACAGAGGAGCGGACATCGAGGAGCTCGTCTCGAGGATGCTCGAGAAACCGAAGGAGGAGAAGTAGATGGTCAGCAGGACCAAGAAGTTCAGGGGCAGCAGGACCCACGGCCGCGGCAAGAAGGCCGGCAGGGGTGCTGGCCTCAGGGGCGGCCGCGGCAACGCTGGCCTTCACAAGCACAAGTGGATAAGCGTGGTTAAATACTGTCCCGATTATTTCGGCCACCACGGGTTCAAGAGGCCCCAGTCCGTAGTCATCGGCAAGGTCACGATGAACCTGTCAGAGGTCGAGCAATCACTCCCCCGGCTCTCAAAGGACGGATTTGCGGTGCAGAAGGACGGGAAGTGGACGGTCGACCTCGCCAAGCTCGGGGTCGACAAGCTGCTGGGATCGGGCAAGATCTCGACTGCGATAACGGTCAAGGTGGCAGAGGCGTCCGCGTCTGCAGAGGAGAAGTTGAAGAAGGCAGGCGGGGCGCTAGCGAAGGAACAGTAGACGAACAGAGAAGCATGGCTTCGAGATACCTGGAGTGAGGAAGGGTACGGATGGCTGAAGGGGAAGAGCAGAAGAGCATGCTCTATAGGCTCAAGCCAGTGACGGACAGGCTTCCGGCAGTGGTCAGGCCTGAGGGGCATGTGCACTTCCGGACCAAGATGATGTGGGTCATCTTGATCCTGGTGCTGTACTTTGCGATGACCAACATCGCGATCTACGGCCTGGATACGGGAACTGGTGTCGACCTGTTCGCGCAGTACAGGGCGATTCTCGCTGGTGCGCAGTTCTCTCTGATGCACCTCGGCATAGGGCCCATAGTCACGGGTTCCATCATCATGCAGCTGTTCGTAGGTGCGAAGATCATCAAGCTCAACCTCAAGGACGACGAGGACAAGGCGGTATACCAGGGCACCCAGAAGCTGCTCGTTCTCATCATGATCGTCGTCGAGGCCGTCCCCCAGGTGTACGGCTTCATGGAGCCCTCGGAGAAGTTCACGCTCAACATGGAGGGCCTCTGGGGAGGCAACGGATTGAACCTCGCCAGGTCGATGATAGTGCTGCAGCTGTTCCTGGGATCATACATCGTGTTCCTCATGGACGAGGTCGTATCGAAGTGGGGGATCGGGAGCGGAGTGTCGCTCTTCATCGCGGCAGGGGTGGCGCAGCAGATATTCACTGGGACTTTCAACTGGCACGGGTCGAACTACCCGGACCTTCCGGTCAACGACACGACGAACCCGCCCGCGGGGACGTTGCCGAGGACCATCTACCTGTTCCACCACATGTCAGCCTCGGAGCTCGCCAACGGCGGCGGGTTCGAGAAACTCATGCTCCAGCAGCCCAACCCGATGGTCGCGCTGCTCGGCACGGTCGTGATATTCCTCATCGTGGCGTACACGGAATCGTCCAGGATCGAGCTCCCGCTCGCCCACGGAGGCGCGAGGGGCGCGAGGGGACGATACCCGATCAAGCTGATCTACGCGTCCAACATCCCGGTCATCCTGATGGCCGCGCTGCTCGCCAACGTGTCCATGTTCTCGCTCCTGTTCTACTCGAACCCGGGCTTCCAGGACGTGCCTCTGCTGGGGAGCAACTGGGCCCTCGGGTACTACGAGGGCACGGAGACCCGCGCGGACGGCGGGCTCGCATACTATCTGTCCACGATAAACGGCCTGAACGACTGGTTACTGCCCCTGCTTAGCGACGGCTATCTCGGCCAGTACTACGCCCAGGACAAGACCAGGATACAGATAGGCATCCACGTGCTGGCCTATGTAGGCATCATGATCGCAGGGTCCATCATGTTCGCGAGGTTCTGGATAGAGACCACGAACATGGGTCCCGAGGCCGTCGCCTCTCAGATCGAGTCGAGCGGCATGCAGATCCCTGGCTTCAGGAGGGACCCGAGGGTGCTCAAGCGCGTGCTCGAGAGGTACATCCCCGTAGTCACTGTCATCTCAGGCGCCGCCGTCGGCGCCCTCGCAGCGGGTGCCGACCTGATAGGAACCGTGGGTAACGCGTCGGGCACGGGCGTTCTGCTGGCAGTAGGCATTATGATTCAGCTCTACGATGCCATAGGCCGGGAACAGATGATGGAGATGCACCCGGTGCTAAGAGGCTTCTTCGGAGGCGAATAGCGACATGGTGAGCGCGTCGGCTGGACCAGGTGGCAGGCCCCCAAAGCCTGACATCATGAACCAGATGGTCCTGATGCTGGTCTTCATAGTCGCGATATTCATAATGTTCGACCAGAACCTCAGGCAGTCCCTGGGCGCCGCCGTCGGAGTGGTCCTGGAACCGGTAGTCGGGTTCCACGGCCACAACGCCGTGCTCACCCTGTTCTTCACCGGCCTGCTCATGGGATTCTTCAGCATAGTGGTGAGGCACTTCTTCGTCGACTGGATCGAGCAGGCGAGGATAGCCAGGATCACCTCGGCCTTCCAGAAGGAGTTCAGGGAGGCCAGGCTGACGAACAACACGTACAAGATCAAGAAGATGACCGAGCTCCAGCCGCAGATAATGAGCCAGTCGCTCAAGACCTCGCAGACGCAGATGAAGCTCATGCCCGTGACCATGCTGGTGATCATACCGGTCTTCGCGTGGCTCGCGAACTTCGTCTACCTGGACCTGCCCTCGACCATGCTCTCAGTGCCGTGGTCGCTCGACGTCAACATGCAGGATTCGAGCGTGCTGCCGAACTGGGTCCTGCTCTACTCGCTGCTCACGCTGCCGTTCACTCAAGTTCTTCAGAAGAGCCTCAAGTTCTTCAGCTTCAGGAAGAGGCTGGAGAAGTTGGAGACCGAGGGGGAGAAGCCGAAGGAAGAGTGAGCCGCGCAATGAGAATAGCTATCTCCGGACCACCGGGAAGCGGCAAGACAACCATCTGCATGTTGGTAGCAAAGAGGCTGGACTGCGACTTCGTCCTGGTCGGCCAGGTTTTCAGGCAGCTGGCAACCGAGCGCGGGATGCCCCTCGAGACCTTCCAGAGGCTCGCCGAGGAGGACGAGACGATCGACAGGGAGCTCGACGCCAGGATGCTCGCGACCGCCACCTCCAAGGACGACATCATAATCGAGGGCAGGATGGCCGGGCCGATGCTGAAGGCGAAGCACGTCCCGGTCTTCGCCGTGTACGTCGACGCCGACGAGAGGGTGCGTGCCGAGAGGATCGCCAAGCGGGAGGACAAGGACGTTGAGGCCGTCCTCAGGGAGATGAGGGCCCGCATGAGGTCGGAACAGAAGAGGTATCTCGCGTACTATGGGACAGACCCGTCGAAGAGAGAGTTGTACGACCTCTGGATAGACTCCTCGGACCTCACCGCCGAGGCGGTAGCAGACATGGTCGTGGAATCCGCGAGGAGGGTGCGCGCTGATGATGCTCACAAAGTCAAAAAGGGCTAGCGGCACGGGCCAGGGGAAGAGGCCCGAGGACAGGTCCCTCGCAGAGCTCCTCCAAGACGGAGTCGTTGTGATAGACAAACCGTCTGGGCCCACGTCGCACCAGGTGACGAGCTGGGCCGCGGACATCATGGGCGTGTCCAAGGCAGCCCACGGAGGCACTCTCGACCCGCGTGTGACGGGCGTTCTGCCCGTGGGCGTGGGCAACGCGGTCCGGGCGATGGACGCGCTGCACTATGGCACGAAGGCCTACGTCGGGGTCATGCGGATGCACGGGAACGTCGACCCCAAGCGTCTCATGGAAGTGTTCTCAGAATTCACAGGAGAGATCTTCCAGACCCCACCGATGCGCTCCGCGGTCAAGAGGGAGATGAGGACCAGGCGCGTGGAGGCACTCAGACTCCTGGAGGTCTCTGGCCGAGACGTCCTCTTCGACGTGGAGTGCGAAGCGGGCACATACATCAGGAGCCTGTGCGTCGACATGGGTGACGCGCTGGCCACGGGGGCGCACCTCCAGGACCTCAGGAGGACAAGGGCAGGAGCGCTCACGGAGGCCGATGCGGTCTCGCTGCACGACCTGAAGGACGCTTTCGAGGAGCACAAGACCGGGAACGACCAGCTTCTGAGGTCAATGCTTAGGCCGAAGGAAGTGCTTGTCGCGCAGATCCCGAAGGTCGAGGTCAAGGACTCGGCGGTGGACGCGATATGCCACGGCGCGAGCCTCGCGGTCCCGGGAGTCGTCGCCATAGACGAGCAGATCCGCAAGGGGGACCCCGTCGCGGTCATGACGATGAGCGGCGAAGGGGTCGGGCTCGGCACCGCGATGATGGACGCGCAGGAAGTGCTGAAGCGCTCGGACGGGTTCGCGGTCGAGGTCTCCAGGGTCCTCATGCAGAGGGGGACTTACAAGGCCGCGTGGAAGAGCGCGACCTAGGGTTCTCAGCAGAAATGGTCAAGCGTCCTCTGCCTGGCAACGAGCGGCTGCGCGTGAATGCCCAGCGCGCGCCTGATGTGCGAGGCGAACTCCTTCGCGAACCCGTGCGTGGTGAACACCGTATCCGGGCTGCATTTCCTGACGAACTCGACCAGCTCGTCGAAGCCGCAGTGGTCCGAGACGGGGAAGGCCTCGTCGACGCCGCTCTGGTACCTGAAGCCCCTGTCGAGCGCCCAACCGGAGAACGCCGCAGTCTTCGCCCCATGCCGTCTGAGGGAATCGACGCGGAGCTTGTCCTTTCCCATCCCAGATGTGACGTAGATGAACGGAACCTTGGTCGTGCGTGGATCGTATTCGGTGTCGGGGAGCGATATCCCGTGGTTCCTGAGTATCCTGTTGTTCTCCGCGATCGACGGGTTCAGCACCAGGGGCAGATCCCTCAGGTTCGCGACCAGCTCCTGGGACTTGCCCAGAGGGTATGCGTACAGGACCGCGCAGCCGTCGTGCCTGACGACTTCCTCGAGCCAGTCCCTGGCCAGTGACATGACCTCGTCGTGGTCCGGGAACACGTACTCCGACTTCCCGTAGGTCGCCTCGGTGATGAGGACATCGCACTTCTGGGGCTTGGCCGCCTTCGTCTGCGCCTTCTCTCTGGTGCAGAAATCGCCCGTGTACAGGACCTTCGTCGAGCCCTGCACGAGGAACATCTTCGAGCCCACGATGTGGCCGGCCTCGAGCATCCTTACTTTTGGATTCGAGATCGCCTCGATCTCCTTCTTCCGCCGTGCTCTGACGAAGTCCTTCGTTATCTGAGAACACACGGCCGAATTGCACTTGAACGACGTCGGCAGGTGATCAGTGTGGGCGTGAGATATCATGCAGATATCGTCTGGCACCAGCCGCCTCGGGTCGAACCTGAAGGTGACGCCGTCAACGACGGCCTGAATGCCGTTCCCTAGGTGGATCATAAGACATGCTCTCGCACAGAAGCGAACGAGTGCTGAGGATGGCGCACAGGGTATTTACTACCTTATCCTCTCAAGTGAAAATGCTCCGACCATCAGGGCCTTGTTCGTGTGCTTGTACTCGATCCAGTCCCTCGTCTGCGCGTCGCCTATGCCCTGCACGCTGAGCAGGGTCTTGCCCTTGTCGGACTTGAACTGTATGGCACCGGACATGTGATGCTGGATCGACTCGAGCTGCTGCTCGGTGTGCATGCCCCTCTCGACGGCATAGACGCCTATGCCTCCGCCCTGCTTGGTCTTCCCGGCTATGGTCTGCACGAACTGGAACGCGCGCTTCTCGTCCGCCTGCGTGATGCTCATCGACAGC
>JALOTQ010000061.1 GCA_025457815.1 Thermoplasmata archaeon
TCCTTGGCGACCGCCCAGATGGGGCCGCCGACCCGTTGCGATCCGCCAGCGTCCAGGCGATCCGGTGTGCAGTCGGGCCTGGCGATGACCCGGGAACTGAGGTGGGGTAGATCGGATTTGAACCGATGACCTCATGCTCCCAAAGCACGTATCATACCAAGCTAGACCACTACCCCATGGCCGGCCTGCTGACGGGATTATCCTAGCCCTCGATAAAAGCATTCCGTCGCAAGACCATGTCAGACAAGTAGCTTCGGCAGCTCCTCGATGAACTTCGCCAGCGCCCGACCCCTGTGCGATATGGAGTTCTTCTCAGCGATATCGACCTGCGCATAGGTCTTGCTGTATCCCTCATGGACGAATATCGGGTCGTATCCGAACCCGCCGGTCCCGGCCTTCTCCTGCGAGATCGACCCGTGGGCGACCCCTTTCGCTATGAACGGGTCCTTGCCTGGGGCTATGAACCCGATGCAGCACTCGAACCTGGCGCGCCTGTCCGTCATACCCTTCATGAGGTTCAGGATGCCGTCACAGCCGATTGTCTTGAAAACGTATGAGGAGTACACGCCCGGGAAACCCCTCAGGCCGTCGATGAAGAGGCCCGAATCGTCGATCATGATGGGCCGCTCGTACCTCTCGAGGACCCACTGAAGGCCCGGGACTATGGTCGCCTCGAGGGAGTCCGCCTGTATCTCAGGATACGGGGTCCGTATGTGCTCGAGAACATACCCGTGGCCGGCCATCTGGGCAGATATCTCCTTGAACTTGCCCAGGTTTGTCGTGACGAAGGACATCTTCTGCGTCGAGAGGCCTCCTTGGTGCCGGAGAGTCATCGCCAGTAATAAGCCATTCTGACCATCCGTACCGCAGATAGATTATAACCAGAGAGTGCATTCTGAGATTTGAGGGGAGCCATGATAGTGATTGTGGACGCCGTTCTGGGGCTTCTTCTGGCGGTATCTGCCCTGCTCCTGGTCATCTGCCTGATATCCTTCAGGAGGAGCGGCGTCAGATCCATCGTCCTTTCATGCTACATCTTCGTCATATCCATCGCCTATGATGTGGGTTTGCTCGCTGTGGGGCATTCGACCGACTGGCTGGCGAGTGCCGACGATGCCCTGATGGTCACCGTGGGCGCGGCCATACTGGCATTGGGAGTCGTTCTGAGCAGGGTGGGGAGGAGATAGGCTGAAGGACCCCCTCGACCTGGAGACCCGCAAGAGGATATACGAGTGCGTGCGCACGAACCCGGGAGTGCACTTCAGGGAGATCCAGAGGCGCACGAACCTTTCTATCGGGGTCCTCGAGTACCACTTGAACAACCTCGTCCAAAGGGGTCTGCTGACCGTGGACAAGGCCGAGAGCTTCTCACGGTACTTCCCAGGCGGACAGATCGACAAGGGCAAGCAGAGGATACTGTCGGCTCTGAGGCAGGAGATACCGCGGGGGATGATGCTCTTCCTCCTCAGGAAGCCGGGGGCGACCCACGGGGAGCTTCTGGCGAACTTCACGATCTCAGGGGGCACTCTGTCCTATCACATCAACAAGCTCTCCTCGATGGGCGTGATCAAGGTCGAGAAGGTCGGGCGGGAGTCCAGAATGACCGTGATCGACCCTGACAAGGTCGCGGACCTGCTGATCGTCTACAGACGGACTTTCCTGGACAAGCTGGTCGATGATTTCGTCGCAGCATATGTTGCCAAGAGAGCGCCTGGCGAACGCGTGCGTGATGCAGAAGAGGATGCGGCCTAGAACTGTGCTTCAGCGACCGCCGCGGTAGTATCTGTTCTTCTCAAGGGAGACGACATCCGCAGGGTCCTCGTCCCCCGAGCCCTTCCTGACAAACACATAGACGCTGGCCCCGCCGACTATCGCCGCCCCTATGACCGCTCCAATCGTGATCGAGAACACCGAGGACCCTATCATGGACCCGTCCGGGTAGTCTATCACGCCGCCTCCGCCAGAGGTGCTCGCCGTGAACACTCCCAAACTCGGGTCGCAGACGATCCTCGTGATGTCGACATCCAGGGGGACCGCGACGTATACCCTGAGAGATTCTCCGTCGGTCCTGTAGTAGGTACTGGCATCCACGAGTGTGTCGTTGGTGCCCGACCAGCGCAGGAGCACCTGGCTCGCCCACGAGAAGAACCCGTCCGTGACGTTGGTCTCGTTGACGTAGCTGAACATCTGCTTGTACTGGTATCTGTAGGTGAACTCATGCATGATCGGGGTCGTGCCATCCGTCTCGTTCAGGCTCGGGTCGCTTACCGTGACCCCGTTGGCCTGGTATCCCCTGAACAGGTACGCCCCGACCGTAGTCGAAGGCTCGAAGCTGGAGTTGTCCATCTTCATGAGGCCGAAGTCAAGCGCCAGCCTGTCGACGTCCAATGGCTTCTTTGGCTCGATATCGACATCGAACTTGATCTCTGTCGTGCCGTTCACTGGGTAGGCTGGCGACTCTGATATCTGGTCGAAGACCTGAGAGTAGTTCCGAGTTGTAACAACGTACTGGACCGTCACATTGGCCCAGTCCTCCACGTAGACGGATCCGCCGCTTCCGGAGCCGCCAGAGCCTCCGCCGCCCGTGTACACCGGTTTCTTGACGACGTCCACAGACGCGGTCAGGGTCACGATTATCGCGTGGCCCAGTTCGGTCTCGGTCTCCTCTACAGGCCCGACCAGGGTCCAGGTTGCGTTGTCAAGGGGCGCATGGTACGGCACAGCGCTCAGGTTGATGGTGTTGTCCATGCTCTGGTTGTACCCCAGGATTGCAGACAGCACAAACCCATCCCCGGGCTCGCTCTCGTTTCCTTCAGTGAAGACCACGGCGGCCGGATAGAGCGTCGAAAGGACCACGGTCATGTTCGGCGTGCTGATCGTTATCCTGTCGGCATCCACCGTATAGGTGATCTCCCCCTGTGCCGCTGACTCTACGGGTGCCGGCGGCGCCAGAAGGACGCCAATGACGAAAATGGCGACTATGGTTAACGATGTTACGAACCTTCGGGTCATGTGCGATGCAACATCAATCCGGAGCATAATAATGGATTTGGTACAGGCGTAGAACTTCCATTGGAACTTCTGGGTCGGAATGACGCTATATCTACCTTGCGCGGGTCTGCTTATATAGCGCGAGACCGAGGTTCTGATGCGGCCCGACGGCATTCTAGTTGACGTTTGTCAGCCCGCCAGTAACATCGTTATCCACTTTCTCTAACAATGTTATGTTGAGGGGTGTACTAGAATTGATTAATACGATTGCGGCCATGATTACCTCAGCACAGTCTAGCACTGTGTGTAGTGTAAGGGGAGGAATCGTAACACATGAAATATAGAAAGAGCGCAGCGCTAGCGATGGCCTTGCTGATGGTTCTGGTATCATCGGCAATGGTCGTGAGAGCCTCGGAGGAACCACCTGTCCCCATACCGTTCACGCCAACAGACAGCGCCCCCGAGTTCGCGGTGTACTTCGCCGACAACATGGCGTTCACGCCGCAGTGGAGGATCGGCAACCTCGTAAGAATCGAGACGATGGTCCTGAAGGTCATGGACGGAACCGTCCCAGCGACAGATGCGGACGGCCTTCCGACGACCGCTCTGAGCACACCTGTCGTGGTCAACGCTGACATGACGACCGGCGTCGTGTACGACCAGGCGGACCTGATGGCGGACCCGAGCCTGATACTGAACACCTGGATGGTGTCCGTATCGTACATCGCGGTCACAATCGAGGTTGGAACTGAATACAGCAAGACCTTCGTCGCGGACTTCGCCGTCGAGGGAGACGAGTCGGAGCTCGGCAGAGAGATAAACAAGGCCGGACACCTGATCTACGGCATGCTGTGGGACACGACCGGTGTTCCAGCAGGGATCCCGAAGGTCACTGTCAGCGTTCCGGGATACAGCGTCATGTACGCTGCGAGGAGCCTTGTCCTGGCTGAGGACGCAGACCCGGTCGCATACGAGTTGCTCCCGATCGGAGACCCAGCAGTTGCGGTCATCGGCACCGGCGGACTCGTCGGCGCGAATGCCTACCTGTACATCGGCGTGCTCATGGCCAAGGGTGGCTCGAGCGGTGGCGGCGGCAACGGCAACGGTGGCGGCGGACACAGAGGCAAGTAAGCCTCGCCGATTGAAACCCATCGGAACGGCTGAGGGGGCATCCCGCTCCGTTCCTATCTAAACAATTTCCTAGTTTTCTTCTATACTGACATGGCGCGCATCCATCGAATCTTGTGCTAGCTTTTGATACTTGTACCACAAGCCACTTATCAAAATCTCCCCGGTCAGCGTCCCGGAGTAATCCTCTGAACAAGAGGGGGTGAAAACACATGATAGGGAAGACATGGATCGCCCTGATGGTCGGCGCGTTCGTGATGTTCGGCGGACTGGCAACAGTCGCAGCCGGAAGCATGAGCGGTGACTGCGATCAGACGCAGGACAAGCTTCAGCTGAAGGACGGCTCCTGCGTGGACGATGAGGCTCTCGAGAGCGCAGATGCATCTGGGGGCATGAACGGCGACTGCCTGCAAAACAAGACCCAGGACAGGCTGAAGGACGGCTCTTGCTTGAACGAGACGCTGTCCGCGGAATCGCTCGCCATGGGCGGCGACTGCTTGCAGAACAAGACCCAGGACCAGCTCAAGCTGCAGGATGGATCCTGCATCGACAGCTTGGAAGACGAGGAGCCAATCTTGCACTTCTGGAGCTTCTACTACTCGGAGCTAGTGGACGAGGAGACGCCACACATGTGGCAGTCCCAGTGCAAGTGCGTTCCCGCGTGATCGCACAGCGGCCCTCGTGTACGAAACCCCTTACCATCTTCTGTTTCTAGGATGCTGCGGATCGACTTCGCACATTCCCGAACCTGAACCGTCTCTGAACGATCTGTCGTCGAGGCGAGTTCCTGGCAACAACGTCCAGATTGTTCTAAGCATGTATCAACCTTTGAAACTTGCACCACAACCCCTATGAATAGTCCGGACTGCTCGCCGTTCGGAAGTAGAATCGGGATGAAGGCAGGACCGAGCGCCCGGGCGAGCCCGTCTGTGCTCGGAGGAGCGCATCTGCGCTCACCGGTATGCCTTTCCTTGGCATTCGAAACCAACGAAACAGAGGTGTGGGTAAATGGAAAAGAGATTCGAGAGTGAGCTGGCCAAGCGCATCTCGTCGGGACGCGGACGGGCATCGCCCTTCGGAGCCAAGTTCTTGGCCTTAGCGATTTCAGTCTGCGCGGTGCTCGCAGTGGCTACCGCGGCGATCCTCGGCGCAGTCGCGACCAAGCCAGCGAATGCAGGACCTGTTGAATACCTGCCAATCATGGACGAGACCAACTACATCGTCTATGACGCAGAGGACTTGGATGCGGACGGTAACATGGACGTCGCAAGTGCGGTACACAGCGACATCTACACTGATGACTTCGCCGTCAAGCGAGAGATGACCGTGAAGCAGGGCGACTGGACAGCGCCAGGCAACCCTGTGATGCAGTGGAAGAAGGTCGTCTACACAGTCAACTTGAGGCTCAGAGACCTGGCCTATGTCGACCCGGTCAACGGACAGCTCGCATCGGTTGAGCCGATCGGGATGGTCGTTGGAGAGCTCAGCGTCGCATATGGGACAGCAACCTTCGTTGAGATGAGCGAGAGCTTCCAGATCAACGGCTGCGAGCCCGTTATCGTCGATGTGGACGGTAACATCGTGGGTCGCGCAGACGCGGTCGAAGTAGTCTCTGTCGAAGGACAGGCGCTGGTCACGATAACGCTGCCTGACCTGGCCGCCACAGTGGTCGGCGGGTACGCAGAGGGTGACGTGATCTCGGTCAGTGTCATGCTCAAGGCGGGGTTCCTGGTGGATGTGAGCATCATCGCAGATGAGGCCGCATTCCCCAAGTTCGATGACCTGGTGATACCAGACCCAGTAATCGTTCCCTGAACGAGACAGAACAACTGCGGAGCGTCTTTCCTCCCCTAGCTCGAAAGGCTCCGCAGTGCAAACCACTTCCAATCTTTCTCAGTACCGTCCTATTCTTTGCGCATGTATCTGCCGCGCTTCTCTATGTCCTTCACCTTGCGAAGGACATCAGCCCCTCCCGGGTACGACCGGCTGTAGGCTTCCTTCACGGCCTCGTAGAGCCCGCTCCTCCTGAAGTGCGCCGAATGGAACGCCTCCTCGAGCAGGTGCATATCGACTCCCTTGTCCTCCAGCTCGGTGCTCTTGGAGCCCAGGGAGAAATCAATCAACACGATCCTGTCGCCGTCAAGGAGCATGTTGCTCGTTGTGAGGTCGCCGTGGACGATATCGTTCTGATGGAGTCTGCCCGCAATGTCCCCGATCTTCTCGCAGACCCTCTTGGCCTCGGTCTCCGGCAGCTGCTCAAGGGCGTCTTTCACGCGCGTGCCGCGTATCTCCTCCATCGCGATGCTGTTGGCCGCGAGATCGACGGAGTAGATCACCGGGACGGCGATGCCTGCCCGCCTGGCCTCCGACATGAGCCTCACCTCGTTCTTGATGCGCATCGTCTGGAGGTTCCTGTCGAGGATGGGGTGCCTGTAGCCTTTCACCACGCGCCGCTTGACGACAACCTCTCTGTCCATCCATGAGGCCGAGTCCAGTCTCGCCTCGGCGCCGACCCTGTGGACCGCCACGAGCTGTCTAACAATGTCCGGACTAATAAGGCTGCGTCAATTGGCGTCGGGGGTCTGCTTCGCCTGGGCGGCAGACTGGAGCCTCTCTTCGGACGCCAGACGCCCGTGAAGATCCAGAAGGCCTTTGACCGCGATCGGCAAGATGAGTGCGCTCAATATCATCGTTGCCATCGGGACGTCGTTGCCGAGCCACCCCGTCAGAAGCCACCAGACGGGATTGAGAGCAGTTATGGTTCCAGCGAGCATGAGCAGCGGCCTCGCAGTCATCCTGAGAAAGAGGTACGCCGCGCAGACTATGGACAGGAATATGATCCCCATCGCCAGAAGCCAGTTCAGAAGATCGAGCTGAATCACCCTCCATCGAAGGCTGTAATCAGCGTCCACCCCCATCACGAAGGCATAGTCCACGAACGCCCCGATCAGCGTCACGAGAGCTGCGACGGACAGAACCCGCAGGACGAAGGCCAGACCAGTGGTTGGGACATCCATCGAGGCGGCACCGTAGCGCCTGCCGACAAACAGCAGCAGTATGCAGATCCAGAAGAGGTTGACAAGTATGTTCATCAGGATGAGAAGGAGGATTCCTGATGGCGTGTCATCGATTCTGAAGGTCGTGTCGATTTCGCGCGGGGGAGGAGCGATCGGGTTTGACAGGGCCAGGAACGAACCCATGGTGACGATAATGGCGATCAGGCTCAGAACGGAGATGCGTGCGACCCGAAAGGCTCCTTTCATCCAAACCCCCAAGAGAGCAGCGTTCCGGGTCTATTTCCGTTTTGTTACCGGGGACTGGCCCAGTGCATACGGCCCGCGCCATCGCATGCACACCAAACGCTTATCACCAACCACTCCAATCGTGATGCATGGCCCACCTGTCGACCGGTTCCAGAGCGTTGGACGACCTCCTGGAGGGAGGGCTCGAGGGTGGCGCCATAACCCTGTTCTTCGGCGAGGCAGGCTCCGGGAAGACGAACATCTGTCTCCAGATCGCCAGCATCGTGGCGGGCTCCGGCAAGAAAGTGGTCTACATCGACACGGAAGGGGTCTCCCTGGAGAGGCTGAAGCAGATAGCGGGGGAGAACTACGAAGAGGTCATGAAGAACATACTCATGTTCGAGCCGCACAACTTCGAGGACCAGGAGAAGTTCGTCGATAAGGCGGTGAAGCTGGCCGAGAGCTCGCTGGAGGTCGGCGTGATGATCCTTGACTCCGCGACGATTCACTACAGGCTCACCAGGAACGACGAGGAGAGGGGGGCGCGCAAATCCCTGAGCCCTCAGCTGGCGAAACTCCTCTCAGCGGCGAGGAGCAAGGACATCCCGATAGTGCTGACATCGCAAGTATACACGGACATCGAGAAGGGTACCTTCGAACCGCTGGGCGGACACGTCCTCCTCCACAACGCCAAGGCGATAGTGCGCCTCGAGAAGGCCGGCACGAGCAGCAGGCGCGCGGTGATTGTGAAGCACAGGCATTTGGAGGAGGGACGCAAGGCGGACTTCAAGATAACCAAGAATGGCGTGGTCTAGGTCTTCCTCTTGACCACATAGTCCGCGAACGCCACCAGGGCCTTCTTGTGCTCGCTCTGTCTGAGCACCTTCAGCCTATCCTTGGCTCCTTCGACCAGACCATCCGCGACCCTGACCGCATGGTCGATTGCCCCGACCTCCTCCAGGATGTCCCTGGCCCTCTCGAGCTTGGACAGGGAGGCGTTCTTCTTGCCCAGGACCGAAAGGAATTCCGTCCGCTGCTTGCCTCTAAGATCCTCGAGCGCTTGCACAACTATCAGGGTCTTCTTGCCGTTCCTGATATCATTCAGGACGGGCTTGCCGAAGGTTGCTTGGTCGGACCTGAGGTCGAGCACGTCGTCCCAAATCTGGAATCCGAGCCCGATCAGGCGGCCGTACTCGGCCAGCGCCTTCTCCTGAGACGGCCTCGCCTTCGCGACGATCGCCCCGCCCTGAGCCGCGGCCTGGTACAGTACGGCGGTCTTCAGCTCGATCATCTTCATGTATTGTGCTGAGGTGACCGTGCGCACTTTCTCGAAGTCCATGTCCATCTGCTGGCCCTCGGCGAGCAGGCGGACGGACCTGGCCAGGATGTCGACCAGCTTGACGAGCTCTGAGTCTCCGACATCGGAGTCGAGCGCAAGCTCGAACGCACGGGCGAACAAGGCGTCTCCCGACAGGATGGCTTCCGGAACGCCGTAGGTCGCGTGCACCGTCTTGATCCCGCGACGCGTGTCGTCCTCGTCCATGTCCGCCTTGCCCCCCAGCGCCTCACAGGAGATCGTTGCGAGCAATGGCCGCAGGCGTTTTCCACCCGCTGCCGGGTAGTGCGCCATCGCGGCCCTGAGGTTGCCGTCCTCGATTATGTCCAATGAGCGCATCAGGTAACCATTGATCTTCTTGACTCTGTCTCTGTAGTCGTCGATCGAATCACTCTCCCAGCTGGTCGAGCCAATCCTTGCACCGGCCGGTCACGATGGCCCTTGTATCCGATAGATCCTTAATGTTCTTGGCGCCCACGAGGAACATAGCGGCCATGAGCTCCTGCACTATCGTACCTAGCTCCCGGGACAAGGCCTCTCGCCCTTCGAGGGCGGCAGGCAACAACCTTCCGGCCATGCCCCCGCTGGATGCGCCGATGCCGATGGCGCGCGCGACATCCAACCCGCTCCTCAGACCACCCGTTGCGATGACTGGTATGCCAACGTTGGCAAGCACGACGGATACCGGGGTGGGTATCCCCCAGTTCCAGAAGGTTTCGCCGATGTTCGCCCTCGTCGAGTCGCCCGCAGACCTCGCCCTGAAGTACTCCACCGCGGAGAAGCTGGTGCCTCCCAGCCCGCCCACGTCGATGCCTTTCACCTTGGCTTTCTTCAGCCTCAAAGCGACCTCTCGGGGCATTCCAGCACCGGTCTCCTTGGCGATGATCGGGAGCGCGGAGGCGAAGGATTCGATGGCCTTCAGGCCGCCTCTGGTCTTCGTGTCCCCTTCGGGCTGGACGACCTCCTGCAGGTAATTCAGGTGAATCGCAAGCACATGAGCGTCGATCATTTCCATGGCGGCCTTGCCGTGGTCGATCGTCAGCGGGGATGCCTCGCCCTGCTTGATGAGCTGCGGGACGCCAAGGTTCGCTATCCTGAGCGGTATGTCGTAGTCCTTCAGTATCGAGTATGTCTTGACAAGCTCCGGGTGCTCGAGGGCCGCTCTCTGGCTCCCGACCCCCATGCCGAGGCCGAACTCCGCCGCTACAGTGGCCAGGTTCCGGTTTATCTCCTCTGCCTTTCCGTAGCCGCCGGTCATGGCGCTTATGATTATGGGGGCCTTGAGCTTCCGTCCGAAGAGCGTCGCGGAGGTGTCGATCTCCTCCAAATCTATCTCCGGGAGCGGGTTGTGTATGAGCTTCACGTCCTCCCAGTAGATGTAGTCCTGGCTGAGATTTTCCTTGGCCACGATCTCGATGTGGTCGTGCTTCCTTCTCTCGATAAGTCTATCCGGAGCGTTCCTTTGTTCGGGCATCCCAGTACACCTACTCGGGGACAACTACAGTCGACAGGACCTTCTCTCCCCGAAGGGCCTTCTCCAATCTGCCCGGAACATTGCCGTTCACTATCATACACTTTTCGCAGTGCTGGGCCATGGCCAGCATCCGCTCGAGCTTCCCATGCATGCTGCCCGTCACGTCCGCCCTGGTCGCTTCTGAGCGGCGGATGGATGACAAGGTCGCGCGATCTAGGGCAGGGATCAGGGTCGCATTCTTGTTTATCTTAGGGTCGCCATCGTACACCCCGTCGACGTCGGCGCAGAACACTATCAGCCTTGGCTTGAGGGACCATGCCAGCGCTCCCATTATCAGGTCACCGGAGCAGATGCTGAACCAGGTCGATTCGTCGGGGACTACATCGCCGAAAGAGACCGGGGTGAGGCCCATCTCGAGAGGGCCTTCGAAGCATGATGGGTCGAAGCTCTTGATGGCGCCGCGCTTGAAGGTCGCGCAGGAGGCTGGAGGTATCGAGACGGCCCTGATGTCGTGATCGATCAGCGATTCGAGGACCTTGAGATTCAGCTCTCTCACATCGCGCTGGACAGCCGCCACATGATGCAGCTGCGAGTCCTTCTTGTAGCCTAAGTGGAGCCCATGCTTCTTCGCCTCGATGTGCCCAAATGAGCCTGCGCCATGGACGACGCACAGCGTGTTCTTCGCGGCTCCCAGCTCCTTGGCCAGCCTTTCGCAGACCTGGCGCCGGAAGGTCTTCAGCTTTCCCTTGTCCGTGATGACGCTCCCGCCCAGCTTAACAAGGTCCATCCGATCACTTGCGTGAGTGCAGTGCGTGCACCCGATATCAACCCATTGCGTCACGTTACCATAAAACTCTCGCGCATCATGCGCTAGCATCCACGCTGGTCGGGCGCGGACCTACGGAACGCCTACTCTCCCAGGCCTACTTGGCCATGTAGATCTCTATCGAGGAGACGTTTGCACTGCCGCCGTCCTGCCCTGGCAGGGACTCCGTGGCTATCTTGACGTCTTTGTAGTCCAGGCCCTGGACGAACCGGTGCCTGACTATCTCAGCCACGTCGACGGCTCTGCTTATCGCGCGTCCTCTGGCCTTGATGCATATGTTGTCGCAGCCAGCGTTTATCTGAGAGACCACGGCGAGGACGTAGTTCATCGTGGCCTTCTTCCCAATGTAGACTGTGTTCTCCTCACCCATGCTTTCCTCCGAAGCCCACCGGGGCCTTTCTTACGTGCCTTCACGCTATTTATTTGTTGCCCAGCGGAGACCTCCCGAAGGGCGACCGTCGGGACATCGGATCGAGGAGAGCCGGGGTACTAAAATTAGAAATAACCGCCTGGCCCTTTCGCACCCGATGAGATGGATTGAGGGCAAACTACGGGGATTGAGAGAGCTCATAGCATCCTGCGGGTCCGTTGCGGTCGCGTTCTCCGGAGGCGCGGATTCGACTCTTGTGGCGGCCATCGCGCGGGACGAGCTCGGTGAAGGGGCAGTCGCAGTCACAATCGACTCCCCCATGTTCGCGGCTTCCGAGCTGAAGGCCGCAAAGGCCGTCGCCAGGAAGATACGGATAAAGCACGTCGTCGCGGAGGTCGACCCGCTCGAGAACCGCGAGCTGGTCAGCAACTCCCCCGAGAGATGCTACATCTGCAAGACGGCGTACCTGATACGTGTCAGGCAGATCGCGCAAGAGCTTGGCCTCAAACAGGTCCTGGACGGCTCCAACGCCGACGACAGCAAAGACTACAGGCCAGGCATGAAGGCCAAGGACGAGCTCGGGGTCAAGAGCCCGCTGGCCGAGGCGGGCATAACGAAGGAGGACGTGAGGGAGATCTCGAGGTTCCTGAAACTGCCGACCGTGGACAAGGCGGCCGCTCCATGCCTCGCCACGAGGATACCGTACGGGGAATCCATCACGAACGAGAAGCTCGCGATGATCGAGGAGGGCGAGGAGTACCTCAAGGCGAAGGGGCATCCAGAGGATATAGAGAGGCTCTCGGACCCGGGCGTACGGATGGCCGTCGCGAAGAAGCTCAGGTCACTCGGATTCACCTATGTGTCAATAGACCTCGAGGGCTACCGTATGGGCAGCCTAAATGAGGTGCTCGGGCGATGAACCCGAGGAAAATCGAGAAGGTTCTGAAGAGGCTGAGCAAGGGAGAATGCGACGTGCGGCAGGCTCTCGACGAGCTCAGGACGCTGCCGTACGACGACCTGAAGTTCGCGAAGCTGGACCGCCACAGGGAACTCAGGAAGGGAATCCCTGAGGCCATCTACTCGCCCGGGAAGACAGATGGCCAGATCCAGCGCATAGCCGAACGAACGCTCGAGCGCGGCGACGAGGCGGTCTTCACCAGGATGGACGAGGACAAGTACAGGCTGTTGAGGAAGAGACTCGGCGCGAGGGTGAGATGGTATCCAGAAGCCCGGATAGTCACGGTGGGAGTCACGAGGCGGCCAGCGAAAGGCAAGGTCCTCGTCGTGACGGCGGGGACGTCCGACATCCCCGTGGCCGAGGAGGCCGCTGTCACCGCGGGACTTCTGGGATGCGCGGTCGACCGGCTCTTCGATGTGGGCGTCGCCGGGATCCACAGGCTGACCGCGAACCTGAAGCAGTTCGAGTCGGCCGACGTCGTGATAGTGCTCGCTGGCATGGAGGGGGCGCTGCCGAGCGTCGTCGCGGGGCTGACTAGCAGGCCGGTCATAGCTGTCCCGACGAGCGTCGGGTACGGGGCCAACTTCGAAGGGCTGGCCGCGCTCCTGGGCATGTTGTCGAGCTGCTCAAGCGGCATCGGGGTCGTCAACATCGACAACGGCTTCGGCGCAGGCGCCTTGGCGGCCGTGATCGTCAAGAACAAGTACCCTGCCTAGACTTCCGCCCCGCACTTCCTGCAGAACTTGTCGGTGGACCTGGCTTTTGTGCCGCATACGCTGCACGACCGGTCACGGGCGATCTTCGCGCCGCACTTTCCGCAGAAATCGTCGTCTGGCTCGAGCAGGGAGCTGCAGTCGAAGCATCTGGTCTCGGACTTCTTGGACGGAGCTGCCTGGCCGCTGTCCGGCTTCGGCGCCTCGCGGTCCTTGGGCAGCTTGAGCGGTATGGCCTCGCGGGCCGCCTGCTCGTTGACGCTCTTCCGCGCTTTCACGGCGAGCGAGAGTGCCTTGGAGTAGTTCCCCGACTCGTAGGCAGTCTCAGCATCGACCAAGAGGGTTTCGCCCTGCTGCGTCTCCGCGCCGCGCTCCCTGGCTTTGCTAAGGTCTGATTTCGCCGTGTTGATCTCGAACTTCGCGCTGAGGTAGCTCCCGTCCTGGTCGCCGGGGAGCTTGGTGCCCGCATATGTGTCAGGTTGCGGAGGCGCTCTCTTGTCGACGGACAAGACCGATTGCGCGATGGCCTCGAGCTCGCCTTCCTCCTGTGATTGCCCCTCGGACTCCACGGGGACCCCTTTGAGCTCTTCGCGGGCCTGCTCGCACAGGGTTATGCACCTCTCGTAGTTGCCCGACTGCATCGCCTGCTTCGCGCTGTCGACCAGGTACTGGGCCTTGGTCGTATCGGAACCCTGTCTGGCCATGACATTGGCCACCGTGCGCGTCGTGAGGACCGCGTTGAACGCCTCGTCCTTTCGCACGGCCGCGCGCCGGACCTCCTTGCTCTTGCCCTTCATGTACCTGATCTCGAAGTAGACCACGAGCAGGCCTAGGATCGCGAGGACCGCGATAAGAATCAACCTCTCTTCGGGGGAAAGAGCCAACGTTGCCAGCTCCTGCTCGAAAAGCTCAGTGTCTTGATATAAACCCTTCGTGGTGAGTACCAGAGGGCCCTCGCATGAGATAAGAAAGGAAAAGCGAGAGTGGCTGACAGCTTACCAAGGCCGTAGCGGTTTCAAGCGATGCAGTTCACCCTGTACCCGAAGGTACCTGGCTAGTGCATCTAGCCGCTATGGCCAGGAGACCCCTGAGGGTCTTAGGCTTCCCGAGGGCTCGCGCACCTCAGTACCACGGAGAACGTAGGCGGGCTTAACTTCTGGGTTCGGAATGGGACCAGGTGTGACCCCGCCACTTTGGCCGTCAAACCGCTCTCTGAGCCGTCTAATAACGAAGTCCTATATAAGGGTTGTCCGGGGCCCAAACGGCCTCAGAGGAGCATGTCCAGCCTCACGACATGCTCCCTGGGTAGATGGGTGGGCTTGATTAAATGAGCGCGCCTTAGGCGCAAAGGCACATGAAGCGATTCGCCGCAGTCACGTTCGACCTCTGGGACACTTTGATCCAGGAGTACCCTGGCGGGGCTCAGAAGGTCGCGAAGCTCAGGGTGAGAATGATAGGCGACATACTGGCTTCGAGGGGGCTGGCGCACTCCGGGGAGGAGATCAAGGCTGCCTACGACAAGACGGGGGACTTCCTCGCGCTCACCTGGGGCAAGGCCAGGGACATGCCCGTCAGGGACCAAGTCCTGTTCATGGCGACATGCATCGACGACAAGCTCGGGAGCAAGCTGAGCGGTGCGGACCTCGCGGAAATCGAGCGGGCGTATGTGGAGAGCACGCTGGCGGATGTGAAGTCGAGCGGGTACAAGCTGGGCCTCATTTCCAACACTGGCAGGACTCCCGGCTCGGTCCTCAGGACCATCTTGAGGGACATGGGCATCCTGGAGTTCTTCGATGTCACAACTTTCTCGAACGAGATACTGGTGAGGAAGCCGGCAGAGGGCGCCTTCAGAACCACCCTCGAGAAGCTGAAGGTCGTTCCGAGGGCGGCCGTCCATGTCGGCGACGACGTCAGAAGCGATGTCGCGGGCGCGAAACAGGCAGGTATGAAGGCAGTCCAGGTGGCTCTCCGGTCCGAGAAGAGATGCCCTGACGCAGACGGATACACCACCGCCATGGACACACTGGTAGAGACCATCGAGGGGCTCTAGAAGAACGCGAGCGCGAACGCGATCAGAGTCCCCAGGGAAATCGACGCGAAGTTGTTGCCCAGCTTGCCGACCTTGCCCTGGCGCTCGAGGGTTGCACCGATCACGCTGTCAATCTGACATCCCAGGAAGCCGCACAGCATGGGGACGAGCAGCGTCGCGGGCCCCGCGAGCAGTGACGCATCGAAGACTGCGAACATGAAGTACGCGACTGCGGACGTGTAGGCCGCGGCGACGAATGCCGCAAGCTGGCCGGTCAGGGACACGCCGCCGTCCACGCCCCGGGGCACCCTCTCCATGGTCGTTATCATGTAGACCCTTGGATCGATTATCCCGATCTCGCTCGCCGTCGTGTCCGCGGCCGCGACCGCGATGGAAGTCACGAACAGGAAGCTGGCCGAATCCTTGGGAAGGATGCTCTCCTCGGGGAACATGGCGACGGACAGGAAGCTCAGGAAGGCCACGAGGGTCGGGACCGCCCCGTTCGCGGCGACGTTCCTCCAGGTCCTCTCGCCCTTGGCGCCCTCTTGGAACCCCTCCGACCTCTTCCAGTCGAACTTGTACTTCGTCGCGACGAAGCTGGTGATGAGGAATATCAGGAGGAGGACTAGCCAGAGGACCGAGCCGCATATGCCGATGACCATGCCCACGACGAACGCGGCGAGCGAGCCTGACAGGTCGAATATCCTGCGATGATACGTGGCGGCGGCCATCGCGGCGCAGAAGACTGTGACCCCCACGACTATGATCGGGTCAGGGAATGGCAGGGACAAGTGAACACCTACGGTTTCCGCCTGAGGGACCATGCGAACACGGGGGTCTTCGAGTACATCTTCTTCAGGATGTCGCCGACGCCTCTCGTCTTCTCGAGGTTCCCGTCCCAGCCCTCTAGCTGCGCCCCGAAGACCTCCTCGACCTCCTCGACGACCTGCTGCATCCTGACGGCCACCTTGCGGGAGGCCTGTCCGTGGAGAACCGCTGCCAAGAACACGTGCTCTCCCTTCTCGATCACGATGCTCTTGTCGCCGAAGTCGAGGCGCCTTAGCGTGAATGACGTGACGTCCTTGAATGAGTCCCGGACGAAATCCTGTATGGCCACGAACATGCTCCCGAGCACATGGTCGTCCATGCCCGGCTTGAGCCTCCGGGTGCTGTGCGATATCAGCCTGCCGTCGTTGTAGACGACGAAGGCCTCGTCCACCGCCAGGCGCGATTCGCGGAAGAAGTATCCGCCGGTGGCGAAGGCCGCGACGGCCGCAGTCAGGACGAGGTAAGGCCATGCCCAGTAGATGAAGCGGTACTCAGCGGCCACGGTGTAGAGCGGCGTCTCCATCGAATTCCCCGCAAGGTCGGTCACAATCGCATAGAAGGACACATTCCCTTCCCTGAGGGGCACGTTGAACACGCGGAAGAAGACGTTCTCCGACGATTCGCCGACCGAGAACGACGAGAACGACTCATCTCCCTGGAACTGGACGAAGAGCACGATGCCACTGGCCTCGACGTTGTCGTCGTCCACGCGTATCGTGATGTTCAGCTTGTCCCCAGCATAGACTGAGTCGCGGGACGAGTGGAGCAAAGCCTCCGGAGTCACGTTGTCCACTATCACGTGCGTCGCGAGCCTGACTGTGTTCCCGCCGTAGTCCTTCGCGGTGACCACGATGGAATGGTTCCAGCTGACCCAGTTGGCTGTGTCAATCGTGTACAGGGTGCTCCAGCCCCAGTCCGAGCTCCCATCGACAGCGAACACGGCAGACTTCAGCTGCGTCGACCCTGGCTCGATCTGGAAGACTATCAGCGTGCCGCTTCTGATCACGGCTCCGGGAAACGGGTTGATCATGCTTATGGTAGGTGGATCGCACCAGAACACCTGCTGCGCGGAGTACGTGTAGCCGTCGTCGTCCCTGAAGGTCCCGTTCAGCATGTAGTCGTCCCCGGGAACGTACGAATGGTGGACAGGGATCAGGAGATCGTCCTCCACTGTCACGGAGGAGCCGTCCCCGAATTCGATGTGAACCCAATTGGCATCGGGGAACCAGTACAGGAGCGGAAGGAAGTCGAGGGTGACATTGCTGGTGTTGTTCGGATCTCTGATGACCCTGACGAGCCCGCCGAAGTCCCCGAAGATGGGCTTGTCTCTTATCTCGACGAAGACGGACTGTACCATGTAGGAACCGTCTGAGTCTGTGACCCTGACCTTTGCCGTGTAGTTCCCGATCTGACCGTACAAGTGCACCGTGTGATTTACGGCCGTGGTGGCATCAGAGACGAACTCCCCTCCCGAGGCGCTGAAGTCCCACTGATACGAGACGATGCTGTCGAGGCTCAGGACGCTCGCCTCGAACGTGACGGTGTAGAACTCCTGGTAGTACCCCGGCCATTCGTCAACTGGTACCGTGGATAGGACCACGGATGGGGGGATCTCGAGCACCGTGAAGGTCAGGTCGGTGCTGCTGGTGTTTCCGTCGAGCTCACGTATGCTGAGGGTCATCGTGTAAACGCCATTGTCCAGCTCGTCGAACTGCCTCAAGGCCATCTGTTGGCCCGTATCGTAATACCACACAATCCCGCCGCCGGGGTACTCGAGCTCCCATGTCCAGTTCACTATGCCGTCGTAGGATGTCGAGTAGCTCAGGAAGCTGAACGGGGTGCCCTCCACCGGGGAGGGGTCGGTGATGACGAAGCTCGCGCTAGGGGGGGTGTCGTAGACCCAGATATCCCATGTGGTGATGTTCGACTCTCCGTCGGAGTCGGTGACCCTCACTGCGACCCGGTTCACCTTGATGTACGAGTCGGCAGAGAAGATGCGACTGACGGTGTCGCTGCTGGGCGCGTAGAGGTCAGGGACGAAGTTGCCTGGAACATAGAAGAAGTCCCATTCGTAGAGCACGACTGGATCCACCGGCGCCCCGTGCCATTCATCCACGAACACCTGGAACTGGGCGGGTATCCCCTCGGTGACGACTGCTGGTCCAGTGAGCCGCAGATCCGGGGCGGACGAGGCGACAGGTATCAGTTCCGTTAGGGATCTGACGCTGCCGTCGGAGTCAGCCAACTCCAGCGTCACGGTGTGGTTTCCGTCCTGGAACTCCACCTTGAGCGCCTCCGAGCCTCCAGCTGGGACTCCGTCCACCGTCCATTCCCGGGAGGCGATCGGGTCGTAGGAGGTGCTCGTGTCCTCGAATGTCACGTTCACGCCCTCGGCCACGGGCTCAGGAGACCATGTGAATGCCACATGGGGCGATGCGTCCTCGACGACGACGTAGGTTGAGTCCGACGAGGTCAGGCCCACGGGATCCCGCACATCAACATCTATGGTGAAGTTGCCGACGGCCAGGTAGGTATGGGTCGGGCGCGGGTTGCGCACCCAGCCCGTCTCAGAGCCGTCCCCGAAACTCCAGTTGTACTCCATGTACGGGATTTCCGAAGTCCCGGTGATCGCGCTGCCTTCGAACTGGACGGAGCTCCCTTCTTCCGCATGGTAGGGACCACCGGCATCCGCTACGGGGCCGAAGTTCACCTGCTGCCACATCGAGACGGTCTTGGAACCGGCGTCCAATGAAAGCAGGTCCCCCCTGTGGTCACCCGTCCCGTCACCTATTGTGACGAAAACAGGGCGGGCCCCTGCGACGAAGACCATGGAAGGAAGATCCGGAAGTCCGCTTCCGCTCTGCCTGTATAGGAACACGAGATCGGCGGAGCCGAATATGGCAAGGACATCGGACGGGCCGTCGTCTGTCGCATCCGTGACCGACACGCAGAAGGGCACCTCGGGCAGGTCCAGCGTCGCGTATGGATACGGGGAGGACACGAAGTCAAGCTGGTCGAAGAGGTACAATGATGGATCGGACGGGCGCATCCCAACGATGTCGTCCTTGCCGTCACCGGTAATGTCCCCGCTCCAAATAGCCGTGAAATCGGGCCCATCCGTGTGAGTCAGATTCGTCGACATCGATGACGTGCTGAACGCGCTGGTAGGGCTCTGGTACAGCACAGTGATCTTCCGTATGGGGCGAGTGTACGCAATGTCCTCCAGCCCGTCGCTGTCGAAATCACCGACTGCGATGGACCATATCCCAACTCCTGGCGTCGGAGAGAACTCATGAGGGGTTCCGAATGGTATGGAGCCCCCGCCGTTGAAGAAGATGTTGAGTTCGCCCTCGTCCGTGGCCGCGACGATGTCAGTGCCGTATCTGTTGTCCAAATCCCCGGTGGTGACGTCCATGACCTTTCCGCCGCAAGTGAGCTGCCTGACTGACCCAGGATAGAGGCTCGCGCCCGACACCACGCTGAGTGTCTTGCTGCTCGTGGAGAAGACGAGGACCTCCGCAGATCCGTCCTTGTTGAAATCCTCGACAATGACTTCACGGGGCACGTATCCGAGAGTGATTATCACTGGGGTGCCGCCGAATCCGAGGTAGCATTCGACCAAGGGAGAGTTGTCGCTTATCACGACCAGTTCCTCGACGTCGTCGCCATTGACATCACCTGCGGCCTTGGCCAGGGGGGTCAGCCCGCCGTCTATCCACGCAGTCTCGTTCGCGTTCGAGAAGGACGGGGTACGGGCCG
>JALOTQ010000062.1 GCA_025457815.1 Thermoplasmata archaeon
GATATCGTGGTTGCCGTCACGGCGTTCCCGTACGACATAGACCTCTATCAGTCCCAGAAAGCTCTGGACAATTCGAAGTACGCTGTGAAGGACGGAGGCGTCATCATACTGGTGAGCGCCTGCAGGGACGGCGTCGGCCCGCCGAATTTCCTGAACCTGCTCGCGAGCGCGAGCACGCCCAAGGACGCGCTCGAGAAGATAGCGCACGGGTACAAGCTAGGATACCACAAGGCGGCGAAGATGGCCGAGATAGGGCTAAACTGCAAGATGCTCGCCGTGACGAAGCTGGACCCCGAAGTTGCCAAGAAGGCGCACCTTACGCCTGTCAACAGCCTCCAAGAAGCCATCGACGGGGCCATGCGCGAGCTGGGGTCCAAAGCCAAGGTCACTTTTATTATGGACGCTGTGATTACTGTCCCGAAGGTCCAGGGAACCTAGGTCACCTTCATCGATTGCAGGCATATGATCCCATGCCGAAAAGGAAGTACATCAAGGCGGAACGGACCAAGAAGCTCGAGAAGGAGATGCTCACCTGCACCTTCTGCGGATTCTGCAAGAGCGTGTGCCCGTACTTCGAGGACAACCAATGGGACCCTTCAGTGGCCCGAGGCAAGGTCATACTGGCGTACGGACTGGCGCGGAAGGAGATTCCTGCTGATGAATCCGTAGTGCAGCGGCTGAGCCAGTGTACGACCTGCAAGGACTGCGAGAGGCGTTGCCCGTCCAACATCAAGGTGGTGGACATCGTCGAGTCCGCAAGGGCGGATCTTGTGGAGGCCGGATGTATTCTGCCCGCCCACAAAAAGATCATCGACAACATAAAGCAGACAAAGAACCCCTATGGCGAGACCGCGAAGGTTGACTTCGGGGTCCCCACCAAGAAGGCAGACATCGCATACTTCATCGGCTGCACAGCTAGGTACAGGATGCCTGAGATCGCGACTCACACCATATCGCTCCTGAAGAAGCTGAACGTCGACTTCACGATCTTCGACGAGGTCTGTTGCGGCAGCACACTGCAGAGGATCGGGGCGAAGGAGAAAGAAGTCGTCAAGCTGATGAAGGCCAACGTTGAGGCCGCCAAGAAGCTAGGCATTAAGAAGATGATATTCACCTGCGCGGGCTGCCTCAGGATGTTCAAGGAGCAGTATCCGAAGTACGTGGAAGTACCGTTCGAGTGCGAGCACCTTGTGCAGTTCATCTCCAAGCAGGAATTGAAGTTGAGGCCTCTGCCCAAGAGGATCGCTTACCACGATCCCTGCCACCTGGGTAGGCACATGAAGATCTATGACGAGCCGAGGAAGGTCCTGAGCATGATACCCGAGGCGAAGTACGTCGAGCTCTCGGAGAGCAAGGAGACTGCGAGATGCTGCGGCGGTGGCGGCGGTGTGAGGGCGGCGGACCCGGCTGCAGCCCAGAGGATCGCCTCGAGACGCGTCAAGTCGGCTTCCGACGTGGCGGATCTGCTGGTCTCGGCGTGCCCGTTCTGCGTCACCAATCTGAAGTATGGGAACGAGATCATCAAGGTCAACATCGAGATAAAGGACATAGCCCAGCTCATAGACGAGCTCCTAATCACATGAGCATCAGAGATGGTCGCATTGGCCGGAAGCAAGCGTGGGAGGCGGTCACTGAACGCGCCTGAGGTGGGCCTCGGTCCCTATGTTCTCAGATTCGATGAACCACGGGTCATGGGGATACTCAACTGCACTCCCGACTCGTTCTCCGGGGACGGGCTGGGGGACGACGCTGACCTCGCTCGGAGACGCGGCAGGAAGATGTTCGCAGAGGGCGCCGACGTTGTGGACGTTGGGGGCGAATCGACAAGACCCGGAGCCTCCCCTGTGCCCGTCGAGATCGAGATCGGCAGAATAGTCCCTGTCATAAGATCGCTCTCAGAGCACAAGCCTGGCAGAGTCTCTGTCGACACGATGAAGGCGACCGTCGCGAAGAGGGCCCTTGAAGCGGGCGCGACGATTGTGAATGACGTGTCAGGGCTCCGAAGCCCCTCGATGATAAAGGTCGTCGCGGAGCACGACGCAGCATCCATTATAATGCACATGAGGGGCACGCCCAGGACCATGCAGAAGAGCCCGAGGTACAAGGACGTGGTCGAGGACATCATCGGATTCCTCGAATCCCGAATCTCGAACGCGGAGTCTGGAGGGGTCAACCCCCGCAAGATAATGGTCGACCCTGGCATCGGGTTCGGGAAGACCCTTGAACACAACCTCGAGATCATCGCCCGCCTGAGGGAGTTCAAGGTCCTGGGGAAGCCGGTCGTCATAGGGGTTTCCCGCAAGTCATTCATCGGCAAGCTGACGGGCGATCGAGCAGGTGACAGGTTGGAGGGGTCTCTGGCAGCAGCCATACTGGCGGTCAAGGAAGGGGCGGACATGGTCAGGGTCCACGACGTGGAGGAGACGGTCCGGGCTCTCCGGGTTTCGTCCGCGATTCATTCCCAGATTAGACGTTAGCCTGACAAAGTATTTTAGTCGGACATCTTCCTTGCACCCAGAAGCCCTGCCTTACCCCCACAGGGGCCACGAATTCGACCCGAACATGGCGCAGGAAGTACCGCGGAGGGAGCGAACTGCCAGAAGAGCCGAGCAAGAAGGCCCGCGAGGCCGACCCGACAGGCAAGCGTTCCATTCACGTCAACGTCGGGGGGGCGCTCTATCATCACAAGAAGACGCTCCTTGCGGAGGTCGGCCTCTTCGAGAGGCACTTCATGTACGTCACCGGCATGGCAGAGGCCAAGGAATTCCTCGAGACCTTCGACAAAGCCTCCCTCCCGACGTCGCCCTCGGAAGCGATCAACCACCTTCTCAAGCAGTATTCTAACCGAGGCTTCGGTACGTTCCAAGTCGACGCGCTGGATGAGCGCACGAGGACGACCGAGATCAGTTCCCAAGACAGCGCGGAGGCACTAGCGTTTCGGGAGAAGGGCAACCTGCAGCGTGAACCTGTGTGCTCCTACATCTCAGGGGTATTGACTTGGATATGCAGGTTGGTCCTGGACAAAGACTCTGCTGAGGATTCCGACATCATGCCTCTTGAGATTGAATGCCTAGGGGTCAACCAGAGAGCATGCAAATTCGTTGTGGCCCCGGTCAGCGTCCTTAGAGAGAGGTTTCCCGAGATGGCGAGCCCGCTCCAGGCAGGTCCCGAGTACACGCTGAAGTTCAATGAGGAGATTCTCGAGAAGAATCTCGAGCTGCAGGGCCTGAACCTGTCCCTCGAAAGACAAGTCCGGAAACGTACCGAGGACCTCTGGAAGGCAGAGGGGAACTATCGATCGCTGCTGGCGATGCTTCCAGACCCAGTTGGGGTTCTGACGGTCGAGGGCAACGTGGTGGCCTTCAACCCTGCGGGCCTCAGACTGCTCGGCCTCGATACCGCCGAGGAAGCCACTGCACTCAAGGCATCCTCGCTGTTCGTGGAAGGCGCGCGGACATGGGAGAAGATCATCTGGCTTCTCGAGAAAGAGGGCTCGGTGCATGGCTTGGAGACCGAAATACTGACGAAGGACGGCCAGAAAGCGTATGTCGAAGTAACCGCCAGGTTCACCGAGCTGCAACAGGGCAGGTTCGTCGAGGCGATTCTCAACGACATCACACAGCAGAGACTGTTAGAGAAGGAAATGAAAGAGGCGCAGACAGAATCCGAGCACCTGAACGACCTCATGTCACACGACATAATGAACTACACCTACGCTGCGATGCACTATCTGGAGAAGCTCCGTCAGTCACCGAACCTCACCGAGGACGAGAAGCGCGACTTCGGGATGATCACCAAGGAAGTCCAAGGAGCCTTCGAACTCTCGGCCTCCGTCCGGGACCTGTCGCGCCTGCGAACTCTGGATGAGGAGACCATGACGGTGGTGGATCTCAAGCCCATCCTGACAGAGTCGCTCGAGAACGCAAGGCGGATGTTCCTCGACAAGGTCGTCAAGGTGAACATGGAGAAGCCCGTGGAACCTTGCTACGTCAACTGCAACGCCCTCGCATCGAACCTGTTCACCAACCTGCTGACGAACGCCATCAAGTTCGACTCCCACCCAGAGATAGTGATCGACATAAGCATTGACTCGGTCACTGAGAACGGAATTTCCTTCTGGCGCATCCGCATCTCGGACCGGGGAAAGGGCATCCCTGAAGATCAGAAGAAGAAGGTTTTCGAGCGGTTCCACAGGGTCGACAGATCGGTCTCGGGCTCTGGCCTTGGCCTCTATGTCGTCAAGTACATTGCGAGCGCTTGCGGTGGGGTCGTCTCTGCCGAGAACCGGGTCCAGGGGGACCATACGAAAGGGACTACCATGTCGGTCCTACTCCAGAAGGCCGATGAGCGACAGGTCGCCAGGCTCGTGCGGAAGATCTAGCCAGTCCACCTGGTTGCCCCCGAAAGGGTGAACGCGTGGAGCATCCTAAATAGGTCATAAGCAGTTTCAGGAAGAGGTGAATGAAATGACAGAGGTGCACATTTCCGACGAGGAGAGGAACATGTTCAGGACCCCTGGGTTTGCGTGGAGAGTCGGGCTGTCCATATTCGTGGTCTTCGGCTGGCTGGCGTTTGTCATAGTCTGGCTGTTCTTCTACGCTGGTGACTACGACGTGTTCCAGAACATAGCGATCTTCCTTGTCTCGATCATAGTGGGTATCGGCATTCTCGCCGGCGCGTGGGCCACATGGGGCATCAGATACGCGTCTCAGTTCGGAGGGCATGGGACAGAATGGAAGATGCCCGCAGGAGGGTGGATACTCAATACGGTTGCGGGCCTGGGCTGGCTCGTGTTCCTGATCGTATGGCTATTCTTCTACGCGGGAGACTACAATGTGTACCAGAACATCGCCATAGTAATCACATCGCTCCTAGTACTCGGGGCCATAACGAGCAGCACTTGGGTCGTTAGGTGGCTCAGGGCACTCCGAAGAAAGGCTTGACAGACTGAACCAACGCCATCCTCGATTCAGTATTGGTTTCGGGCCTCAATCAACGGTCAGCTGCTTCGCGTAATGGGCGTACCTTCGGTGGATCTCATAGCCCATGCTCAAGTACAGATCGAGCTCACCAGTAGTGCTCTGCGATTCCATATCGAGCGCGGCCTCCTCAAGGCCCAAGTCGCGCATCATTCTGAGGCTCTCGCCAAGTAGCGCCTTTCCCAGACCCCTCCTCCGCCACTTGGGCATGACCGAGAGGTGCTGGGTGTGGCCTCTTTTCCGGCCGAGCTTAAGGTTCTCCTCCAGTATTACGTGGTTTCGTGCCATTCCCGCTATCTCGTCCCCATCCCATGCGACTCTCCACAGCTCGGGCATGAACTCCGGGGAACCGACCCAGGAGTTGTAGTACTTCATATCATACTGACCCTCGACGAACCAAGGCTTGCCGCGGAAGGCCTCCTTGGAGGCGTTCCAGACCTTTGGATAGTCCTCGGGCTTCACGGGGCGCAGCTCAAGCCCCTTCGGGAGAGGAGTTTCAGGGACATCGTTCAGGGTGGGGCGAACCATCTCATAGAAATGAATGCCCGGGGTGTAGCCCTCGGCGATGATCAGGTCCCTCCAGTCATTCGGCTCGTCAAGCGCCCACACCCTGCACGGGCACGACATGTGGATGCCTCGCTGACTAGCCATCGAAACGATGTTACTCTCGCTGAATCGTAACAGCACCTGACGGAGACCCGTCCTCCGCCACTCAGGGACCACATGAGATGCGTGCCAGAAGACGACCTCCTCGTTCGCCCCGGGAGAGACCCATATCTTGCTGTATGCCACTGGATCCCTTCCTATCTCCGCGATGACAATCTCGGAACTCGGATCTGGCTCAGCGGAATTCCTGTAGTCGCTCGCAAGCTCGTCTGCAGTCTCGAAGAAATCGACCTTGTCCGCCTCGTAGCTCCTTCTCCCGACCAGCGACATCGCTGAGAAGTCTGTATCTCTTTCGAGGTGCCTGAAGTGGAGTCCATCTATTCGCGGCGCACCTGGTATTGTGAGCATATCGCATAGTCGCCAGTGAGCAGAGGATATTTCAAGATTCTGCAGCGGGGGATCTATACGGAGGCTGGACAGTCCGTCCGATAGTCAAGGTGGGCCCGTCGCGATTTGAACGCGAGTCACCAGCACCCCAAGCTGGAAGGATACCAAGCTACCCCACGGGCCCTTTGAGAAGAAGGGGTGCGTTCACGCGAGGGATCAGTAAGGCGCGACCTCATCGATCAAGTTCGCGTGCGTGAGCAGCATCCGGCGGCAGCAGTACCGGTCCAGGTGGAGCGAATCGAGCACGTCCTTCGGGGATTCCCCCATGTCGACTCTCTTGACGAAGTCCTCGAATGCGCTCCCTATGACCTTTCCGCATGTGAAGCATCTAACAGGTATGATCATGTTGCATCACCTGTACGATTTCTGGTGCTTCTTTCTTGCGCCTCTGCCCTGGGGATTCTTCGGCAGCTTCCTGCGCGGGTCCGACACCAGCAAGGACCTGTCATACTTCGTGAAGAGCGCCTCCAGCTCCTCGTCCTCGAGGAACTGCACGAGACCTTTGGCGATCGCAGTCCGCGACGCCGCGGCCTGGCCCATGACGCCGCCTCCCATGACATTGACGTCTATGTCCACCTTGATGGACCTCTCGCCCGCGAGAGTGAGCGGTTCCTTGATCAATGCGCGCGCGAGGTAGGGCTCGAATATCTCGACCGGGACGTTGTTGACCCTCACGAGTCCGCGGCCCTTTCGGACGCTCGCCCTGGCGACCGCGCTCTTCCGCTTGCCACTTGCGACGACGACCTTCATAACTTCAACTCCCGCTTAGAGCCCATCTCCTTTGATATGTCCCCGAGAAGCAGGTACTTCTCCAGGTGGGACTTCCTCGCCTCTTCGAAGGTTTCGTACTTGGAAGCCTTGTACTCCTTCGGCACCCCGATGTAGACGGTAAGCCGCTTGAGCGCTGCTCTTCCCGAGGGCTTCTTGTACTCGACCATGCCCCTGACCGTTCTCTTGAGGATCTGGTCCGAGGTTCTCGGGTAGTTGGGCCCCTTCGCCTTGCTCTGGCTCTCGCCCCTTGTCATCCTGTGCTTGTAGAACTCGAGCAGCTGTGCGCGCCTTCCGGAGACGACCGCCTTGTCGGCGTTGATGACGACGATCTCCTCGCCTTGGCGCAGCCTCTTCGCTATGTGCGAGCTGAGCCGGCCGAGCACGAGTCCATCTGCGTTGAATACCACGGCCATCTGCTCACCCCATTATCCTGACCTTGGAGCCCTTGGGGTTCTTGGCCACGAGCTCCTCGATCGACATGTTCATGCCGCCTGCATTCTCGATCTTTTCCCTCGCCTGTCCCGAAAACCTGTAGGCAGCGACAGTGACCTTCTTGCTTATCTGACCGGACCCTAGAAGCTTGCCCGGTACGACCACTATCTCATTGTCGCCTGCGAACCTGCTCAACTTGCTTATGTTGACCTCGGCCCACTTGCTCGCCGGGGCCTCCAGCCGCAGTGCGATGTCTCGCCAGACAGGTGCCTCGTTGACCCTGCTAGCGTCCTTCAGACGCTGTATCAGGCCCACGAGGTTGGGGTTCGATTTCCTGTTCTTTGGTCCCATTCTGACTCCTCCGACATCCAGAGAGTAGGCGACTTAATGTGGGGACCGTTTATAAAGATTTGGATGAGGCCAAGATGCTGGCTCCGGACATCTGGCTACGCTGGGAACCGGCAGAGGCAAGGCCGAGGGGGATCGGCAGCGGACCGGCCCCGACAGAGCATCCCGGCGTTCAATAGATGATATATATGGCATACGATATACACCGACATCCTGGCTCGCCCGGGGGTTTAGATGATTCGTTTTGGACCTGCAGGAATCCCGCTGTCCTGCAAGGGTCGCACACTTAAAGATGGCATCGAGGACGTTCACAACCTTGGCCTCACCGCGATGGAAGCGCAGCTGGTCAGGGCCCACGTTCAGGAGAGGCCCGCAGAGGCGGAGGAGATCGGCCTCAAGCCCAGAAACCTCACCACCGACATGGTCATAGAGATCATCAGGCGGAAGGGGGACAAGGAGCAGGTGGTCTCTGACCTCGATGAGACGATCAGGAAGGGAGACACACTGGTCTCGCTCACGAGCGGCATCGCGAGGAGCTACGATGAGCTTCGGAAGCTGAGATCGATGGCGGACGAGCTGGATGTCGCACTCTCCATACACACGCCCT
Organism: Thermoplasmata archaeon; assembly: GCA_025457815.1. GTDB lineage: Archaea > Thermoplasmatota > Thermoplasmata > UBA10834 > UBA10834 > COMBO-56-21. The sequence continues at coordinate 8,191 of JALOTQ010000062.1, forward strand.
ACTACATGGACCTCGTCAGCGACGGCGAGCTGTGCTTCAGGAGCATGGACTCCATCAGGTGGGGGGGCATAATGGCCAAGGAGCTCGGGGCCACGGTCGTCGTGACGCACATGGGCCTCTATGGCGAGGTCAGCCAGAAGACGGCTCAGAAGCGGATCATCGAGAGGATCCGTGATCTCGCCAAGGGCTACAAGAAGAACGGCATCAACGTGCCGATCGGGCTCGAGCTCAGCGGCAGGCAGGAGATATTCGGGAGCCTCGGCGAGGTCGTCAAGACCTGCAAGGAGGTCGAGGGAGTCATTCCCGTGGTCAACTTCGCGCACTACCACGCGCGCGAGAACGGCATCCTGAGGGAACCCAAGGACTTCGATGAGCTGCTGGACGAGCTCTGGGACCACACGGATGGCGAGTTCTACGCGCACTTCTCTGGCGTCGAGCACGAGAGCGGCAACGAGAAGCGGTTCACTTCCATCAAGAAGGGCGACCTCAGGTTCGAGCCTCTGGCCGAGGCTATCGTCGAAAGGAACCAGCCGATTTCTATCATTTCGGGCTCGCCCCTGCTGGAGCATGACGCGATGTACATGAAGGTCATTCTCGAAAGGGTCCTGGCGAAGAAGGTCTCGAAGGAGGCCAAGGACCCGAAGACGGTCAACAAGAAAGAGAAGGCC
>JALOTQ010000063.1 GCA_025457815.1 Thermoplasmata archaeon
GTGAAAGGTTGACGAAATGCTTGACGACGTCCCTCTCCGAGAGGTCGGGGAGGTTGAGATCCCTCCTCACAAGGGATGCGGGTATCTTGCCTCCCACGCTCGCATCGAACTTGTCGCCAGGGGCGGCCTTCTCACACCCTTCGAACAGGAGGGGGACCTCGTGGACGGCCTGATGGTACTTCATCTGACCGCCTCCAGTGCCTTGACGAGCCTGTCATGGTCTCCCGGCGTGTGCATCTCCGTGGTTGCGATGAGGGATGCGTGGCCCAGCTCCGGGAACATGTCGTCCAGGACAAGCCCCCCGTGGACGCCCTTCTTAAGGAGCCCTTCGTGGAGCCTCCTGAAATCCATGTGCGAGGACATGACGAATTCGTTGAAATGCGTGCCTTTGAAATGAGGTGCCCTGAACCCTGGGATGGCCGAGAGCTTTGCGGCCAGCGAGTGGGCGTTCTCGAGGTTCTTCGCAGCGATCTGTCTCAGCCCTGTCCGGCCTATGAGCGCGAGATGGGCCGCAGCCGCCACTGCCAGGAGCGCCTCGTTCGTGCAGATGTTGGACGTCGCCTTGCTCCGCCTTATGTGCTGCTCCCTCGTCTGGAGCGTCATGCAGTAGGACCTGCGCCCTTCCAGGTCCACGGTCATGCCGATGATCCTGCCCGGCATCTTCCTGACGTGCTCTGACCTGCATGCGAAGATGCCTATCATGGGCCCGCCAAGGTTGAGAGGCGTGCCGAAGACCTGCGCATCGCCTATCACGATGTCCGCGCTGTAGTCCCCCGGTGGTCGGATCAGGGCCAGCGCGAGCGGGTTCACTCCCACGACCATGGTCCTGTCTCCCAGGAGCGTCCTGATCTCCTGCGCCTGTGACTCGATCGATCCGAAGAAGTTCGGCGATTCGAAATAGAACCCCGAGACACCGTCCGCAAGCTTCGACTTCAGGTCCTGGAGGTCGACCATGCCAGTGGTCTTGTCATATGCCACTTCGACGAGCTTGATGTTCGCTCCCCGGGCATAGGTCTCGGCGACGGCCTTCTTCTCCGGACTGATCGCCCGGCTCAGCAGGAATGTCTGCCCGCTGTTCAGCCTGTAGCTCATCAGGACGGCCTCCCCGAGGGCGGTCGACGCGTCGTACATGCTCGAGTTGACCACATCCATGGCAGTCAGCTCCGCCATGAACGACTGGTACTCGAACAGCGACTGGAGCATTCCCTGGCTGATCTCCGGCTGGTAGGGGGTGTACGACGTGATGAACTCGCTTCGCGACACGATGGCCTTCACTGCCGCGGGTATGAAGTGATGGTACACACCGGCGCCGAGGAATGTGGGCTGCGAGGACGCAGGCTTGTTCACGGCCATCATCGATTCGAGGTGCCTTCTGAGCTCTAGCTCCGAGAGTCCGTCGGGGATCCTCAGCCCGTCTGTCCTGACCTCCTTCGGGATGTCACGGAAGAGCTCCTCAACCGACTTGATCCTCAGGGACCTCATCATGTCCAGCGAACATTCCGAGATGGCCATGGGCGATTGAACGGATTTCAACTCTATATGATTTATCCATCAACAACGGAGCGCTCCCCGCTCTTCAGGAGCTCCATCCTCCGGAGCCTGCTCAAAAGCGAAGGAAGGCTCTCGATGTCCCTGATCTCCTTCTTCGAGAGTATGACTATCTTGGCCCTTATGTCGGTGTCGACCTTCACGTCGGTCCCCATGAGAGCATCGAGGAGCAACCTCGCGAGATGGCCTCCCTTCCTGTCCCAGTCAGTGAGTATGATCGCCTTCGGGTGCCTCTTCGCGATGTCCTCGCTGAAAGCTATCACGGAGGAGCCCTTGTTCAGGGGCACCACGTTCCTGGTGATGCCTAGCTTCTTGAGCGCCGCGACGTCCCTGAGGCCCTCGACGATTATCGGCGTGTCATGGCTCCTCTCATGGAGCTCGTCCACGAGTTTCTCCAGCCGTTCGAGACGCTCCTGGGCGGACATCATTCAGTGACCACCTAGGACGGCCCTCGCGCGCTCGACATCGACCGGCAGGAAGACGGACTTCCGGGAGGACCGCTCGCCCTTGAGCAACCGCACCGAATCCCTCGGCACCGCGAGGACCTCTGCGAGGAACCTGACGAGCTCCTCATTCGCCTCTCCCTCCGTTGGTTCCGCCGCAATCTTGATCTGCACGGACCCTCGCCACCTGTTTAGGCCCGCGATCTCCGTCCTCTTCGCGCCCGGTGAGGCGTCTATGCTGACGATGCAGCCAGAACCTTGGGGGCGAAGGAAGTCCTTCCCGTCCATCTTGCCTCGGTGCCCTAATGAGGGCGGCCGATATTTGTTGATGCCTCCGGAGGACGCAGCGCACAAGCATCAAATACGTTAATGATGTATGCTTGAAATGATGGCTGCCGAGAGGGGGGATATGAGCTATGAGGACATCATGGGCCTTTTCCGCCAGGAGAACAAGTCCTCTCAGCTGACCAAGGCCGACCCTGCCCTCTACGAGAAGATAGGAGGGTACATCAAATCGCTCAGGAAGGAGAGCGAGCGCGAGATCGCGATGAACCCCATGTCCCAGGCCAGCATGATGCTCAACGACCAGCTCAAGAAGTCCATCGAGAAGGCCAAGAGGATCTACGAGCTGAGGCAGAGGAAGATATCGCTCCTCGCGCTGAGGAAGGTCGCAGGAGACAGCCCGGACACAGGTAGCCTAACCCCAGATGAGATCGTCCTTTTCTCGAGCATGGTCTCGGTCCTGGGGGCGCACAAGGACTCAAGGGCGGACTTCGAGGAGCTCGGCCCGAGGTTCACGCAGCCCAAGGACATATTCGAGCTTCCCGAGGCTCCGGCCCCCAAGGTCTGCGAGGGCAAGAAGACGCCCGAGGGGGAGGCGGCCGTCGAGGCCCTGGTCCTGGTAAGGGTGCTCGAGGACATACCGACCTTCGCGGGAGTCGACAAGGACTACAAGCTGCGCAAGGAGGACATCGTCTCGCTCCCGACTGGGATCGCGAAGACACTGCTGTCGCACGGCAAGGTCCGGCAGATCGGCTCAGCCTAGCCCGTAGGGCCCCGACATATTGCCGTGCTCGGACACGCCCACTTCTACAGAACGGCGGTGCCTCTTGAGGGATTCCTCGACCGCGGAGCGCGCCTTCTCCGGCGTGTTGTTCTCGGCGCTCAGGTGCACGAGCACGACCTTCCTCGTCTTCGACGAGGACGCCTTCGACGACAGCAGCCCCGCGTCCTCGTTCGACAGGTGCCCGTGGTCTCCCTTGATCGTCCGCTTGAGGAAGTCGGGATATGCTCCTTCGAGGAGCATCCTCTCATCGTAGTTGGCCTCGACGAACATGAGCTCCACGCCTGACAGCTCGTCGAGGACGTTCGCCGTGATGCATCCAAGGTCGGAGGCGACGCCGACCCTGTTCGTGCCTACGCTCATCGAGAATCCGACGGGCTCGGCCGCGAGGTGCCTCACCTTGAAAGGCTTCAGCCTGACTCCTCCGATAGAGAACTCCTTGCCCGCTGATATGACGCGCTTCTCGGTCCCGTCTATGTCGGTAAGCGCCAATGTGCCCCTCGTGCCGTATACCGGTATGTTGTGGACGGCGCAGAACCTGCGGACACCTCTGATGTGGTCGACGTGCTCGTGAGTCAGCACGACACCTTCGACTTGCGTCGTGTCCAAGCCGAAGCACGAAATCCTCCTTTCGAGCTCCCGACACGCGAGCCCTGCGTCCAACAGGAACGAGGTCTCAGGACCCTTGACGAGGAACGAGTTGCCACAGCTTCCGCTGCTGAGTACTGAGACCGAGATATCGTGCATCCAGCTACTCCAAAGCATTCGCTTCTGATATACTCTTTGCCATCTGGAAAGCGCGTCTCAACATCGCGGCCCGAGGTTTTCTTAAAGCCTTCGGGATTCCTTTATCTGAGCGAAGCATATTCGCCGGCCGAGGAAACTGAGTCTGGTGGAGTCCACTCGTCGCGGACCTCCGGCACACTCTTTCTCGGGAGCGTGACCCAGTGGTTTCGAAGAAGCAGATGTTGAGAGTGCTTGAGAAGGACGAGCTTGACGCGATTCACGGGGCCACGCTGCGCGTCCTGGACAAGGTGGGCGTCCTCGTCAACTCGGCATCGACCCTCGACCTCCTCGGCGATCACGGATACGCCGTCGACAAGACGTCCAAGATCGTGAAGATGGACGAGTCGAGAGTGATGGAGGCCGTCAAGAGCTGCAAGAGCAACTTCAGGATCCACGCCCGGGCCGAGAAAGACTCGTTCGATGTCGTGGACGGAAGGACGAAGATCGGCCCCGGAGCCGAGTGCGTCTACTACATCGACCCCAAGACGGACAAGGCCAGGGTCCCCACGCTGGCGGACGGCATCCTGAGCTGCAGGCTCCTCGACGCCCTGAAGAACGTAAGCATCGCCTACGTCCCTGTCTACATCAGCGATGTGCCTGACGAATCGAGGCGCCTGGTGCAGATGGCTGCGGGGCTCATACACTCCTCGAAGGTCACGTACGGCGACAGCTTCGACAAGGACGGCGTCGAGATGTCGCTCAAACTGGCCGAAGCGATCCTCGGCGACAGGGAGCTGCTTCGGAAGCGGCCGATGTTCCCCGGATACATAGACCCGATAAGCCCTCTGTCCCACGAACACACGATGCTCGAGGCTCTGCTCGGCTACTCGGAGCTCGACCAGTCGGTCTTCGTCACTGTAATGGCCCTCGCCGGAGGCACCGCCCCGGCGTCGATCGCGGGGCTGCTCGTACAACAGAACGCCGAGGTCCTGAGCTCGATCGCGATCGCCCGCACCGTCACGAAGGCGCCCAAGATAATCTACGGTTCTGTATCGTGCCCGCTCGACATGCGCACGGGCATGTCTGCCGTCGGGGCGCCCGAGTTCTCGTTGATCGGAGTAGGCGCCGTCCAGCTGGCGAAGTACTACAATCTTCCAAGCAACATGGGGGTCCAGAGCGACTCTAAGGCTGTGGACGAGCAGGCCGCATACGAGAAGGCCTTCGCAGCGCTCGCGGCAGCGGCCGCAGGTGCGGACTTCTCCGACCTGTTCATCGGCTCTACCGAGGCGTTCAACACGTACTCCCCGGTCCAGCTGGTCATCGACGAGCAGATCGCGGCGAACGCTCTCAGGTTCCAGCAGGGCATCGAGGTCAACGACAAGACGCTCTCGGTCGAGAGCATCACGAAGGCAGGCCCGATGGGCAACTTCCTGAAGCAGATGGAGACCCTGGTGTCGTTCAAGAGAGAGCACATGCCGCCTGTGCTGTCGGACCGGTCGAACCGCCAGAGGTGGGATTCGAACGGTTCAAGGGACACGAAGAAGAGGGCGAAAGACCGGATGATGGAGCTGCTCAACTCTCACACGCCCGTGCCGTTGGAGACCGAGGTCAGGAAGAACATCGACAACCTGATCAAGGAGTATTCTAAGAGCTTCGGCGCGGACGCCCTGGAGAAACGTAGTTATTGAGTACATTTTTCCAGGCATCTCGGGAGCCCGTCCGAGCCAAACCCTATGCGCTATCTGGATAGACCAATGCCTGACAACCGTCAGGAGGAAGTGACCGAAATGGCAGAGTTCGCGGACAGATTCAGGATTCAGAAACCGATGGAGACGATGAGCGAGAACGACAAGAAGATGATACACGAGGCGACCCTGGAGGTAATGGAGACCACGGGGGTCAGGGTGCACAGCAAGAACGCGCGCGCCGCGCTCAAACGTTCGGGCGCGATCGTCGACGAGAAGAGCCCCGACGTGAAGTTCCCCCGGGACGTCGTGAAATCCCTGATGAGCAAGGCCCCGCAGAGGATCGTCCTGGCGGGGAGGTCCAAGGAGTTCGACCTCCCTGTCGACGGCACGCACAGCTACTACACCACCGACGGATGCGGCGTCGCGGTCTGGGACTCGGCCTCGGGGACGAGGAGGAAGCCGGTCCTGGAGGACATCAGGCGCACCGCCCTGATCAGCGACTACCTGCCCTACGTGAGCATCTACCTGCCGATGGTCGTCGCGACCGATCTGCCGGAGCGGGTGCACGTCGTCCACGGGATGAAGGTCTCGATGGAGAACACCCAGAAGCACATCTTCTCTGAGTCGACGACCACCGTGGAGGAAGCCAAGACACAGGTCAAGATGGCGGCCGAGGTCATGGGCGGGGTCGAGGAACTCAGGAAGAGGCACTACATATCCGCCATGCTGTGCACGATGTCGCCGCTGATGCTTGACGGCACGGCCACGGACGCGGCGATGGTGTGGGCAGAGAACCACGTGCCGCTGCACATCACGGGCATGGCCCAGGCGGGCATCAGCGGCCCGGTCACGCTCGCCGGAGATTTGGTCGTGAACCACGCGGAGACGCTCGCGGTGGTGTGCATCATGCAGGCCCACTCGCCGGGCGCTCCGGTCATATACGGCTCCGTCCTGACGAGCATGGATCCCAGGACGGGATCTTATATGGGCGGCGCCCCTGAGAGCACGCTGCTATGCTCTGGCGCGGTTCAGATGGCCAGGTACTGCAAGCTCCCCAACTCGGTCGGCGGCTTCGGCTCCGGCGCCAAGGTGCCCGGGCTTCAGGCGAGCATCGAGAACACGACGATGGCCATGGACTGCGCCAGGATCGGAGGCGAGATAGTCAACGGCTTCGGTGTCCCCGACGGTTCGACCCTGCTTTCCTACGAGCAGCTGATGCTCGACCACGAGATCGCCCGGATGGTCCTCACGCTCTTCAAGGGCTTCGAGGTGAACAAGGAGACCCTCGCGCTGGACCTGATCAAGAAGGTCGGCATCGGAGGGAGCTACCTCGCCCAGATGCACACTCTGAAGCACATGAGGGAGATCATGATCCCGATGTTCTGGGACTCCGACCCCTACGACATGTGGGTCAAGAAGGGCCGGAAGGACCCGATGGCAGCGACCCTGGAGAAGGTGGACCAGATCCTGAAGGAGCACAAGCCGGTCCCGCTCGAGTCAGGAGTGGCAAAGGGTCTGAACTCGATCGTGAAGGATTTCTCGAAGGGCTGAGCGCGCGAACATCCCCCAAACCCTTTCCCATGGTTTCATGTCGTCAGGCGGCCGAGCCAGACGTCCTGGCCCGAATCTGTCCGCGCGATAGCTTTATTAATGGTGACCATATTCTGCGCACCTGCGGGCTTGTAGCTCAGCTAGGTAGAGCAACCGGCTCTTACAGAGGCCCTTCGAGGGCCTCTGGAGACACCGGTTGGCCAAGGGTTCGAATCCCTTCAAGCCCGCCTCATCACTCTATCCTGGAGTCCGGAGATGGCAGCAAAGCACCTGTATTTTATCGGGACCGCAGGGTGCGGCAAGACGACGCTCACGCACGCATTCCAGCTCTGGCTGCAGAACGAGGGCTACGATTCGATAACGGTCAACCTCGACCCGGGAGCGGAGTCACTCCTGTACGCGCCCGATGTCGATGTGCGCGACTGGATCAAGCTATCGGAGATCATGCAGGAGTACGGCCTCGGACCGAACGGCGCGCAGATCGCCGCTGCCGACATGCTCGCGCTCAACATCAAGGAGATCGCGCAGGTGGTCGCCGGCTTCGACACGGACTTCGTGCTCGTGGACACGCCCGGCCAGCTGGAGCTGTTCACGTTCAGGCAGAGCAGCCGGGTCGTGGTCGACGAGCTCAGCGGCGATGCCGCGATACTGGTCTACCTCTACGACCCTGCCCTGGCCAGGACCGCGAACGGCTTCGTGTCCTCCCTCATGCTTGCCTCGACCACGCACTTCAGGCTCCCCGTTCCGATGATACCCGTCCTCGCCAAGGCGGACACCCTCTCCGAGGAGGAGAGCGACAGGATCGAGGCCTGGAGCAAGGACTACTACAGCCTTTTCAACGCGCTCCTCGACGAGTCGGTCGACAGCCAGACTCAGATAAGCGCCGAGTTCCTGCAGGCGCTGGAATCGGTCGGCATGGGCAGGAACGTGATACCCGTCAGCGCTGACACCGGCGAGGGCATAGAAGACATATACGCGGTAGCACAGCAGGTCCTCGAGGGCGGCGAGGACATCGACAAGCACTCGTCATCGGACTCCTAAACCCTTCGCGTGAGCTTCAGGGCGTGCAGGACCTCGACGCCCGCCGGCGTGAGTGTGATTCTCAGTACCCCTTCAGTCGTATGCGAGGTCATGAGCCCGGCCTTCTTGACCTCCCGGATCACTCTATCCAGGGAGGACTTGCTCATGCCGTCCATGGCCCCGATGAGGCCGCTGTACGGGATTCCGGTCTCGCCGATCGCCTCGATGAGTCTCGCTTGTGCTGCGGTGAACCGGTCCCTCGCGGTCGCCCCCTTGATGACCGGGAGCCTCGTCAGCCTCCCGTCGCAGTGGTAGGTCTCGACGCCCAGACGGAAGGCCGCCAGGAGCGCCGCATCCCCCAATAGCTTCGCACCGCCGCTTATGTTCACGTAGACAGTGTCCTGCCTGTTCGCGGTGTAGCCGGCCAGCATGTCGGAGACGGAGTCGACCATTCCCAGGAACCCTGAGTCGAAGATCGGCTGGAACTCGATCTTCTTGTTCGACATGTTCTCGAGCCTCTCCAGCCTGGAGAAGTCGGGGGATTCCTGGGCGCCTTCCTCTCCCACCAGGACTAGCTTGTCGTACGGGAGCAGCCGCATCGCGTTCAGGATCCTCTCGGCGTCGCCTGGACCGAAGGTCGACAGGAGCAGCCTCAATCCTCATCACCAAGGAGCAGCTCCGTCGACTCCTCGACGGCGACGACCTTCATCCGGGCGTCTTCGGGGTGCTTCTC
>JALOTQ010000064.1 GCA_025457815.1 Thermoplasmata archaeon
AATCCAGGTCCTCCTTCAGGCTGCAGAAGTACTTCCCGCCCTGCTCGACTATCTTCACCGGGTCATCCACTTCGAGCTTCTTGGAGGTCCAGCACACCAGTTTGGGGCCCTTGTCGATCTCGACCAAGGCGAGGTTGTACGGCTCACCCAGTCCCTCCGGTATGACCTGGAGCTTCTCGAACGAGAGGACGTAACCCTCGTCTGGCCACTCCTTCGCCTTCATGTTCCTGCCGCACCTGGGACAGACATTGCGGCTCGAGACCGTCGCGAACCCACACCTGCATTTGGAGCCTTTCATTGACCTGCACGACCGGGAACGGGTGGATTACCGCCAAGCCACGCATTTAACCTTTCTGAGAGCAGATTCGCAAAATCATCCAGCCACATCGAAAGGCTATTAAACGCCACTCGCTTATTCCGTTCTCACAGCCAATAGGACCATTGTTCACATTTCGCTGTCTCTCCCCGAGACCGGATTCAGAGCCCCAGCAGCGAGATGAACACACAACGGAGGCAAACGGGTTGGACCCTCTCGAGGCATCTCGTCTAATAATGGACACGTACGCCGCCAAGATTCTGGTCGCGTGCTCCCGAAAGCCGAAGCATGCCCTCGAGCTGAGCGCCAAGCTGAACATACCCATTGCCGCATGCTACAGGCGAATCCACGTGCTCGAGAAGGCGGGCCTTCTTAAGCCGGTAGAGAGGGCTCTGACCCAGCAGGGGAAGAGGATAGTCCTCTACCTGTCCCAGCTGAAGAACGCATACATATTCTTCGAGGGCGGCAAGCTCAGGGTCAGGTTCCAGATGGTGACGGGACAGATCCAGGACTTCGGTGGGGAGTGGAAGGAGATCAAGCTCATCGAACAGGAAGAGGAAGAGGCGATGGCCGGAGGCCTGCTCAGGCCAAAGGAGCGTATCAACACTCAGGAGTTGAGGGAAGATGGCGGATAAGAAGGATGTGAAGGCTGCAGGGACGGCGATGTTCCCGAAGGAGATAATCAAGTTCCTGTCGAGCCCCGGGGGTCACTCCATGATCCTCAGGGGAATGGCGGGCACGGGCAAGACGACTCTCGCTCTGCAGATGATAGAGGAACTTGCTGCCGTCCAGCAGAGCTACTACATGTCAACCAGGGTCTCGGACCAATCGCTCTTCAACCAGTTCCCGTGGCTGCTCGACAAGGTCAGGGAAGGCGAGATACTCAAGGCCAGGAAGAAGATCAAGAAGAAGGGCGAGTCTGAGCAGCAGGTCGAGAAGATACTGCTTGGCCTCGCCTCGATCAAGGGCGAGCTCAAGGGCGAGAAGATCAAGGCCCCGAGGAGGGAGCTCGGGAGGCTCCAGGGGCTTATCGAGAGCGGAGGCGAGGACCAGATCGCCGAGCCTGGCGAGGAAGGCGAACTCGTCGTGTCCGTCGGGGCGATGATGCCAGAGATCGAGATGGCGTACGACGTCGTTGACAAGGCCCTTCCAGAGAGGACCCTAGTCGTCATCGATAGCATCGACGCGCTCGCAGAGAAGTACGGCGTGCCCCCGTCAAGACTGATCAACGCGATGCAGAAGGACCTTGTGGAAGGCTGCGGGTCCAACATCGTGTATGTGCTCGAGACCCCGGACCCGTTGCTCGATTACCTCGGTGACGGCGTGATCTACCTCAGCCTGAACCATTCGACCGGCCGCAGGATCCGCGAGATGGACATACTGAAGCTCAGAGGATGCGAGATCCGTCAGCCCAGGTACGTCTACACGCTCCTCGGAGGAAGGGTTCGGACCTTCGAGTACTCGAGGTACACGAAGCCCGACCGGCCGAAGAAGATCGAAGCGATAGACGACCCGACGGCGCAGCACGTATCGACGGGCAATGCGGACCTTGACAGCATGATCGAGGGCGGCCTGATGAAGGGTACCATCACTCTGATAGAGTTGAGCCCGGGGGTGCCAGTCGTCGCATCCTCGCAGATAGAGAACGCCATAATCTCCAACTTCATCGCCCAGAACAGGGGCGTTGCCTGGATCCCGACGAAGAAGACGGGTGCAGACACCGCGAGGGAGGAGCTGCTCGGGTTCGTATCCGCCGATGCGTTCGACAAGAACGTGCGGATACTGGAACCGCACGCTCCCGCGGGCGCTCCGAAGCCGTACTCGATGACCCTCGAAGGCGAGGATGTCCGTGTCGACATGAAATGGCAGGATGTCCAGTACGCGCTTCGCGCTACCGGGGCTCCCATACTCGCGATGGTCGGATTCGACTCGCTGGAGTCCATCTACGGTCCCAGCGTGCTCGACGGCATGATGGAGTTCCTGACGTCTCTCCTGAACAACGACGGCGTGTTCGTCGCGACGGTCACCCCGTCGGTGAAGTCCACCAGCAGGCTATCGGACCTGGCACATACTCACCTGAGGATCGACAAGACTTCCGGCGTGACGTTGATCAGGGGCGAAGAACCGTTCACGGCGCCACACGCGATGACCGATCCTGAGCCCGGCGACTTCAGGCCCAAGCTCGTGCCGATACTGTAGGAGAACGTCGCCGCAGGAGCCACCGGAGATCCTTGCGATGTTCCCTGACAACTTCTCGGTCCTCGTGATAGGCGACCAGGGCACAGGGATGTTCGAGTTCTGCTGCTACCTCGGGGCATCTTACCTTAAAGCGGGCGAGAGGGTAGTGTTCGTGAACACGAGCACGCCCCCGGACTCCGTGAGACGGCAGATGACGGAGTTCGGGATCAACGCATTTGATTTCGAGCTCGAGGACAAGCTCGTCATGGTCGACTGCTACACCCGAGGACAGGTCCACATGACGGACATAACCATCCGGGTCAGGGACATCAACAACCTCGAAGAGGTAATCCAGAGGGTCACTGAGGGTATCATCAAGGTGGGCGGGGCGCCTGTCAAGGTCATCTTCCATTCGGTGACGCCGCTGCACGTCGAACACGAGGACGAGATCATGCAGGAGTTCATGGAGGCCCTCTCCTCCATGGTGAAGATCAGCGGCAGCATGACCTGCTCGGTTCACCGGGGAGCTCTCTCCGACGATCAGATCGCAGGTCTCTCGTCGTCCGCCGACGGCGTCCTCGAGATGAAGGTCGACGAATCGTTCAAACGATTCGTCAGGATCCGGAAGCTCAAAGGAACCAGGATATCGCCCAAGTGGGTGCCGTTCGAGTTCGAGAGAGACGAAGCGGTAGACGGGACTTCGCTCATCTGGAAGGGCTCTCGCTGAGAATCGAGGAAATGAGAATCGGGAAATGGTTTTGCGTTGCCTACCTGCAGTTCAGTGTTTGAACAACCGCAGTCCACTGAACACCATGGAGATGTTGTGCTCGTCCGCGGCCTGGATGGCCTCCGCGTCGTTCACAGACCCTCCTGGCTGGATGATGGCAGCTACTTCGACCGTTGCGGCAGCGTCGACCCCGTCCCTGAACGGGAAGAACGCATCTGAGACGAGGACACTCCCCTTCGCCTCCGCACCTGCCTTCATGCCCGCTATCTTGGTCGAATCCACCCTGCTCATCTGTCCCGCGCCGACCCCTACGGTCCGTTCCCCTTTGACCAGAAGGATGGTGTTCGACTTGATGTGCCTGCAGACCTTCACGCCGAAGATCATGGCGTCGACCTCCTCCTCTGTCGGCTTCCTCTTGGTGACAATCTTCAGTTTTGACCGGTCGACCTCGGCGTATGCATCCGTCTGGACGAGTATCCCGCCCTTCACCTTCGTCATGTACAGCCTGCCAGGGTCCCGGGTTATCGGGACGTTCGTCCTCAGCAGCCGTATGTTCTTCTTCTTCTCCAGGTGGTCCTCTGCGTCAGTGTCGTAACCCGGCGCGATGACTGCCTCCACGAAGTGGCTTCCAATCTCCTGTGCGGTCTCCAGGTCAACCTGTCTGTTGAGCCCGACGACGCATCCGAAGGCGCTGAGCGAGTCTGCGTTGTACGCCGTTCTGAAAGCCTCGGCGATCGTCCCTGCGCATGCCACTCCGGATGGGTTGGTGTGCTTGATGACAGCTGCCGTGGGCTTCTGGAAGTCGGAGACGATGGCGAGTGCCGCATCGAGGTCTATGACGTTGCAGTACGAGATCTCCTTCCCGTGCATCTTCTCTGCCGAGGCGACGCTCAACGGGGTCCAGTCGAACAGGTCCTTGTAGAACGCAGCCTTCTGGTGCGGGTTCTCTCCGTACCTGAGGTCGCCAAGCTTCTCGAAAGACAGGGTCATGTTCTTCGGGAACAGCTCCTCAGGCGCGAACTTCTTGCCGAGGTACTGCGCTATCGCTGCGTCGTACCTGGCCGTCGACCTGAAGGCTTCGAGCGCCAGCTTGTGCCTCGTCTCGTTCGACAGATGGCAGTCGTTCTCCTTCAGCTCGGACAGCACCGTGCCGTACATCGCCGGGTTGGTGATGACCGCAACCGCGGAATTGTTCTTCGCGGCGGACCTGATCATCGACGGCCCGCCGATGTCGATGTTCTCGATGGCATCCTCAAGGTGCACTCCGGGCTTGGCGACTGTTGCCTCGAATGGGTAGAGATTGACGACCACCATGTCGATCGGCTCTATCCCGTGCTTCTTGATGGCCTCCATGTGTTCGGGCTTGTCCCTGATCGCGAGCAGGCCCCCGTGGATTGCCGGATGGAGGGTCTTGACGCGACCGTCCAGCATCTCCGGGAACTTCGTGACATCTGAGACCCCTATGACTGGAACCCCTCCCTTCTCGAGTGCGGCCATCGTGCCACCCGTCGAGAGTATCTCTATTCCGAGCTCCGACAGACCCTTGGCGAATTCGACCAAGCCGGTCTTGTCAGAAACGCTTACCAATGCTCTCCTGACCTTGCTCATGTCCCATACTCTCCATGAATCGCTCTAGCATCCCTCCCCTCATTTCAAAAGGTATGCCAACATGCAATCCCGTGATTGCATATAACCGTTTTCGTGGGGCTACTCGACGGTCGGCCTCGGGTGGAGTCCCGCCATCTCGACTATCCTCGGGACCATCTCCTCCCAGGCAACTGCCATGATGTGCACACCGTGAACTCCCTTGACCGACTTGAGGTGCTCGATCTGCTCGACGCAGAGCTTGATGCCCTCCTCCTTCGGGTCCTTGGCGTTCTTCATCCGGTCCACTATGTGGTTCGGGACGATCATACCGGGCACCTTGTTCTTCATGTACCTGGCGGCTCCGGCGGACTTCATGGGGATGACCCCTGCTAGGATGTGGATCTTCTTGTCCAGGCCCCTGGACCTCACCTCGTCCATCCACTTCTCGAACATGTCCATGTCGAATATCGCCTGGGTCTGGCAGAAGTCCGCGCCCGCAACGACCTTCTTGGCAAGCCGGGACACCCTGAACTCGTATGGTGTGGCGAACGGGTTCTCGGCGCACCCGAGGTACGCCTTCGGCGGGTCCTTGATGACCTCGCCCCCAACCTGCTTGCCCTCGCGCCTGAGCTGGTCGAAGACCTGGAGCTCGACGATCGAGTCGAAGTCGAACACGTTCTTGGCGCCCTTCTCGTTCCCGAAGATCTGATGGTCGCCCGTGAGGCACAGGACGTTCTTCACGCCCAGGGCCGCGGCGCCGAGGAGATCGCTCTGGAGAGCGATCCTGTTCCTGTCCCTGCAGGTCATCTGTATGACGGGCTCGACGCCCTCGCGCATGATTATGACGGCGCTCGCTATGCTCGAGAGACGGACCACGGCGGTCTGGTTGTCGGTGAGGTTGAACGCCTCGGCGAAGCCCTTGAGCATCTTCGCATGGTGGGTGAGCGGTGCCGGGTTGGCCGACTGCGGAGGTCCTATCTCTGCCGTGACGGCGAACTTCCCGGACTCGAGGACCTTCTCGAGGTTGCTTCCAGCCTTCATTGGACTCCCTCCCTGCCCTTCTTCTGATGCGGGGTCAGCTTCGCGTCCTCACGGACGTATACCCTGCGCCCTCCGGAATGGCTCGTCGACCAATCCTTGGCGGGAGTCACCTTGTCTATCAGGTCGAGCCTGTTCTGTATCTTCAGCCTGTCGTAGATCGCCGCCCACGCGCAGTCGACCTCGAGGTTGACCTCGCACTTCCTGTTGGAGGAGCCCCCGCAAGGGCCGTTGAGCATGCTCTTCGCGCATCTGGCTATCGGACAGATGCCTCCGGTGGTGTGTATGATGCAGTTCCCGCAGCCGACGCACTTCTCGGACCAGACGCCCTGTTCCTCGGGGACGCCGAACATGCCTGTGTTGAGCCCGGGGAAGGTCAGGTGGGACGGGTACATGTCGCCGATCGTCTGGGCTCCCAGCGAGCAGGCCATGGAGAGCGTGACGTCGGACTCGAGGACCTTCTCCTCGACCTCCTTGATCCACTCCTTCTCGCACTGTCTCTCGACGACGAACCCTTCGATCTGCTGCTTCTTCCCGTCCTTCTTGTTCTTGACCTTCAGGGCGGAAACGAGCATCTTGACCTCCTTCTCGCCTCCCGCGAGGCAGATGGCAACACAGCTCCTGCAGCCGACCACTGTGACCTTCTTGTAGGGTGCTAGCATCTCGGCTATCTCGTTTATCGGCTTCCTCTTGGCGACTATCATTGCCTCTCACCCCCGCCAATCGGTCCCAGCTTGCGCGCGACCTCGACCATCTTGGCGACCGCCTCAGGGTACGCCCACGCGTTGGTCGATGCCGCATTGAACATCTCGACGCGCTCCTTCTCGATCCCGGCCTCGGAGAGCATCTGCTTCACGTAGGCGACCCTCTTTCGACCTTCGATGGAGCCCGTGTCGTAGTAGCAGTTCTTCTCGAGGCAGCCCAGGACGAAGACCGCGTCAGCGCCGTCCTCGAGCGCCTTCAGGATGTGCAGTCCGTCGACCCTGCCGGTGCACGGAACCTGTACCAGGCGGACGCTGGCGTCGGACTGTTTCCCGGACCTCGCGGCCATCACGACCGCGTCCATCCCGTGCCTCTCGCAGCAGAACCCTACTATCTTCGGCCTTCGGTCCGTCATCAGAAATCGCCTCCCAGAAGGTTCCGGGCCTCGCTGCCGATGATGTCATCCGTGACGTTGAGTAGCTCAATGGCCTTGCTGGGGCAGATGCCCACACACATCCCGCAGCCCTGGCAGGCCTGGACCCGGATCTCGGCCTTGCTCGCCGTGCCGATGAACGGGGCCTCGTAGGGGCATGTCCGGACGCATGTCAGGCACGCGGAGCATTTCTCCTGAGTGACCTGGGCAACGACGCCTCCGTACTCTATGCGCCCTTTCCTGACGAACTCGCCCGCCAGCGCGCCAGCGGCCTCCCCTTCCTCCTTCGCGACCTCCCTCGTCTTGGGGAAGAGGGCGGACCCGCAGACGTATATGCCGGGGCTGGGGGTCGAGACCGGTCCTCTCTGGATGCTGCCGCGTCTGATTCCTCCGTCAGCGGACATCGGAATCCTGAGCGCGTCCGCGATGGCCTTGTTGTCCTCGTTCAGCGGGTTGGACGAGAACACCATCGTTCCGAACCTGATGTTGAGGACCTGATCCTGTGACGCGTCCTTGACCGCGACGACTCCAGGGTTCTTCTGGTCAACCTTGGGCATGCCCGCCCTGTCATAGCGGACGAACCTGACGCCCAGCTCCGCGGCTTCCTTGTACGCCAGCTCGGTGAGCCCCATGGCCCTCATTTCCTGGAACACGACGTAGATGTCCGTTGCGGGGTGCTTCTTCTTCAGTTCCAGAGCCGTCTCCAGGGTCTCGTCCCAAGTGAAGTCCCGCACGATGAGCGTCTTGCCCGCAGGGTCAGGGGTGTCGACGAATATCACAGGCCCCTTCGGGGCCGCCCCTGACTGCATCTGCTCGTGGAACTTGTATAGAGGAACTGCATCCTTGACGGCCTTGGCCAAGGATCCCTTGAGCGTGGTCCATCCGCCTCCGGTGGCGACGATCACTGCGGCGGCGTCGAGCTCCTCCAGCTTCTCCCCCGCCTTGATCTTGAGCCGGAAGTTGCCGCCATATCCACTGGCGGCCACCAGCTGCGAGTTCGTGAGTATGACCCCCGGGGCCTTGTACGACCTCCCGGACTTCTCAAGCAGGACCGTGTGTACGCCCGCCTTCGCGGCCTCCTCGGCCGCGGCCCGGCCAGCGACTCCCGCGCCGATGATGACGACGTTCTTGGTCTTCATCTCCTCCGTCTGCTTCTGGAGGGGAGACCTCGCAACGATCTTCTCGATCGCCGCTCTGAGCATCGTCTCTGCCTTGGCCTGGGCAGCTTCTGGCTGGGCCAGGTGCGACAGGACGGCCTCCTCGCGGAGGTTCACGATGTCGACCAGGAACTCGTTCATGCCGGCCCTTCTGTACGCGTCGAGAAGGGCGGGATTGAAATCCTTCTTGCTGCAGGCGAATACGACTGCCCTGTCTGCCTCCATGTCCCTGGCGTCGGCGACCACGCGTCTGACGTCCTTGCCGTCGCAGACCGCGTCTGCAGCCATGACCGAGACTACCATGTTAGTGTCCGTGGCCTGCTTGACGAGCCTTTCAATGTTGAGCAAGGGCGGTACCTCGGTGCAGCACTTGCAGAACACCACCTGAATCGCGGCCTTCACGGTCTCGCCTCCTTCTGGCCGGCTATCCGGGACGC
>JALOTQ010000008.1 GCA_025457815.1 Thermoplasmata archaeon
CCCGCAGTTGGACTTCTGCTGGGGCATGGTCGGAGCCCTCGACCAGCCCGTCAGGCTCAAGTCATTCATGGAACTGCAAGCGGCGTTCGAGAACACGACTAAGCATTTCCAGGGCGGTGCTAACGACGGCTGGGAGGCTAAGAAGATGGTCGAGCTGGCATCAGTCGTAACGGGCGGCGAGGAGGAGCTGTCAAGAAGGCCGGTGTTCTCCTGCGTCCAATGCCCGATCTCGCCTCTCACCTTCGAGTCGGGGCTCGTCGAGGCGCAAGTCGAGTTCGCGAGGGCGGGCATACCTGTTGTGGCAATGGCCGCCGCGGTCGCAGGGCTCACCTCCCCCGTGACACTGTCGGGGACAATCGCGCAGGTGAACGCTGAGAACCTCGCCAGCGCAGTCATATCCCAGAGCGCGAAGAAAGGGGCTCCTTGGATCTACAGCAGCGATTCCGTTCCTGGGGATCTAAGCACTGGCTCGATCGACTACGGGGCGATGGAGGCCCCCCTCCTGAGGACTGGAGCGGGCCAGATGGGAAGGTACTATGGGCTGCCCACTATGGTCAGCGGCGTGGGCATCGAGAGTTCGACGCTGCACATGAGCAGCGTCAAGGAAGGAGTCCCGCACATGGTTGTGCAGGCGATGGTGCCTTCGGACCTCGCATCCGGGCTCGGCGGCCTGGACCAGGCAGCAGGCGCATCGTTCGAGCAGCTTGTGGCAGACGCCTGGATATGGGACGCCGCGCGGGAATTCTTGCGGAAGTTCTCGGCGGATGCGGCCGCAATATCGTTCGAGACCATCCGTGACGCGGGCTTGGACGGCAATTTCCTGGGCAAGAGGCACACGATGACCAGGTTCAAGAAAGAGTTCATCTCGACCTCGAAGAGGGAGGCCCAGCTGTCAGGCCACAGGCGCTCAGAAAAACCCGGGAATCTTTTGGCGAAGGCCCGAGAAGAGGTTGACAGACTCCTGAAAGAACCGCGGAAGCCGAAGGCGACGAGAGAGGAGTCCGCGAGGATGACGCAGCTGATCAGAGAGCTGCGATAGACGCGCAACGTATTGGTGCCGAGGCGCCCGAGCTGGGATTCGAACCCAGGTCCGAAGCTCCGCAGGCTTCTAGGATATCCAAGCTACCCCACTCGGGCATGGGCCTCAGCGTAGAGACCTCCATGATGACCTCGGTAGAAAAAGGCTACCATTGCCCTGGAACCCTCAGTAGGCGGACGTCCAGTCTATCTTCCCCTTCCTGCGCGCGACCTTGTCGGCGTACTTGAATACGGCCACCGACAGCACCAGGAAGGCGAACGCGGAGAGCAGCAGGGCGCCCACGAGCTCCAGATTGCTCAAGCCCTCGAGCCCGGTGCCCTTGGCTATCTCGGACATGGCGTCAGGCATGAGCCCTCTCCTGATAGCCTCCATCCAGTAGGTCACAGGCAGTGCCATGGAGATGCCCTGTACCCAGTGCGGAAGCACCGTGATAGGGAAGATGACCCCCGAGAGGACGTAGAACACACCTGCGA
Source organism: Thermoplasmata archaeon (assembly GCA_025457815.1). Taxonomy (GTDB): domain Archaea; phylum Thermoplasmatota; class Thermoplasmata; order UBA10834; family UBA10834; genus COMBO-56-21. The sequence continues at coordinate 1,513 of JALOTQ010000008.1, forward strand.
CACCTTCATTGATCCCGCCCTCGTGCTTGGCGGTGAGGAACGTCAGGCCGCCCATCGCCAGCCCCATCACCAGAAGCATGCTCAGTCCAAGGAGCAGTGACAGGACGAAGAGGGGCACATCGACACCTCCCGAGCCGACCTGCACGCCGAGCACGAACACGCCGAATGCGAGCGTTATCAGGACCCCGATCGATACGATCGCGATCTTGATCGCTGACCGGCCGAACACGTAGACGTAGAACTTGATTGGCGCGATGTACACCTGCTTCAGGGTCATGAAGTGCTCCCTGTCGTCGTGTATCACCCATGTCACGCCGAACAGCACTTCCGCGACGAACATGTAGAACGCGTTCCCGACGTACATGTACGAGAAGAACGCGGTCTCGGTCTCGCCGTTCGTTATCACCAGGTACATGAAGACAAGGATCAGGGTTCCTGCTATCGGCCTGACGATCGAGTAGGTGGCGAACAGGAACGGGTCCGTCCAGTTGGCCTCCATCTGCCATCCCAACCAGGCGGCGTTCTTGAAGGTCCTCAGGTCGTTCGTCACTGCCATCGGAGCGTCAACCTCCCGGTGCGCTTGCCCAGCTTCTCCATGTAGTCAAGACTCAGTTTCGAGAGGATCAGGAACATGACGCAGAGGCCCGCCAGGATCAGAAGCTCCACCTCAATCGGGAGGAAACCGTACTCTCCGCTCGTGGCCGGGTAGAAGAGCTGCCTCAGGGCATCGAGGCCGAGTGTTATCGGGATCACTGACGCTCCCACGGCCGCGTATGCGCCCAGGGCCTTCACCGGGAAGTAGAACCCCGAGGCCAGATAGATGGGCTCCGTCATCAGGTTCGACATGTGCCAAGCCTCTCTCCCGAGGAGAAGGTAAAGCGACGCGAACATCATGCCCATGCCGTAGAGCGCGATCATCGTGACCATGAAGACCACGACCAGCATCAGCGGTTCCGAGAGGTCCAGCGTTATCGAGAAGACCCCGATGCCGATTATCATCGTGGCCGCGGCGCGCATCGTGGTACCGATGAGCCCCCCGACGGCCATCCCGGCCAGGAGGGACATCCTCGATATGGGCGCCATCATGTACAGCTGCAGGTTGCCTGTCTCCTTCTCCCAGTACAGCTGGGACGCCATGCCCCAGAGCACGTTGAGCCAGAAGGCGGTCATCGCGCCGCCGAGTATGACGAACCCGATGAAGGCGGCAGGGGCGTCCATGAACTTGTAGATGTACGCGTATGCCGCGACGGTGAGAAGCGGGAGCGCCACTTCGAAGAATATCCAGCTCGGCTCCCTGCTAGCCCCGATGACCCGTGGGTACGCCCTTCCCTTGACAGCCCTCAGGTTGGTCATGAGCCACGTATCGCTCATTCGAAACCCTTCCCGACGAGCTTGATGAAGACATCTTCCAGGGTCGGTTCCGTCTTTCTGAGGCCGAGTATCTTCGCGCCGCCGGCAATTACCGAGGACACGATATCCGAGACCGCGGCCTCGTCCTCCAGCACGAACCGGAGGCTGGTCATGTTGTTCTCAGGGTTGTCAGTGAATGTGAACTTCTCGACGCCCCTGATCGAGCTCAGGCCCTGCTTGTTCTCCAGGTGCGTCGTGTCCAGCTTGAGCATAGTGCTGGTCTTGACCATCTTCTTGAGATTCTCCGGGGTATCGCAAGCGAGGATCCTGCCGTCGTCGATGATAGCGATCCGACCGCAGAGCTGGTCAGCCTCTGCCATGTAGTGAGTGGTAAGCAGCACGGTCCTGTCCTTCCGCTTCCCAACCCAGTCGACGATGTACTCCCGTATCGTCCTGCTCGCGTTCACGTCCAGGCCCAGCGTGGGCTCGTCCAGGAAGATGATCTCCGGGTCGGTGACGAAGCCCCTGATCACGTTCATCTTCTGCCGCTGGCCCGTGGAGAGGGCCCTGACCTTCTCGTCTTTCTTGTCCGCGAGGCCGAACTGGTCAAGCATCTCGTCTATCCGCTGAAGGGCCAGCTGGCTCTTCATGCCATAGAACTGCGTGAACATCCACAGGTTCTCCTTCACGGTCAGAAGGCCGTAGCCAGAGATCTCGCCGCCCGAGACCATGTTGATCCTCTTCCTGACCGCCTGGAACTGGGTCTCGACGTCGAAGCCCGCGACATAGGCTTTGCCCGATGTCGGTAGGAGCAGAGTGCTCAGTATCTTCAGGAGCGTGGTCTTGCCCGCGCCGTTCGGGCCGAGCATCCCGAAGAGCTCTCCCTGCTCGATCCTCAGGTCGACGCCCGCGAGGGCTGTCACTGACTTGCCCTCTTTCTTCTTCTTCGGGTGGAACACCCTTGTGAGCGCCTTCGTCTCTACTGCAGGTGGCATCTAAGGATCTCCTGATGCGGTCGTGCCTCGGCCAAAAGGCTGAAGCCATCGGTCACTGGTGAGGAAGGTGTTTGAGGCACACAACGCGCAGAAAAGTCATCACGCCTCATAATGCGTCCGGTACCTCGTCACATACCCAGCGATCTTGTTCCTCATGGATACGGAGCGCACATCGGTGAGCTTGGCGACCATCTGCTTGTTGTGCTGGTAGTCACTGCTGAACTGTTCCGGATACTTCTGGACCAGCTCGATGGCTACCCTCTTTATGTAGGTCGGTCTGATGTTTCCCATCGGCTCACCTGATTGGCCTCGGTAGGAGTATGCCTTATATATGTGTTTCGGAGCGGGAAAGGAATGTAGGCGCTCGGGAAAAGCACATGCTGGCATCTACGCCACATCGAGGGTTCGGCATTCCCCGGGATCGGCTACTTCGCCTTGCGCTTGATCCTCGCCTCGTTCTCTTTCACACGGGCCTTGACAATCTGCTTCACAAGGTCCGGAGGGAGCGGCTTCTCCGGGGTGAAGTGTATGGTCGTCCCTGAGATCTCGTAGCCTTTGAGCCTGTTCTTGAACTTGGGCACGATCGTCTTGCTCGCCGGGAAGAAGCTCATGTGGCTCTTGAACGCGGCGAAGAAGACCAGCATGCCGTTCTGCCTGTAGCACGGCATCCGCCAAGCGATGATCTCCTGGGCTTCGGGGGCAGCGCTCCTGATTGCCCTGCGGAGGTGCTGCAGCGAGCTCTGGAACCTCTCCGGGGCCTTCGAGATGTACTCATCCACCGTCCTAGCAGTTGGACTCTTCACGCTCTTCGCCACTGGGTCCGTGCTCCTGAGCATCTAGTCCTGAGGCTTCATGCTCTCGACTATCAGCTCTTCATCGGAAGGGATCTCGCCTTTCTTATAGGGTCTCCCGCACGTGTACTCGCCCTCCGGGCACGGCCCTCGGAAGCAGCCTGGGCCCGCGTTGTCGAAAAGTATCGGGGCGGCCTTCCTCGCCTCTGCGAGCATCTTCCAGGCCATCATGCGTATCTCCCACTGGGCCCTCCTGCAGCATCTCAGCTGGAAGAAGTGCCACAGCTCTCGGGCGTTCATCGTCACGGTTATGTTGGTGTGGCACGCGTTCGGGAGCACGTACCTGGCATCCTCTTTTGGGACCTTCTTCGCCAGCTCGCGGTACACCTTCCATGAATCGTCCATCAGTTTGGCGTAGGCCTTCTTCGCTTCAGGGTCGTTCGAGACCGACGGAGGCAGCACATATTCCGCCTTGTCCATGCTCACGTATCTCTGGCTCTGCTGAGAATAGGACGCGATCCGGTGCCTCACTAGCTGGTGAGTGAGCGAACGAGAAACTCCCTCGATGCTGAACGTGAAGTGCGCGTGCTCGACCACTGAGAGATGGCCCATGCCGACGACCTTCTTGATCATCTTCTTGGCCTTCTCGTCCTTGGTCGTCTCGAAGAGCTCCGAGGCTCCCTTGTCGGAGTAGCAGGATTGCGCTGCGGCAGCGCATATCTGGTCGGGGTTCTTCGTGTAGTTGAGCAGCACAACCTTCAGATAGACACCAACCTGGCCCTTGCGGAAACGCATTACCCATCTTATATCCTTTTCACGGGGGGCCGAATCTGATCAGATGGCAGCTCAGTGCTGATCGTAGAAGTACGTGGCGCTGAACTCGGCCTTGGTCAATGCCCCTTGCTCCCCGGTCCTGACGTCTCTCAGCCTTATGGCCTTGACTTCGAGCGGCCTGAGCTGCTCCATAATCCCCGGTATGTGGCCGTCCCCAATCACGGCGAACACGTTGCCGTGCTTGGCAGAGATGTCCTTAAGCCTATCTGCCATGAACTTGTTCCTGTCGTCGATCAGCACCCGCTTTATGCTCGGGTAGCCCTCGCCTAGCAGGGTGAGATACTCCTCCTCATGTCCCTCATACTTCTCGATCTCCTCCACCACCCTCTCCTTCGAGAGGAAGAGACCGGTGAACGCGCCCGCCATGAGGCCCAGCTTCTCCCTCATGGACATGCTCCTCCATAAGCCTGCGAAGACTTGCGGGGCGTCCATGTCTATCAGGGCGATCTTCGCGCCTACCTCGCCCGCCGCGCTGGCAGCCGCGAGCATCTCATCGCCAGCCTCCGTCCCGAACTTGTCCGCCATCCTAGTCTGGAAGTACGCCAGGAGCTTGTACTGGAGAGGGGCCGATCCCGACCTCTCCTTCGACAGCAACGATTGGTAGCGCTGCGGGTCCAGCTCGAGACAGACGACCTCCGGCCTGCTGTAGCGGATTATCTCTCTGACCTTGTCGGATATCGCGAAGACATGCCCGACACCTATCAGCGTTATCATGGCCTGCAGCCCAAGATGCCATCCTTTTAATAAGCCTTTAGGCCATCGGCGGGCCGTGGCCAGACTCGTAGTGTTCGACATGGACGGAGTCTTGGCGGACGCCGAGAGCTCCTGGGTGTATGTCCACCAGCACTTCGGAGTGGACAACGAGGACTCCCTGCATGCCTACTTGAAGGGTGAGATCGACGACCTCGAGTTCATCCGCAGGGACATCGCCCTCTGGAAGAACATCGAACCCGAGATCTCGGAGGAGCGGGTCAGGCAAGTCCTGGGAGGCGTGAAGCTCATGCCTGGAGCCGCCAGGACGGTCAAGGAGCTGAGGGAGTCCAACGTGAGGACGGCCATCGTCTCCGCCGGCATCGACCTTCTCTCCGAGCGGATAGCGCAGGACCTAGGCATCGATCTTCACTTGGCGAACGGTCTAAAGACGGACTCGCGGGGCAGGCTTTCCGGGGAGGGCATACTCAGGGTCAAGCTGATGGACAAGGGGGATGCCGTGGTGGAGGCCATGAGAAGGCTCGAGGTGAAACCGACTGATACTGTGAGCGTCGGGAACTCGCGGCATGACATCTCCATGTTCAGGAAGACCGGGAAAGGAATAGCATTCCGGCCCATGGACGATGCCGTACGCACGAACGCTGACTTCGTGGTCGACGAGAAGAAGCTCACCGCAATCCTGGACTTCGTCTGAAGCATCCATCAGTGATATCCGTATTCACCTATCAGCGGGACGAACACACATCCCCCCAGATTCTCCTTCTCGAACCTGTTGCCCCTGCGCCTGACCTTGATCAGATCCTGATAGTATCTGCCCCCGACGGGGACGAGCAGTGCCCCACCGTCCGCAAGCTGTTTCGTCAGAGGCTCAGGGATGTCAGGGGCGCCCGCGGCGACGAAGATCCGGTCGAACGGAGCCTTCTCGGGGAGTCCTCGGGTGCCGTCTCCGAATATGACCGTGACGAGCTCGGAGTAGCCCGTCTTCCTCAGGTTGCCCTCTGCGAACTCGGCCAGCGAGGATATTCTCTCCATTGTGTAGATGTGGCCGTCCGGGGCGACAATCTCCGCGCAGACCGCGGCGTGGTATCCCGATCCCGCGCCGATCTCGAGAACCTTCAGGCCGGGTGCCAGGTCCAGCCTCTCGGCCATGATGGCGACCATGTGCGGCGCAGATATGGTCTGGCCGTCGCCTATCGGGAGCGGCGTGTCGATGTACGCATCCTCCCTGAACGAATCCGGCAGGAACTCCTCCCGTGGGACCCTTCTCATTGCCTTCTCCACCGAGGAGCTGACGACATACCCGCGCCTCACCAGGCTGTCCACGAGCGCATTCCGTCGGGAATCGTTGTCGCCCATCAATAGCATGAATGGCGGCGAAGCGGAAAAGCGTGACGGATTGGGTCTGCGGAGAACCTGGTCAGTGCGACGTCCTGCGCACTATGTTCGCGTACACCCTGATTATGTCCCTGGCGAGCGCGCTCCCGGTCCTCAGTGACTTGTCCTTGATCTTGATGGCGTGGATGACGACCTCGTGCTTCCCCACCTTCATCATGTCCCCCACGAAGAATTCCTCGTCCGGGACAGCCAAGACCTGCTCCGAGTAGCTCTTGCCGAGGTGGTTCACTGAGAAGAGCACTCTGACCTTGTCGAACTTCTTCCCCCAGATCGTCTGAATGTCCCGGCCCTTGGCAGCCTTCACTCGCGCGCCGTGGGACTCTATGGATGTTATGAGCACCGGGTCCTCGCCGCACATGATCTCGTCGTCAATCGTGAGGACCTCTTCCGGGCCTATCGACACAGAGGACCTCGTGGACCGTTCCAACCAGCTTATGATGACCGGCAGCTCGACCGGTTTCTCAGCCTTCAGGACGGCGTGGTGGACATGCCCGCACTCTTTGCACCTCACGGTCGACTCGAGGACCATCTGGGTCTTCCCGCCGATCTTGCCCGACAGGACCTCGTGGAGGGTCTCCTTACGGCACATCGGGCACTCGACCATTATTGAGCTCGGGACTGACATCTCAAGAGTGTATGTGCTCATCGGTCTTACTTCTTTGCCAGGACCTCGAAGGGTGGTCCGTGCCCAGGTACGACGACCTCCGCCCAACCCACTATCGCCTTCAGGCTCTGAAGGGCGAGTTTGGGGTCGATGTTGATCGCAGGCGGGACAAGGCTGTCGTAGTTGCCCTTCGAAGGGATGGCGTCGCCGCATATCGCATACCTCTTCTCAGCCGTCACGAAGACGGAAATGGATCCTCCGGTATGCCCCGGCGTCGGGACGAGTTCGACGCCTGGAAGGAGGCGCGTCCGCTCCGAGATTCTGACAACTCCGACGGGAGGAGATTCGTATGCGTGGGCATACACTCTGGCCTTCTCGAAAAGTTCGTTGCATCCGCAGTGGTCGACATGGAGATGAGTGTTGATGAGATGGCTGACGCTCCCAGGCGCGATCCCGGCCGACTCAAGGGCGTCCTTGAGCAGGCCGCACTCACGTGGCGAGCCCGAATCGACGACGATCCTCGCGCCCGCGGACTCGACCATGGTCACGGTCGAAGACGCGTCGGTGACAGCGCCTCCCGTGCGAACCAGATAGCCTTCTCTGATGATCCGGACGGTGGGCCTGGAGAAACTCATAGAAGGTGTCCCTTCTCACACATGATAGAGCTCCCGTCGAGCCTGACCGCAGACCCGCAATGAGGGCACTTCGCCTTCGCCAGGAAGTGATCCGTCCATGCGTTCCTTACATCTGGGACCGATTCCTGCTCTATCTTGTTCAACATGGCCACCAGCTCAGATGTGGTGGCCAGCTTTCTCAGGGAGGACAGGGTCGCGCGCGGTTTCACCTTCTTCCTTGTGAGAGGGAGCTTCAGGACCAGCGGCGCGAGCACAACGCCGGCCGCGAGACCTCCGAGGTGCGCCTCGTACGCAATCCCGGAGGAGACAGGTATGAGTATGATCTGCAGGACGAAGAACACTATCACCGCGATCCATGCGGGCATCGGTGGCAGGAGGAGGATCATGATCTTGTCCGATGGGTACAGCCTCCCGAAGCCGCCTAGTATTCCGCTTATGGCTCCCGAGGCCCCTACAACATAGACGAATTCGTCGCCATAGTTGAGAGCGGCAAAGAGGAGGGTCCCTGCGAGGCCGGCCAGCAGGTAGAGGACCATGAAGTGCCTGGTGCCGATTCGCTGTTCAAGGACGATGCCCATGAGGACCAGGACTAGGATGTTGATGAACAAGTGCATGAAGCTCGCGTGCGTGTACATCGATGTGAGGGGCGTGTAGATGTAGCTGGGGTCCGTGAGGTCCGATGAAGTGAACGCTAAGTCGTAGAACAGGTAGGAGTTGGGCCCATAGTCAAGGAAGTCCGGGTCGTCCAGGACGACCATCGCGAATATCGCGACGCATGCTATCGCGGTCACGACGGACATGCTCATCTGCTTCCATGCCGCATAGAGCAGGCTCCCCGCGATGATCAAGAGGGCAACGATGACCAAGAGCTCCATGTACCTTCTCCAAACCCGATTCGGTTGACTGGGACTGGATTGGCTTCACCTAGTAAAACCTTAAGGATGACGTCAGAGCTACTCCGACGCGTGCAGATCGACCATTCAATCGGCCTCGACGTTCAAGAAGAGGTGTACAACCCGAGCGACGACTCGTACCTGCTCCTGAAGGTCGTCGAGGTCAGCCCGGGCGACAACTTCCTTGACATGGGCTCCGGGACGGGCATAATCGGGATCCACGCGGCCAAGGCAGGAGCGAAGGTGATCTGCGCGGACCACAACCCATATGCCGTTGAATGCACCCGGAGGAACGCCGCCAGGAACGAAGTCAGGCTTGAGGCTGTCAGGAGCGACCTGTTCGAGTCCCTCTCGGGCCTCTACGATGTGATCGCGTTCAACCCTCCGTATCTGCCCGGGAAGCAGAGCAGCACTAGCTGGATCGAACGCTCCTGGGCCGGGGGCGAGGAGGGAAGTGAACTGACCATCAGGTTCCTCGAGGATGCCTGGCGGCACCTGCTGCCTGGGGGAAGGATCTACGTGGTCCTGTCGTCCGCGGGAGGATTCATGTCAGTGCTGAAGGCTGCGAAGGCCAGGTACTCCGCTGAGATGCTCGAAGAACATCGCATGTTCTTCGAATCCATATTCGCGTACAGGTTCGCTGTGAGGTCTTCTCAATCGCAATAATCAGGCGACAAGTATTATTAACGCACTTCCAGATTTTGACGTACTAGGTGCACGCCGAGGGAGATTCTATGAACGTGGTCCGGCCCAGGAAGTACAACAACCCCAACGATCTCGAAGAGCTATGCCGATGCTTCCTCGAGTGCCAGAACGCTGACAAGGGTGCCGCCATCGAGTACTGCAAGGATTTCCTGGTGATGCTGACCGAGAAGCCGCCAGTCACAGGAGCGGTCGCATCTTCTCGCTCAAAATCTCGCTGATTATCTTCCCGTCGACCCGGCCCCTGAGCTCTTTCATCACGATGCCCATTAGGGGGCCGAGTGCGCTCTCCCCGCGCTCCCTGATGAACTTCTCGCGCTCGCGCACCACTCGCTCGCAGACCTGCCTGACCGATTCTATGTCCACTGTCTCGACTCCGGCAGTCTCCACCGCCCGGTCGATCGCGTGGCCATTCTCCAGGACTGAGGCCAATATCTTCGGGACCGCCTCCTTGGCGAACTTCCCCTCCTTGAGCCCTGTCAGCAGGTCCTTCATCGTGTCCAGGGTGAGCCTCGTCGGGTCCTGGCCCAGCTTCTCGAGCTCCGGGAATGTGTTGAGATAGATCCTCGCGACCACCTGAGAGTTGCCGAACTCCTTCGCCAGGAACTCGAACTCGTCATCGTAGCCGACCTTGACGAGCGACTCCGCCTGGTCTTTGCTTATCCTGAACTCCTTGACGAACCTTGTGACCTTCTCCTCCGGCCTCTCAGGGAGGTTGAGTCTGATGCTCTCGAGAATCGCCTCGTCAACAAGGATCGGGCGGACATCGGTCTCCGGATACATCCTGTCCTTGCCTGGCAGCGGCCTGCTGTACACAGTCTGCCCATCCGGAAGTGGGTCCCTCGTCTCTTCTGGGACCCCCTCGATTCCAGCATTGGCCCGGTCGACCGCGCGGACTATGGCCGCCCTGGCCTTGGCCTCTTCGTCCGCGACGATGAAGAAGGCGTCGTCAGATCCGGTGCCCAGTGCGGACCTCACGTCCTCGACCTCGGCCATGGTCATCCCGTAGCCAGGGAGCTCGTCCGAGTGGAACAGCCCCTTGACCCCGGCCACGCGCGCGTGCGAGGCCATCTCGGGCCCCAGTCGCTTCACCTTGTTCTCGGTCGGGCCCAAGGTGTTGGCGAACTTCGGCAGCTTGACCGCCAGGATCTTGCCCTCGGCGTCCAAGGCGCCCTTGAGCACCTTGCACTTCGTCTCCCGGAGCAGACCTGACAGGTCCCTGATCTCCGGCTCTGCCTTCCGCGCGCCCCGGTCCCTTAGAGTCTTCTTGATATCCAGAAGGGCGAGCTGGCGCTTGACCTCCTCCTCGACATAGATATGTAGCAGCCTCAGGTCCTGAGCGCCCTTGATCTCGACCCGAGCTCCGCCTGAGATGGATATGTTGATGTCCTCACGTATGGTCCCGATGCCGCGCCTGACCTTCTTGGTGGCCCTGAGGAGCGACCCGAGCCTCTCAGCCACGAGACGTGCCTCCTCGGGGGTCGTGATGTCGGGGCCAGTGGCAATCTCGATGAGTGGGATGCCCAGCCTGTCCAGCCTGTATGTGACCTCGCTTCCGTGCTCAGCCATCTTCCTGGCCGCGTCCTCCTCGAGACACAGCGTAGGGATCGTTATCTTCTTGCCGTCGACGTTGAGGGAGCCGTTGGTTGAGACGAGCGCCGTCCTCTGGAACCCGCCCGTGTTAGACCCGTCTATGACGATCTTCCGCATGAAGTGGACCTCGTCCGCGGGGGTCATCTCTAGCAGGGCGGACATCTCGAGCGCCGCCTCTATCGCGCGCTTGTTGGCGTCGTGGGGCGGCTCCTCGTCCGCCTCGACAAGGCACGAATACGGCACCGTCTGGTACCTGAAATGCATCTTCCGCTCGGACTCCTCAAGGGCAGCCCGGTCTATCTCCCCGAGCTCGCTCTGGGTCGGCCTCAGCCTCCGGACGAACTCCTTGTGATGGTCGTCCGAGAATTCGGACCTGCAATCGCAGAACAGTTTGCCGACGCTCAGCTGCTGGTGTATCTCGATGCCCACCTTGAGCCCGAGCTGTCTGTAGTCCATCTCAGACAGGCCTCCTGGTGCTGAACTCGCCAGCGATGTTGGCCAGCATGAGCTTCTTGACATCGCCGTGCTCCTCGGCCTGGCCCATGGCCCACATCAGCTTGACGTAGGCGGTCTCGGGAAGCATGTCCCCCAGAGGGATGGCCCCCGAGGCCAGCATGTCCCTGCCAGTGGAATAGACGTTGAGGTTGACGGAGCCGTACAGGCATTGGGTCGTGATGTATACGTGGACTCCCTTGTCGACAGCCTTCCTGACCGAGTCGAGTATCTCCTCGGAGACGTGGCCAAGGCCTGTTCCCGCGACCACCACTCCCTTCACATTCTGCGCGATCATGTCGAAGTGCTCGGCCTCGAACCCAGGGTAGAAGTGCAGCATGCTCGCGCGGCCATCGATTTTGTCCTTGACCTCGACCGGCCCTCGGGACCGCTTCTCGTATTCCGATGTGAAGGTGATCTGCGAGCCCTCGATCCTGGCGATTGGCTCTGCGTTGATGCTCTTGAACGCATCCCTCCTCGAGGAATGCATCTTCCTGACCTTGGTACCCCGGTGTGCCAATGTGTAGGAGTCCGAGGTCTCCCCATGCATGAGGACCACGACCTCCGCGAGGTCGCTGTCCACGCACAGTCGCGTGGAAGCAAGCAGGTTGATGATCGCGTCCGATGACGGCCTGTCGGATGAACGCTGCGCGCCGACGCAGACGACCGGCCCGTTCAGGTTCCTGAGCATGAACGACAGGGCTGCCGATGTGAACCCGAGCGTGTCAGTCCCGTGAGGCACGATGACGCCGACCGCCCCGGAGTTCAGCTCATCCGCGACGGCCCTAGCGAGACCCTGCCAGTGCGAGACCTTCATGTTCTCGCTGAGTATGGAGTACAGGACCTTCGCGCGTACGTTGCACAGGTCAAGAAGCTCGGGCACAGAGAAGACCAGCTCCTCGGCGGAAATCGCTGGATGCACCGCGCCTGTCCTGTAATCCACGTACGACGCTATCGTCCCGCCCGTGCTGATGACAGCGACATCCTTCTTGTTCGCGTCCCTCGGGAGCACCTGCCTCTTCTGGTCCTTGGATTCCTTCTTCGAAACGACCTTGATCTTCGTCTTCTTGTCCACGCGGATGCCGATGTTGTAGCCGTTGTAGAGCTTGATCGTCACAATCTGGTCCGCGCTGAAATCATGATGAGGCATGAGGATCCCCGTCTGAGCTTGGTCTCCCCTGCTGACCTCGATGACATCGCCGATCTCAGCGGCCGCGCCCTCGAGAAGTTCGCCAACGAGGCCGGAATACTTCATCAGCCGGTAGGATAGGGTTATTCGTCTTAAATGATTTGCTGAGAGCGCGGCCCTGGCCAGCGAGCCCAGACAGACAATGTTTTATGATTCGAACCTGATGCACCGCCCGGTCGTGAATCATGAAGGTTCTGGCGGTAGGGGGAGGGGCCAGAGAGCATGCGATCGTCGAGGCTCTCGCGCGCTCCGGCGCGCAGGTGTACGCATGCCTCAAGAACAGGAACCCCGGGATTTCGAGGACCGCGAAAGGCATGCTGCTAGTCGACGAGAACGACGTGCCCAAGGTCGTTGACTTCGCCAAGGCAAGCGGAGTTGAGCTAGCCGTGGTCGGTCCAGAGGCCCCTCTCGAGGTGGGCCTTGCAGACGGCTTGAACAGCGCTGGCGTGCCAACCGCGAGCCCGACGAAGGCAGCCGCGAGAATCGAGACATCGAAGAGCTTCATGCGGGACCTCATGTCGAAGCACAAGGTCCGCGGGGCCATCAGGTTCGTGGTCATCGACACGATGGCGGAGCTGGATGACGCCCTTGGAAACCTAGGAAACGACATCGTGGTCAAACCAACCGGGCTGACCGGAGGCAAGGGTGTCAAAGTTTTCGGGGAGCACATGAAGTCGAGGAAGGACATCGAGGATTACTGTGGAGAGATCCTGGGCAAGGAGATAGGTGGCTCAGCGCGCGTCGTGCTCGAAGAAAGGCTCGTGGGGGAGGAGTTCACGATACAGGCGTTCTGCGACGGCCGCACCGTCGTCCCGATGCCGGCCGTTCAGGACCATAAGCGAGCCTATGAAGGGGACCGGGGGCCGAACACCGGCGGCATGGGTTCGTACTCGCAGAAGGACGGGCTGCTCCCGTTCCTCAGACGGACGGAGTATGAGGACGCTGTCAGGATAACGGAGGATGTCGTCCGGGCCCTCAGGAAGGAGGGCGCGGAATACCATGGGACGATGTACGGCCAGTTCATGCTGACCAGGGAAGGGCCGAAAGTGATTGAGTTCAACGCGAGGTTCGGAGACCCCGAGGCTATGAACGTGCTCTCGCTTCTGAAGAGCGACTTCTCGATGATATGCGGCAAGATGGCTTTGGGCGGAATCTCCATGAAGGATGCGGAGTTCGCGCCGAAGGCCTCGGTCTGCAAGTACGTGGTCCCCGAGGGGTATGGGACCAAGTCCCTGGCCGGAGAGGAGATCAAGGTCGACGAGCAGGCCATCACGAGAGAGGGCGCGATACTCTACTATGCCAATGTGAACGAGAAGGATGGTAAGGTCTTCACGACGACGTCGAGATCGGTCGGCGTCGTGGGGCTGGCCGAATCAATAGATGAGGCGGAAAGGATCGCGGAGAAAGGCATAAACCACGTCTCAGGCAGGATCCATGTCCGCCATGACATCGCCAAGAATCACATGCTGGATGCGAAGGTCATGAGAATGCAGAAGATACGGGGCGACCTGAAATGAAGAACCTGGACAGAGTGGTGTCGAAGATAGAGGTGGAGCTTGACGAGAAGGACCAGATAAGGGAGGTCGCCCTGAAGTCGTCGAGGGTCATCGTGCGGCTCTCCGGAAACATCGTCCGAGGGCTTCACAAGAAGATCGAGCGCGTGGCGGAGATGGATGCGCTCAAGGACGAGGTCTCGAACCTGTCGAGCCTTCTCAGAGAGCACCCGGAGCTGGAGCATACGGGCTACGTCGAGAACGCGTTCCAGGAGTACGCCGAGGTGAACATCATCATGTCACTGCTTGAGAAGTCGGACGTCCCCTCCCCTGACGACATGAACATCGGGAGCGTGCCTTACCTCCTCGCGCTCGGCGACTCGATCGGCGAACTCAGGAGGTTCTGCCTTGACGAGCTCAAGAGCGGCAAGGTGGCGAAGGCCAACAAGTACCTCGAGATGATGGAGGACCTCTTCACAGCGCTGATCCGGTTCGACTATCCAGAGGCGATCGTGCCCCTGAGGCACAAGCAGGACGTCGCGAGGAGCCTTCTGGAGAAGACCAGGGGCGAGGTCGCTGTGGCTGCCAGTACGCGAAACCTCCACGAGCGGCTCGACGAGGTCCTCAGGAAGAAGTAGCGCCTCAGGAGAAGTGCTTCTTGAGGACCGCCTCGATGTTCGCTCTCGGGTGCGCCCCGATCATCCTCTCGACCTGTTTCCCGTCCTTGAAGAGAATCAGGGTCGGTATGCTGTTGATGCCGAGGGACATCGCGGTCTTGGGGCTCTCGTCCGTGTCGAGCTTCCCGAAGACGACCTTGCCCTGGTAGTCCTTCGCGAGTGCCTCGAAGGTTGGTGCTAGCATCCGGCACGGGCCGCACCAAGGCGCCCAACAATCAACTATCATGTTCTTCGACGACTTCACCGTCGAATCGAAATTGGAGTCGCTCAGATGCACAAGTACATCGGCCAATTCAATCGCTCCCCTGACGATGCCCGAGGTACTGTCAGCACGGTATAAATCTCTATCTCCAGGGCTGTCAGGCCGAGAGGGCGCTCAGGTCTTCTTGCTCCGTCTCTGGGGCTTGGAGAACCACATGAGCGCAACGAAGACAGACAGCACGATCACTATCATCGTGAGGATGCCGCCCAGGACGTTGCTCTGCTCGCCGACGTATATCACCTGCGAGAACTCGTTGTTCCCGTCGCTGAACTCCACCAGCTGATCGGGGTCGTTCACCGTGACCGTGATGACGTGCTTCCCGTCGCGGATGTCGAGGAATGTCCAGTTGTACATGATGGTCTTCGAGGACTGTGCCGAGACGTTGATGATCCTGGTCTGGAGCAGCGCGCCGTCCGCGTAGATCTTGACCGTGACGTTCTTCGCGTCGACCTCGCCGACGTTGAAAACCTCGGCCTTGATCAGAATCGGGTCGACAACCTTGATCTCGTAGAAGGTCTCGGTCGACACGCTCGCGAGCGTCAGGCCCTTCGATGTCACGTTGATGACAAGGTCTATCGTCTGCGGGGCGAACGCTGGCATCGTGAGGTTGAACTTGAAGACGCCCGTCGGGCTGGCAGCCGATGATGGCTCGACGAGCCCACCCGTGGTGTTCTCGCCCTCTATCGTGGCTCGGTAGGAGTAGTTGCCGCCCATGTCCGCCGCGGGGCCGCCGTAGACGGTCAGCGTGCATTCTACCCTCGCGGACTTCGCGGCGTATGTCGGCCTCACCAGGTCCATGCTGATGCCGCTGTACGCCGCCGCTTCCTCGGCCGGCTCGAGCAGGCTTATGGCTGGGACGGCCAGCGAGAGCGCCATGAGCAGGATGACGGCGCGGGCGAAGGGGCTCTGGAGCCTCACTTCTTGGCACCTCCTCCTGATAGGCCTCTCTTCCTTCTGAGGTAGAAGAACATGGCTGCGAGGACGGCTATGACCGCCACGAGCCCTATGTTGATCGTCATGGCGCTCGTGTCCAATGAGTAGACGATGTCGTCCCGCGTGACATCTATGTCGCCCGGTCCGACGAGCAGGTCCGGCACCACGACCGGCACGGGTCCGTAGGCGTTCGTGCCTGGGTTCTTGGTGGATGTCACGAGCACGATGGCTTCGGCCTCAGGGTCCGGGTTCGACCTGATGGCGGTGAACTTGATCATGAACACGCGCGAGTCCTGCGAGCTCACGTTCATCTGGCTCACGGGTTTCCTGGTGATGCCGTCGTAGAGCTCCGCGCTCCAGCCCATCGATGCCAGCGTCTCGGTGTTGGCGATCTGTAGCGTGTAGTTGTCCGCCACATTACCGCTGTTGAAGACAGTGAACTTCGTGTAGGTGACCGTCGACGACACCGGCTCGGCAAGGCCGGAGTACTCAACGGAGACGTTGTAGATCACGGAGATGTTGACGGAGAGGTCCATGCTGGCCCTCGCAGCCGAGGAGCTGGAGGACTTCACGATGCAGTTGACCTTGTTCTCGCCCGCTGGCAGGATGCTCGTCACCGTCACGTCCGCGAAGACCGTTGCCTTGTTGTCCGTGCCGAAGTCGAGCGTGACCTGAGACTGGGAGAACGAGACGTTCATGCCCGAGCCTGAGAAACTCAATGTGTACGTGTCCGCTATGTTGCCCGTGTTCTCGATCGTGAATGAGTATGTCACCGTGTCACCGGGGATCGCGTTCTGCATCTGCGACTTGTTCCACGATGCAGTGACGGTGTACTTCGAGCTCCTCGTGAGCGCGAAGGTCGTGTCGACGTCCGTGTCGGTCAGCGATACCCGCGTTGAGCCGGAGTATGATATCGTGTTGTCGTTCTCGACCACGGAAGTGCTAGCGGACAGAGTGACGTTGCCCGAAGGCAGCAGGAGCCCGAACCTTCCGCTCGAGTCCGATACCGTGTACAGCTTCGCGTTGCCGCTCGCGACGGATATGACGAGCGAGGCGCCCGAGCCCGCCACGGTCAGCGTGCCCGAGAGGTAGAGCCCGGCTTCCATCGTGATGTCCAGATCCATGGCGACGTTCTTCACCAGGACGACCGTTGTGAGGGTCGCGCGCTTCTCCTGGAGCCTCGTGACATAGACTGTGTAGTCTCCCGGCTGCACGAGCTCGCTGAACTCACCGGACGTGGATGTGTAGAACGAGGCGTTCTCGCCGTACTTCGTGTTCGCCACCAGCTGGACGAAGGCGTACTGCGGCTGGCCGTCAGGCCCGAACACGGTTCCCGAGAAGGTAGTGTTATCCCAGCGCTTCTGCAGGCCGACGTTCACCGAGACGCTCGCGGAGGCGACCGACACCTCGACTTCCGCGAAGTATTCGATGTAGTGTATACGCGCGCCGTCAGTCGAGGTCGTCTCGAGCAGGTACGAGATGTCGTATGTCCCCGTCGGGAGCTTCACGGAGTATCTGCCCGTCGTGGACGACCTGACGCTGACCTCCTCTCCGGTAGAGGACACCGCCGTCACGGTCACCTGCTTCCCAGGCGCTTCCGAGCCTATGGTTATCATGCCGGTGACCTCGTAGGCGCGTTCGAGCTCCAGGTCGAACTGCCTCGAGTCCCTCGTTATGTATGCGATGCTCATGTTGGCGTATGTGTAGCCCATGACCGTGCTCACGGCATAGACCTTGTACTCGCCCGCCAGGACGAACGCCGAGTAGTTCAATGATGTGATGGTCAACTCGACAGATTCCGGCCCGTCGAGGCTGATATCGGTCTCCGCGCCTGCCCCCTCCACGAGTCCGTAGACCTCGACCTTCTTCACCATCTGGACATCTACGTTGTATGCGATGCCCGAGGGTGCGAACTGTCTCGAACCCGTTTCGAACAAGTACTTCTCGCCGCCCATCGGGTTGGTGTACTGGTCGACGAGGACCTTGTAGAGTCCCGCCGGCAGGTATGCCGAGAAGTATCCTCCCGCGCCCGTGGTGGCGTACACCGGCGAGAGCAGGAACGAGTCTGGCATGAAGGCCACCTGGACTTCCCTGACGCCTGTTCCGGCATCAGTCGCGTAGCCCGTCACGAGGACCTTGTCGGGGGTCGCCACGATCTCCATCCCGGTCGTGTCCCTGGAGAGCGTCATCATGTTGCTCCATCCGGAGTACCCCGGGTCCGCGACCCGAATCGTGACCGTGGCGCTCTGGGGCAGTGCGAGGAGGAACTCGCCGTCCGCGTCCGCGACCGCGGTGTGCAGCCGGCCGTACTGATCCGTTATCTCGAGCCATGCGCCCGAGCCCAGGTCGAGGCCGGAGACACCGGTGAGGGCGTCCTTGTCCAGCCATATGGCGCCCCTGGCGCTGTAGGCGTCCTGCATGCTGAGCGTGAATGTGTGCGAGGTCGCCGAGACGGCCTGCGTGCCGGAGTAGAGCCGCTTCCCGCTCTTGCCCATGCACGTGAGGTCGTAGACGCCCGCGGGAATCTTGAGGTCGAACATGCCGCCTCTGTCGGTCTGGACCGACATGCGCGCACCCGTCGACGACTGGAATGTAAGGTACTCGCCGCTTGCGTAAGCTCCTATCCTCGTCAGCAGCGTTCCATCGACGTGGACTGCCGCCTCGAGCGCGACCGTCACGCTCGCCGCGTCGGAGACGGAGACATCCACGAGCCTCAATGCGGCGAAGGAGCCGGAGCCCGAGTGATAGAGGCCGTATATCGAGTACACGCCCCTGGGCACCTGGAGGACGACCTCGCCGAACCTGTCCGTCTGGCCCGTCACCATGTTGGACGCGTCGTAGTAGTCGTTGACTGAGAATATCGTGAGCGGGGCCGCGTAGCCGTTCAGCTGGAATGCCACGTTGATCGTGGCCGAGGGCAGGATCGTGACGTTCCGGCTGGAGGACGCACCTTGAGCCACAGTGAAGACTTCGTTGTAGATGATGCTCCCTTCCTCGGTTGTGGTGACGACATACGAGCCCACCACTAGCCGGTCGAATGAGAAGTTGCCGCGGGAGTTCGTGACCATGGTGCTCGTGTACGGACCCGCCGTGTCCAGCAGCTTCACCTCTATTCCGGCCGCCGGGGAGCCGTCCTTCTCGACGACCGAGCCCGAGACCTTTGCCGGCTGTATCGGCAGGTCCAGCGCGGCGTTCACTCCCGCGGTGATGTTCGCCAGATCCTCTATGGGTAGCTGGACGCCGTTGACGACCGTGGAGAACGAGTACCTGCCTGGCGGCAGGAGCATCGAGTAGCTTCCATCGGACGCATCGATCTCGTAAGTCTCGTTCGTGTCCAGCTCGAGCGCGTACACCGTCAGGTCGGTGATGAGCTCGTCCGTGCCCGAGGTGTAGTTGCCGTCCTTGTTCAAGTCCCAGAATATGTCTCCAGAGACCTCGGAGCCCTTCATGACAAAGTCCTTGGTGAAGATGTAGTCGTAGACGCCGTCCATGTCGAGGTCCTGGGCCTTTCTCATGGCCTGGTCGTCCGTGACATTGAACTGCATCTGGGTTATCAGTGTCTCGCCCTGGAGGTACACGTTCCTCGCATCGCCTGTGGAGAACGTCAGTGTTACGTTGCCGAAGGGCGCGAGCAGAGAGTACTGCCCGTTCGAGTCCGTCAAGATCGTGTTGTGCGGGATACCGTATTCGTCCTGCACGGTGACCCTGAGGTTCGCTACGGGATAGCCTTCCTCCGTCGTGACCGTGCCGTTGACATAGGCGCCGGCGTAGTACTTCAGGAACACCGCGCCCTGGCGGTAGAACGAGGTCGTGCCGTAGTCGACGACCCCTTCGATCTCGCCCGCGTTGATCCTGTCATTGAGGTCGAGGGCTTCCTCGAGGCTCACCGCAGTCCACGCGTCGCTGTGCTTCCAGTACTCGTCCGCAGGGTATGGGTTGTAGTAGGCCGTCCTGTAGACCATCCTGAAGTGTGTCAGGTTCCAGCCAGGGGCCGACTGGTACTGGTAGCTCGCGGCCGTCCCGCTGTATCCTGGGAGGCCGTCGTTGGCGAGGCCGATCTCCGCGGGCGCGTACCCGCACATGGCCTTGTAGAACATGCTCGAATAGAACCCGTCCTGGTAGACGATCTTGTAGTTCGTTATGATCATGTCGGCCGTAAGATCTTCCAGGTCGTATTCGCGGTCGTACTGGTCGACCGCCTTGATAGTGTAGTAGTCAATCGGAATGCTGTTCTCGATCCTTCTGTCGGACAGCTTCGCGGGGGCGTAGAATATGCCCGTGTTGGTCCCGGCGAGAGGCATCATCCTTGAGTCTGCCATGAAGTACCTGATGCTCCAGCCGGTGTAGTCGCAAAGCTCGTCGTAGAGAAGCACGAGCTGGTCAAGGCCTATGCTCTCGAGCTCCGTCCTGCCCGCGACTATCCTCGCGTTGATCTCCGTCAGGTCAGGGGCCATGGAGCCGTAGACGTCGGGGCTGGCCAGGATCTCATCGATGAGATTCTGCGTCGGGCCGAATATTATCTGGTCCATGCGCTCAGAGGACAGCCCGTGCCTCTCGAACATGGAGTATATGCCGGGCTTCAGGACCGGGTCCTGAACGCCCGAGGATGCGAGCCTGTATGCGAACACGGCGATGGCGTCCGTCTCGCCGTCGCCGACTATGATGTTACCAGTGAGTTGGTATCCGTTCTGGAAGTTGTCTGCCACGGTCGGGTGCTTTCCGTCCTGGACGGCCTCGAACCCGTAGTCCCACCATGCCACATACGCCGGCCTTTGGCTCTCAGGGAGTATGTCCGCATCGGTCTCCGCGAACCAGTCCCACGCCGCCGGGAAGTAGTATGATGGAAGTGGCAGTGAATACCCGAACGCCCCGAGGTACCAAGTGTCGCCCGTTTCCTCCATCGTGCCGTTCAGAACGTCGTACCCGCTCGGGCGCAGGAAGCTCGGCATGCTCTGGTAGATCTCCCTGTCCATGTCGGCCTTGATCTGCTGCGGGATGCCCGCATCAGTCCCGAACCACACGTTCGGGAGTACGACGAGGAACGCGAGGAAGAGAACGCCGACCACGTGCCTGATCTTGATGCTCTTCCGCATGACCCTCAGGTAGGACCCGCTGGCCCCCATGATGGACTTGCGGACGCTCAGGAAGTCCAGGCGATCAACGATTATGACCAGGACCCAGGCCGATGCGAGCGCGAACGCGGGACCGGCGTTGAACATGAACCTGCCCGCCGATATCGCCATGAATATCGACGCGCCCAGCCAGACGACCAGGAATATGTAGTCGGGGACCGCGTGCTTCGGTATCTGCCAGAAGGCCCATGCTAGCCCTATGACTGACATGAAGAACGTCACGGCGCCGAAGCCCAGGGCGATCTCGCTGAACGCGGGGGCCCGCGCCTCTGCGATCGTGGAGTACAGCTTATTCTGCACGAAGTACCCCTGCCCGCTCAGGATCGCCTCGGCGAGCGCGGGGTCCACGATGTTGACTATGAATATGCCCATCGCAAGGACCGCGATGATGGCCGGGAAGGTCAGCGTCCACGGATAGTCCCTCGAGACGACGAACATCATGCCGAGGAAGAGCGACGCGGCCCAGAGATACACGGGCACATCGAATCTGACAGGGATCAGCGTCTGGTAGTAGTACACCGGGAAGGACATCAGGAACCCGAAGCCCAGGCTCAGCGCGACGATGATCGTCACGCTCAGAGAGTCGATGTTCTTGAACTTGTTAATCAGGACCTGTATCACGTAGTAGACGAGTATGATCACGGCCGCGTAACCGAACCCGACCCATGCCATGACGACCCCGCCGAAGGCCGTGCCGGCCATCAGGGAGTACAGTACCGACTTGCGGCTGTTGGCGAAGTAGTCCTTCAGTCCGCCACGTATGCTCGACCAGCTGCGCCAGTTCTCCACCCATTTCTTGTGCTGTTGGGTCTTGACCGCCCTGAGCAGGAAGAAGAACGTAAGAACTATGAGGAACAGGATGAACGAATCGTGGTCCGCATCTGACAGGACGCTACGCTGGATGTGGCTCGGCATCACTGCCAAGAAGAACGCGGCCACGAGCCCGACGCGTCTGCTGAAGCTCTCCTTTCCGATGAAGTAGAGCGGTATGATCGTGAGCGCGCCCCAGAAGGCCGGGGTCATCATGAGCGTCCAGCCCAGGGAGTCGTCCGGGGTCGCGAACATGTCCTGTATGATGACCGCGGGCACGACTATTGCGAAGCTGAACAGCGGCGGACGCGGGTTCCTGATCCCGTCCGGGTAGTTGATGAGCGGGTCCCAATACAGCTGTTTGCCCGTGTCCATGTTGTACTCGAGGATCCGCTGCCAATAGTACGAGTCGGACCCTCCTGACACCAGGTATCCGTTGTCCTCTGCGATCGAGTACCCGTAGAACGACCTCACGAACATCGCGAGGAAGAACAATATGAA
The DNA here is from genome assembly GCA_025457815.1 of Thermoplasmata archaeon. Classification (GTDB taxonomy): domain Archaea; phylum Thermoplasmatota; class Thermoplasmata; order UBA10834; family UBA10834; genus COMBO-56-21. The sequence goes on from JALOTQ010000008.1 coordinate 23,505, forward strand.
CAACATGACGAGGTCCGGCCAATTTTGCGAGACCCACTGCTTGAATCCGCTCGGCCCCCTGTCCCCCCTTAGCTTGGACATAAAAGGCCTCGCACCGCTTTCCCGTGTTTCGGCCAAAGACAATGCACCCTGGAGATAGTAGCCCACCGATACCGGGGGTGCTATATATACGTTATCCGGCAGGGGTGGCTGCCGACTGCGGAGATTTCGAGCTATCTGGCATGCTAACGATTGTCATCGTTTTCCGAACCGTTGCTCAGACACTTCCCCGGACCTCGTCCGCTAGCGACTTCGCAGCGGCGCCGGGGTCGGGGGCCTCATATATCGCCCTGCCGACGATGATGTAGTCCGCACCCGCGCGGATGGCGTCAGAAGCCTTTCCGCCCTGGGCGCCCACGCCGGGGGAGATGATTTCCATCTTGCCGATTATCTTCCTCAGGTCCGAGATGCGCTCTGGCCTCGTGGCGGGGGCGACGATCCCTCTGGCGCCGCACGCCTTTGCCATGGCCGCCAACCTGTCGGCCGCTGGGGCCGTGAACTGCTTCCCGCCGGGGTGGCTCATCTCCGTCACCACGAAGACCTGGCCCTTGGCAGCCTCCACGCAGGCCTTGACGGAATCATCCCCCGTGAAGCCGTGGGCGATGACCGCGCTGGCGCCCCTGGACATCGCCTGCTCGACGATGAGCCGGTTGGTGTTCGGGATGTCCGCGATCTTGAGGTCGCATATCACGGCCTTCACCTTGGACATCTCAGATATGATGTCAGGACCGGCCGCGAGTATCAGAGGCCAGTTTATCTTGATCGCGTCCACGTGCTCCCTGACGGCCTTCACCACCCTCATCGCGTCCGGTCTCGACGTGACATCGAGCGCGAGTATGACCCTGTTCTTCTTCTCCATCCGCTTCCCCGCGAGGCATGGAGTACCCCTCGATTAACCTTTACGCCGGCTCGCCGAAACTGAGCGCATCTTTTCAATTACCCTCATGAAGATACCGGCTCCGTGGCCAGAATCCGAAGGATGCCAAGGAACTCCGCATACACGGGCAAGCTGCCGGGCGGCTGCGTGCTGTGCGAGCAGGGGGCCAAGATGGTCCTCCTCGTGACGGGAGAGTGTTCGAGAGGATGCTACTACTGCCCGCTCTCCAACGAGAAGCGCGGCAAGGACGTGTTCTACGCGAACGAAAGACGCGTTCACGATATCGAGCAGATAGTGGACGAGGCAAAACTGATGGACGCGCTCGGGACGGGCGTGACTGGCGGTGACCCGCTCGATGCCATCGACAGGACTGTGGACTCGATCAAGGCGCTGAAGAAGGCGTTCGGAAAGGACCACCACGTGCATCTGTACACCTCGACCACGGACAAGCGCAAGCTAAGAAGGGTGGCAGAGGCGGGCCTCGACGAGATAAGGTTCCATCCGATGACGGCCCAGTGGAAGGATCTGGCCGGATCGAGCTTCCCGGAGGCGATCGCTCACTCCAAGAGGCTCGGGATGAAGGTCGGCCTCGAGATACCCGTGATCCCCGGAAGGGCGGAGGAGATCATCTCGCTGATCGCGTCGGCCGACGAGCTCTGCCTGGACTTCGTCAACCTGAACGAGCTCGAATTCTCTGAGACCAATTGGCGCGCGCTGCGCAGGTTAGGGTTCGATGTTAAGAAGGAGGATGACGTTTCCTCGGGCGTCGACGGAAGCGAGGTGCTAGCCCTGGACCTTCTCAGGCTCGACACGAAGGTCCCGCTTCACTACTGCTCGGCCGCCTTCAAGGACGGTGTCCAGCTCAGGAGGAGAATCATGAGGAGAGCGAAGAGAGTGAAGAGACCGCACGAGGAGCTGACGGACGACGGCACGTTCATAATCGGCATCATCGAGACGGACAGACCCTCCGCGACGGGCGCGTGGCTTCTCCACGAGTTCGAGGTGCCCGGGAATCTCATCTGGAGCGACGGCTCGGGCGAGAGGCTCGAGGTCGCCCCTTGGATACTCGAGGAGATTTTCGGGGAGATCGACATGCCCTGCTACATCGTCGAGGAATATCCCACTGCGGACAGGCTCGAGGTCGAGCGCAGGCCCCTGAAGAAGGCGTCTGCAAGGAAGGCCAAGCCTGCGAAGAAGAAGACCTCAAAGGCGAGGAAGGTCAAGCGACGCTGATGCTCTGGACGTTGTGGTGCCTGTTCACGACCTCGCGGGCGATGCGCAGGTTCCTTCCGTTCTTACCGATCGCCTTGCCCTTGACCTTCGGGTCGACGGTGACGGTCGCGTGGATGATGTTCCCGCGGTCCTCGATCGTGACGCTCTGAACGGAGTACGTGTGGAAGACGTTCTTGATGAAAGTCTCCGGGTCCTCCGAGTACTCTATGACGTGTATGTTCTTCCCCGTCAGGTTCTTGAGCCGGATGACGTTCTCGCCCTTCTTCCCGACCGCCTTGCTCCCCTGGCCCTTCTCCACGACGAAGACGAGCTTCTCCTCAGTCTCGAGGCAGTCCTTGACCTGGGTGCCAGTGACCTTCTCGAAGAGTGATATGTACCGCAGCGTATCCTCGGTGAATGTTATGTCGCCCATCTTCCCACTCATCACGCCGATAGTATGTTCGACTCCCCCGCGCTGACGATCGCCAGCGCGGAGATCGGGAACGGCTTGCCGCACGCGGACCCCAGCTCGACGTTGCTGCCCGAGTAGACGAGCAATTTCGTCGAGGACCCCGAGGGGACGACTCCCTTGTCAGGACAGTTGACGGAGAGCACGACCATCTTGGCCTCGCCCTTCTTCAGCGCCTTCCTAGTCTCCTCCAGGCCGAACCGGACATCGCCGGTGGTCGCGGCCGTCTTAAGCGCGCGCGCGATATCGATCATTCCTTCTCACCTTCCTTCTTGGCCAGAGGGGACCATACGAGATTGACCGCGCCAGTGCCCACTGTGACGGGCTGGCCCACGATGATGTTCTCGACGACTCCCTCGAGCGTGTCGACTTCGCCTGTTATGCCTGCCCTGAGCAGGTGTGTGGATGTTATCTCGAACGCCGCCCTGGCCAGCACGCTCGACTTCCTGCCGGATATGCCGTGCCTGCCGATGGCCTTCACGTCCCCGTCGTTGCTCATCAGGTCCGCCACGAGCATGATGTGCCTTATGTCGACCGTCAGGCCCTGCTCTTCCAGGGTCCTCGAGGCCTCGTTGATGATGGCGTTCCTAGCGGCCTCTATGCCGAGCGCCTCGTAGATCTCGAGTATGCTGTTGGTCGTGGTCATCTTCTTGTTGACGTGCGCGATCTCGAGGACCTTCTCGAGGTTCGAGCCCTCGGTGTAGATGACGTAGTGTCCTCCCACGCGCCTGATGACGGCCCTGTGGATGCCCTCCACGCCCTTGATGGGCGTGAACTTCGTGTCCTCGGATATCCTCTGGAGCTTCTTGTACGAGGGTTCGTCGGACTTGATCACGATGTTCTGGTCCCTCATCTCGGCGAGGCCTTTGATGCCCTTCGCCTTGTTGATCTTCCTGAGGACCTCCTCCGCGGTTATGTTCTTCCGCTCCATCTTCTTGCGGTCGAGCTTGACGACGACCTCCATGTTGTCTATGTCGGTGTCGACATCCGCGATGTCTATGAGGTTGGTCCTCTCGATGTTGGACGCTATCTCCCTGACCTTCTCCAGGTCGTCGTGCGCAACCGGCTCAAGGTGTATCTCCATGATGGGTGTGCTCGGGATCCTCCTCGCGTCCACGATCTCGATGAGCCGCGGCAGGCCGAGCGTGACGTTCATCTCGGCGACTCCCGCGTAGTGGAACGTCCTCATGGTCATCTGCGTGCCAGGCTCTCCTATGCTCTGGGCCGCTATGATTCCCACGGACTCGTTCGGGTCGACCGCGTGCATGTCGAACCTCTCGAGCGTTCTCTCCCACGACCGCGCGCGAAAGGACCTTGCCCTTCTTCTCGAGCATCTTCATGAGCTTCTGCTCGAGCGGGGTCATCGCGGCTATCTTCGGCGCGATGTCTTTCTTCGAGATGACGAGCTTCTTGAGGGGCTTCTCCTTCTTCTTCCGCGGCATGCGCTCCTTGATCTTCACGGCGTCAAGGAGCTGCTTCAGCTTCCTCTCGCCCAGCAGCTTCTCGATGTCCCGCTTCACCTTGTCCGAGGCCCTTGCGACCTTCGTGAAGGTGTATCCGGCATCCACCAGCTTCTGAGAGGTCTTCTCGTCGATGCCCTTCCTGGTGAAGACCTCGATCGCGTTCTTGGCGGTCATGTCTACATCTCCCCCTCGCTGCCGCCACCGCTCTCGAAATCGGGCTCCTCCATCTCGGTCTCGCCCTCTTCAGTGGGCGTCTCGAGCAGGTCCCTGTCCTGGATCCCGTAGCTGAGCGCGCCCTTCTCCTGGACCTTGGCGATTAGCTCGCCCTGGTCGCCCAGCACGGTGAGTATGATGTCGTCGACATCGACGGGGTCCCCGCCGACGCTCCTCATCGGGTCGATCCCGTCCTCGCCGTACTTGAACTGAATGATGGTGCCCGCGGTGTTCCTCACGGAGCCGTCCTGCATGACCTTCAGGTCCTCGAGCGCGTTGATGAGCCGCCTCTGCATGTACCCGGACCTCGAAGTCCTGACCGCAGTGTCGACCAGGCCTTCCCTGCCACCCATCGAGTGGAAGAAGTACTCGGTCGGCGTGAGCCCGCTCTTGTAGCAGTTCCTGACGAATCCCCTGGCCTCGGACCCAAGGTCGCCCTTCTGGAAGTGCGGCAGGGTCCTGTTCCAGTACCCTCTGGACAGACGCTCTCCTCTGACCGCCTGCTGGCCGATGGCGCCCGCCATCTGGCTCAGGTTCAGCATCGAGCCCCTCGCGCCGGACCGGGCCATGATGACCGCCGAGTTCTCGAGGCCGAGGTGCCTGCCCGCGATCTGACCCGCGGTGTCTCTCGCCTTGCCCAGGACCTTCATGATCTCGACCTCGAGGGTCTCCTCGAGGGACCGGCCGGGCATCTGCTCCAGCTCTCCCCGCCTGTAGGCCTGGACGTGTTCCTCGACCTTCATCCTCGCCTGGGTCATCGCGTCGTCGATCTCGCGCTTGGCCTGGTCGGGGATGTCCTCGTCGTCGATGCCTGTGGTGAAGCCCCTTACCGTGATCGCGCCTATCGCGAGCTTCGTTGCCATGTCGATGAACTGCCTGGACTTGTCGGGACCGTAGTCCCTCGACAGTTTGTCCAGGATCCTTCCCTTGAACGCCCCGACGGCCTTCTCGTCGATCGTACCCATCAGGAGCCTCCCGTTCCTGACGACCACGAAACTGTCGTGCTCGCACTTGTCCTTCTTGCAGTTGGAGCACTTCTGACAGATGGACGCCTTGAATGTCATGTGCAGGTCCGTCGGGAGTATGAGGCTGAACAGCTGCTTGCCGGTCCAGTACTCGACTCCGCCAGCCGCCTTGGGTTTCGGCAGCTTGACATCGCCGATCTTCTCGATTATCTTGAGGGTCTCTTCCCTCGTGAACCTCGAGTCACCGTGCGTCAGCAGGAACGAGCCCGTGATGTGGTCGTGTATGCCGCCTATGACGGGCGCGCCCATCCTCGGGGAAAGTATGTGCTCCTGCACTCGCATGAGCACCTTCGCCTCCGCCCTCGCCTCCTCGCTCTGGAGAACGTGCAGGTTCATCTCGTCCCCGTCGAAGTCCGCGTTGTACGGCGGACAGACGCAGAGGTTGAACCTGAAGGTCTTGTAGGGCATCACCCTGACCTCGTGGGCCATGATGGACATCCTGTGCAGCGACGGCTGCCTGTTGAACAGCACGATATCGTGGTCCATCAGATGTCTCTCAACCGTATACCCGGCCTCGATCGTCTCAGCGACGGTCTCGGCGTTCTTGTCGGTGACCTTTATCCTTCGGCCGTCGGACCTGATGACGTAGTTGACTCCGGGCTTGTATTCGGTACCTGTCGGAGCGGGCCCGCGCTTGCACATCTCCTTGGCCTTATCCAGGTTCCTCTCGGTGACGTGTATCGGCACCGTGAGTTCCCTTGCCGCCTCGACGGGCACTCCGACCTCGTTGATGGACAGCATTGGGTCCGGAGAGATGACCGTCCTCGCGGAGAAGTTGACCCTCTTACCTGACAGGTTCGACCTGAACCTGCCCTCCTTGCCCTTGAGCCTCTGGACGAGAGTCTTGAGGGGCCGGCCTGACCTGTGCCTCGCGGGCGGTATCCCTGAGGTCTGGTTGTCGAAGTAGGTCGTCACGTGGTACTGCAGCAGTTCCCACAGGTCCTCGACTATCAGCTGGGGAGCACCTGCGTCCCTATTCTCTCGCAACCTCTGGTTGATCCTCAATACGTCGACGAGTTTGTGCGTCACGTCGTCCTCGGACCTGTCGCCCGAGTCGAGCGTGATCGAGGGCCTGACCGTGACTGGCGGAACGGGCAGTGCCGTCAGCACCATCCACTCCGGCCTCGAAACGGTCGGAACCGTCTGGCAGTGCGGGCACGTGGTCCTCGCCGCCGCGTCCCTAGCCGTGTCCTTCGCGACCGTGGCCTGGTCCAGGGTGTCCGCGCCGAGCTCCTCCATCTTGTCCCGCTGCTTCCTGTACTCCTCGGCCTGCTCGCCCGTGAGCAGCAGCCTGCCGCAGGACCTGCAGGTCGACTGCAGCAGCTTCTTGATCTCCTTCACGTAGCCGACGTGTATGACCGGCATGGCGAGGTCGATGTGCCCGAAGTGTCCGGGGCACTCGTCGACCTTCTTGCCGCAGGTCTTGCACCTCAGCCCAGGCTCGATGACTCCCAGATGCGGGTCCATGAGGCCCATGTCAATCGGGAAACCGTCGTCATCGTACGTGTCCGCGGTGATGATCTTGGTCGCGGACATCTTACGTATCTCATCAGGCGAAAGGTGTGCGAACTTGATCGCCGCTATGCGCTTCGTAACTCCGGTGACGTTCATTTCAAGTCCTCCAGCTGAAGGCGCATGGCGACCCCAAGCGAGAGCAGCTCGTCGAGGAGCAGCTTGAACGCGTACGAGGTCTGCACCTGGTATATCTTAGAGTTGTTACCGCAGACCGGGCATCTGAGCGAGCCCCGCCTGTCCAAGATCGCGATGTGGCCGCAGTTCGAGTTGCCGCAGACGTACTGCAGCGTGCCGTCCGACTCGTCGAGCAGCCTGTCCTTGATGACCATGGCTGCGCCATGGCCTATCAGACAGTCCCTCTCCATCTCACCGAACCTCAGGCCGCCCTGTCTCGAGCGTCCCTCAGTAGGCTGTCTCGTGAGTATCTGGACCGGGCCTCTGCTCCTGACATGTAGCTTGCCGGAGACCATGTGGTGCAGCTTCTGGTAGTAGATGACGCCGATGAATATCTCGGCCTCGATCTTCCTGCCCGTGAGGCCGTCGTACATGACCTCCTTGCCGTTGTGCTTGAAGCCGTTCCTGACGAGAGAGTCCCTGATAGCCTCCTCCCTCTCGCCGCTGAACGGCGTGCCGTCCATGAACCGGCCCTCCATCGAGCCGACCTTGCCGCCAATCATCTCGAGCACGTGTGCGACCGTCATTCTCGACGGGATGGCGTGCGGGTTGATCAGCAGGTCCGGCACGAGGCCGTCCTCTGTGAATGGCATGTCCTCCTGCGCGACCAGCAGTCCGACGACCCCTTTCTGGCCGTGCCTGGATGCGAATTTGTCGCCCAGCTCCGGGGTCCTCTCGTCCCTCACCTTGACCTTGACGAGCCTCGAGCCGTTCTCAGACTCTGTCATCATGACGGAGTCGACATAGCCCGTCTCGCCGGGCCTGACTGTCACTGAGGTCTCACGCCTCTTCTGGGGCGTCAGGAAGTCCGCCTCTTCCTCGAGGAATCTCGGGGGAGAGGTCTTGCCTATCAGCACATCGCCGCCGCCGACGGCGGTCTCGGGGCTGATGAGCCCGTCCTCTCCCAGGTTGCTGTACGAGAGGTCCGCCCTCGCGCCCCTCACGTCGGGGCTGGGTATCTCGAAGTGGTCCTCCTGGCCACCTGGGTACCTGCGCTCCTCCGCCCTGTAGGTCCTCATGAACGTGGACCTGCCGAGGCCGCGCTCCACGGAAGACTTGTTCATGATGACCGCATCTTCCATGTTGTATCCAGCGTAGGAGACGATCGCGACGACGAAGTTCTGGCCCGCCGGCCTCTGGTTGAAGTAGACGAAATCCATGGCCTTGGTCGTCGTCAGGGGCTTCTGCGGGTAGTGCAGCAGGTGGCTCCTGGTGTCCGGCCTGATCCTGTAGTTGGACGAGCTCAGGCCGAGGGACTGCTTGGCCATGCCGGACCCCATCGTGACCCTCGGGCTCGAGTTGTGCTCGGGGTACGGGACGAGGCCGGAACAAACGCCGAGTATGACCATCGGGTCAATCTCGAGGTGCGTGTGCAGGTCCGTCAGCATGGACGGCACGTGCATCAGGCCGCCGCAGGCCTTGCATTCCAGCGTGACCTTGCCCTCGTCTCCCGGGTTCTTCCACTCGACGTCGATCTCGGACAGGAACTTGCCGCAGTGCTCGCACTTCTGGGGAGTCTTGTACGCGAACACGGCGATGTATGTGTCCTCCTCCTCCTCGGCGTCGATCCACTCGACGACGCCCTCGCGGATTATGTCGGACCATCTGACCTTCTGGCTCCGCATGTCCTCGATGTGCTTGTGCGTGAGCATGGTCTTGCCGTGGCGCACGACGAGCATCGGCCTCCTCAGCCGGCCCTCGTCGCAGTTGATTATGATCTCGTTCATGTTGTCGTCGAAGCGCACGTTCACCTCGTGCGACAGCAGTCCGGAGCGCCTCCTCTGGCGTATCTCCTCGACGAGCTCCTTCGGCTTGTCGTGAAGGCCGATGAGGTCTCCGTTGACGTACACCCTGGTCTCCGTGGTGTACTGCTCGCCGACCTCCTTGACGCCCAGGTCCTTGAGCAGCCAGATGACTTCCTTGTCATCGTAGCCTTCGGACACGTCAATGATGAGGGCGCAGTTCTTGACCAGGCCGCAGTTCTGCCCTTCAGGGGTCTCGTTCGGACAGAGCCTGCCCCACTGCGTCGGGTGAAGGTCTCTCGCCTCGAAGTGCGGCTGGCTCCTCGTGAGCGGAGACGTCACGCGCCTCAGGTGCGACAGGGCGCTCATGTTCGAGGTCCTGTCCAGAAGCTGCGACACGCCCGCCCTGCCACCGACCCAGTTGCCCGTCGCGAACGCGTGCAACAGCCTGTGGGTGAGCAGGTCCGGCCTTATGGCCGACGATATCTTGAGGCCCTTCTTGCGCGTGTACCCGCGCTCCAGCTGGTACTTCAGGTCCTTGATGAGGTTCGTGAACGCTACCCTGAAGAGGTCCTCCATCAGGTCGCCTGCGAGCTTCAGCCTCTTGTTGGCGTAGTGGTCCTTGTCGTCCTCCTTCCTGTGGCCCAGCTCGAGCTCGAGGATGGTCCTCGCGACTCTGCCCAGGAAGATGGACTTCTTCATCCTCGCGTCAGCGGTGTCTCCCAGGTGCGGCAGGAGCGACCGGTCGATTATGCTCTCGACCTTCTTCGCCCGGTACTCCTTCGCCTGGCCCGTCGCGAACTTCCTCTCGAGGAACAGTATCGCGTCCTCGGTCGTGTATATGCCGTTCGGGGGGTACAGCTTCTTGTTCTGGCACTCCTCGATGTTGGCGTACACGATGTTGGCCATCTGCGGGTCG
>JALOTQ010000009.1 GCA_025457815.1 Thermoplasmata archaeon
TTCCACGACGATTTCAAGGCATTCAAGAAGATCGTCGACGGCTATCGAGGATGGTCCTTCTGCCAGATTCAGTACAACTACATGGACACCGAGAACCAGGCCGGAACGAAGGGATTGAAGTACGCAGCCTCGAAGGGGTTGGGAGTCATCGTCATGGAGCCCCTCCTCGGCGGCCGGTTGGCCAATCCGCCGGATGCCATACGGTCCATGATCAAGGCCAATGACCGTGGGCTGGCGCCTTACGACCTCGCCCTGCAATGGATCTGGAACCAGCCCGAAGTATCCCTGATACTTAGCGGCATGACGACGATGTCACAGGTAAGGGGGAACCTCAGGTCTGCGGACAGATCCGGCGTCGGGACCTTGGGACGAGGCAAGGAGAAGCTGGTCCAACGTGTCAGGGAGCGGTACAAGGGGATGATACCCATTCCCTGCACGAAATGCAACTACTGCATGCCCTGTCCGCACGGCGTGAACATCCCGGGCAACTTCGAGGAATACAACGACGCGTTCATACACGACGACCTGCGGTACGCGAGGATGCTCTACGCGAGATTCTGGGACAAGAAATCGCGCGCGGACGCGTGCAAGCAGTGCAGAGCGTGCGAGAAGAAGTGCCCGCAGAAGATACCGATCAGCACGCTCATGCCCAAGGTCCACAAGGTGCTCGGTGAAGAGAAGCCGTTCCCCAGGAAGCTCTGACGAACCCTTCCTGTGAGAAGGAACATATGTCTCTAGGCTCATGCACGCTGACGTGAGACGCGAATTCGTTTTTCTCAAGTACGAAGGCTGCGGGAACGACTTCATCCTCAAGGATGAGCTCTCTGGTCCCGTCACGCCGGACCGCCTCAGAAGCAAGCTTGCGATGCGATTGTGCGACAGGCATTTCGCGATCGGCGGACACGGGATACTCTTCGTCGAGAGCGCGAAGGGGGTTGACGGCTCCATGAGGCTGTTCGAGCCCGACGGGGGAGAGGCCGACATGTGCGGCAACGGCATCAGGTGCGTCGCTGCGTTCCTGGCAGAGAGGCTGGCCCGGGCACGTGTCGACATCCTGACCAGGGACGGGATCAAGCGCGCGGTCAAGGTGGGGGACGGGTATCGAGTCGACATGGGTCCGGTCCGATACCTTAGGAAGGATCTGAAGAAGTACTTCTCAGACGGAGGATCTCGGTCAGACCCTCTGCTCGGAATCACCCTGAGGATCGGAGGCAAGACGAGAAGTGCCGCCCTGATGAATTCAGGCGAACCTCATCTTGTTGTCCTCACCGATGACATCGCCTCGGTTGACATGGCTGCCGCAGGAGAGGCGGTAAACAAGGACAGGAAGCGGTTCCCGAGGGGCGTGAACATCAATTTCGTTGAGATCATGGGTCCGAGGAAGGTCAAGATGAGGACTTATGAGCGAGGCGTATTCGCAGAGTGTCTCGCCTGCGGGACGGGTGCAGTGGCCTCAGCAGCCGCTCTGCAGCGGATGAACAAGCTGAGGAAGGGCACGACCGAGGTGGTCATGCTAGGTGGTTCGGTGAAGATCGACATTGATCCTGATGGCAATGCCACCATGACCGGACCCGCTCAGAAGGTCTTCGAGGGCAGACTGTCGGTCGATATCTGACCCGCCCCCAAGGTCAGACCCTGGACTTCCTGATCCTGGGAATCGACAGGAAGACCGCCATCAGGCCGATCCATAGGATGAACACTATCACGAGCAGTGTGAGGCTCCCCGGATACTGTCTGTTGATCAGCCACATGCCGCCAAGGATCGCGATGGTGGCGCCCCAGAACAGGTAGTAGGGCGAAATCTTCTGAGACGATCCGTCCACCAGGAAGCTCAAGGCGACATAGAATATCCCCGCCGCGAGCAGGAAGATCGGTATCGTGAGAATCCAATCGTCAAGCGCCCATGCGGCGAGTAGAGACACTGCGAACGCGACTATCAGGAATCCTATCGACAGGCCCTCGAATCCGCTCCTGCGCGAGCTCTCCATACTCCCAAACCTCGAACATATAGAGCCTGGTACTGGGCTTAAGGCTTTTGCAGGCCTGCCACCCCGGAAACCCGGCACCGTCAGGTTCGCAAGAAGATATATCATCCATGAGAGTCTGCTTGAGCCTAGGAGACTGCCTAACGCGCCATAGGGATGTGTAGTTAGATGGAAGAGTCCACGGATGAACGGTCTGAATGCCAGGGAGCGGAGGCTCGGACGAGGACAGGGAGGGTCCTTTGGAACGCAGCGGGCTCGGTCTTCCTCGCGTTGGGAATCATCGGCATACCAATCCCCATCCTGCCGACAACGCCGTTTCTGCTTCTGGCCGCGGCATGCTATCTCAGGGGCTCGCCCAGGATGCACGCATGGCTCCTGACCAACCGGTACTTCGGCAACTACCTGAACGACTACAGGCTGGGCCGAGGCATGCCTGTCAAGGTCAAGGTGGCGACTTTGGCGCTGCTCTGGACGTTCATCGGCGCATCGGTGCTTGTCGCGGTCAGCGACACTGTGATAAGGATCATCCTGCTGGCAGTCGCGGCCGGCGTAACAGTGCACATACTGACCATCAGAACCAGGCGGGAGTGCTGACACAGTCCCTGAGCGCCTCGGCCTCACACCTTGATTCCGAGGATCTCGAGATCTATGTTGCCTCCGGATATCACGACAGCAACCTTCTCGCCCGGCCTGAACTTGACCTTGTTCTGAAGTATCGCGGCGGGGCCGACCACGCCCGAGCCCTCGACCACCTGCCGCTCGTTCTTGAGCACCCAGAGCAGCGCTTCCTTGAGCTTGGACTCGTCGACGAGGACTACATCGTCGAACCACTTGAGCGCGAGGTCGAGGTTGAGCTGGGTTATGCCGCCTGCGAGCCCTTCGCATATCGTCGGCGGGACCGGCACGTCGACCAGCTTCCCTGCCTTGAAGCACTCGTGCATGGTGTTCGTGGCCGTCGACTGGGCCCCGATCACGCGGATTCCGGGGTTCACCGTCTTCGCCCACACGGATATGCCCGTAAGAAGGCCTCCCCCGCCCACAGGACAGATTATCGTCTCGACATCGGGGAGGTCCTCGAGTATCTCGTACCCGACGGTCCCGTGTCCCGCGAAGGTGTCGAAGTCATCGGTCCCTGACACGAAGGTCCTTCCGCTGCTCTTGGAGATGGTTTGGCAGTGTGCGAAGGCCTCGTCGAAGTAACTCCCGTGTAGGACTACCTCAGCGCCCAAGGCCTTGCACCGCTCGATCTTCACCTTCGGGGTGTTGGCTGGCACACATATCGTCGCGTTCACGCCCAGGCTCTTCGCGCCCAGTGCGACGCCGAGGGCCCAATTGCCCGCTGATGCCGTGATGACGCCCCTGGCCTTCTCCTCCGGGGTCAGCTTGCTCATGCGGTAGAGGGCTCCCCTGGGCTTGTACGCCCCGGTCTTCTGCAGGTTCTCCCACTTCAGATGGACCTCGGCCTGGCTGATGTCGCTGAGCGCCTTCGAATGCGTGAGAGGCGTGTGCACGATAGAGTCATGGATGACCTTCCTCGCCTTGAGGATGTCAACCGCTGTGATGTTGCCCTCTTTCTGTCCCATGTGAGCTCACACCTGTATGTACTTCCCTATCTTGCCCTTCAGGGCGCGTTCGTATACGAGCTGCGAGGTCACGACGTCCTGGACCGCTATCCCCGTCAGGTCACATACAGTGATCTCGTCGTCGTTCTCACGGCCAGCCTTCTTTCCCAGGAGAATCTCGCCAAGCTCCGCGTGAACGTCGCCCTCGGTGAGTATGCCCTCGTCGAGCGCGTGGTGGAGCTCGCCCAGCTGCGCGCACTGCTTCAGGCTGTCCACGACCACCTTGTCCGCCTTGCCAAGCACCTTCGCCTCCAGCTCCTGCTTCTCTGGGGAGTCCGATCCCACAGCAGTTATGTGCGTCCCTTCCTCGACCCACTTCGCCCTCACAAGGGGCACCGTGCTCATGGTCGTCGTGACGACAACTTGGCTCCCCGCAACGGCTTCCTCTGCGTACTTCACGGCGACGATCTTCGCGGGGATCTTGCCCTGCATCGATCTCACGTACTCCTCGACCCGGGCCGGGTTCCGGCCCCAGACCTTCAGTGTCTGGAAGTCCCTGACCTTGCTGAGGGCCTCCGCCTGCAGGCGAGCTTGAGTCCCAGTGCCGATGATCCCGACCTGGGTGACCTGCTTCCTGGCAAGCGCCCGTGCCGCGACCGCGCCCGCAGCGGCCGTGCGAAGGTCGGTTATGAAGCCATGGTCGACTTCGAAGCAGAGCGGGACTCCCGTGTGAGAGTCGAACAGCAACATCATGCCGTTGCTGGATGGGAGCCCCTGCCGCGGATTGTCGTAGAACCCTGATGCTATCTTGATCGTGTAGGTCGGATAGCCTTTGATGTACCCCGGCTTGATGTGTATGTCCCCGCTGTGGTCGGGAATCAGCTGCGCTACCGGGAACGGGATCACGGTCCTGCCGGAGTTGTAGGCCATGAATCCGTCGGCCACCGCCTCGATCGAGTCTTCCAGCTTCAGGATGGACTCGATCTCGTCCTTTGTAAGGACAAGAATTCTTGGGTTTTCGGTCATGTCTCACGCCTCTTGCGTATGCGGACCCCAAATGCGAACTAGGTACCTTTAAGTGTCCCAAGTACGCCGGCTTTCGTTCCGTGAGCAAAAGGTGATTAATATCACCAAGAACAATCCGGGGGGCAGTCGAATCGGGGGGAGGTTGAGCCACTGGCAAGCAGAGCACTTCTTAGATTTGTGTCAATCGCCGCGGTGATCACGTTCGTCGTGCCCCTTCTGTGCGCGAACACCGTGCCCGCTGCGAAGCCCGAGGAAACCGCAGTCACGTACAATCTCTACTTCGGAGACCTGCACACTCATACAGGCTACTCCGATGCGTACGAGGACAGCACACCATGGGACGCCTACGCGGCGGCCGTGGCAGCCGGCGCTGACTTCATGGCCGTGACGGACCACATATCCATCTGGCACGCCTACGAGGCGTTCACGATGACCCCGGAGCAGTGGCTCGACAGCCTCGCAGCCGCTGACGCCTTCACATCCGACACCTTCGTTGCGATGGCTGGGTACGAGGCGTGGCTCCTGGCGAATGTCGGAGAGATCAATGTCTACGACATCGACCAACTGCCTCCGACCAAGACCCTGGGGAACCGGCAGTACAGACTGCCCAACTTCTATGACTGGCTCGCCTCGACTGGTGCGATCGGCCAGTTCAATCACCCGCTCTATGTGAGTGACAACTTCATGGACTTCAATTACTACACCGAGATGAGAGACACTGGGATGGCAGTCATCGAGGTCTACAACGACGAGTTCACGGAGGGAAGCTACATAATGGCTCTGGATGCGGGATGGCACATCATGCCCTCTGCCAACTCGGACACTCACTACTCGGACTGGATCGCGGGGCACGAGATGAGGACGGTGCTGCTCGCGCCCAGCCTCACGCCTGAGAACCTCTACGACGCCATGCGCGAGAACAGAGGCTACGCCACGCTGGACCAGAACCTGAGGATATCGTACACCTTGAACGGAGCGGTCATGGGCTCTCTGCTCTCGTCTACGACCTCAGATTACACCGCTCTGATCCAGATCGAGGACCCTGACGGAGTCGCAACGGACGCCATCACCCTGGTCGAGATAGTCTCGGACGGAGGAGAGGTCGTGGCGAGCCTGACGGCGGATGCGACGGCCATCGACTGGGAGGTCACGCTCGACTCGGACACAGCGAGCTATTACTACGTCCGGGTCACGACCGCATCGGGCATCGACGGCCTGCCCGGAGTGACCGCCTGGACAGCCCCTGTCTGGACCGGCCTCTGAGAACGCTGTTCGAACCGGATCGAATGACCAGCGTGAGCCCTGCGCCCGGGCGATTGTCCCCATCCGGACGGCAAGATTCATCTGGCATCCCGCAAAAGGTCTTAGTCCCCAAGAACAATACGGTATCCAAGTGGGAACTCGAGGGGGGTTTTCCTCCGGAAATGGTCCGAGAAGCAATCTCGCACCCTGGAGGGGACGCTCCGCGAGAGCCGAACCAGGAGGGTTGGGTTGGTAGCTGGCGCTGAAGAGCTCCCGAAAGAGGTTGATCCTAAGGACGTCGTCAACAAGATGAGGTTCGACTATGCACGCGGCGTGAGGGACCACTCAACGAGAGCACTCGAGGCGGTGTGCGATCTCTGCGGGAACCTCGAGAAGCAGGATCTGAACGTCGATGTCTTCCTCAAGCAGGCTGCTGAGCTGATCTCCAAGCACTTCGGTATCTCCAGCATTGCGATAGGTGTCAGAGATCCCATCGACAAGCTTTACAAGTACAAGGTCGTGGTCGGGCTGGACGACTCCGTTGCGGAAGGCTACAAGTCTCTCACCTACACTCGTCAGCAGCTCTTTGATGACAAGACCTATCCGAGCTACGAGATCAGCCCCCGGACGAAGCTGTTCCTGAGCGAGAACCACCCGTACGCGGATGGAGAGGAATTCACCTACAGGAGACCACAGCTCATAGGCATGAAGAGGAGGTCCCTCACGGACAGCCTGGAGGCGGACTATCTTGACTTCCTGTGCTTCGGCACCGGAGGCGAGATACTGGGATTCATAGAGGCCTCCGGGACGAGGCTGAGGAAACTCCCGGACGCGACGACCATCAAATGGCTCGAGATGATCTCCTGCATCATCGGAGCAGCTCTCCGGGCGAAGCGCTACTGAGCCTAGTGCTCAGCGCACTAGCGCGGACACCGATTCTTCGAACACCGATGTGTGAAAGTCGACTTCCCTTTTCGTGGTTGCCGGCGACACGAGAGCCATGTTGTGGAACGGCGTCAACAGGATACCCCTGTTCAACGCCATCAGGTGCATGAGCTTCTCCAGCTCGGAGTCCTTGTGAGCATCGACCTCCGCACCGTTCCTTGGAGGTCTGGGCATGAAGCTGTACTCTATGCGTACGCCGAGCCTCGTGACCTGCCACGGCAGCGCCTCGGACACGATCGTGTCCTCGACCCCTTTTCCGAACCGTTCGGCCAAGGGCATCATCTTCCTGAAGCTCGCCTCCGTGTACACCTTCTCGAGGGTGGCCCGCATCGCCGCGACCGCCAATGCGTTCCCGGACAGTGTGCCTCCGATGCCGCTCTCGTCCTCGTCGTCGAGGATGCGCTCGAAGACCATGTCGGTCACACGCTGGCTGATACCGTACGCCGCGACCGGCACGCCGCTGGCCAGCGGCTTCCCCATGGTTATGATGTCCGGGTTGAGTCCGTATTCCTTGGTGTATCCTCCGGTCCCGCAGCAGAGCGTGTGGGTCTCATCCATGATCAAGAGGGTGCCGTACTTCATCGTCAGCTCCCTGAGGGCGTCGTGATACCCCGAGTCCGGCAGTATGATGCCGTGATTGGTCATAGCGGGCTCGACCAGCACGCAAGCAACGTCCTTGGCCTTCAGAGCGCGCTCGAGCGCCGGCACGTCGTTGAAGTCCACGACCTTGGTGGTCACCGCAGGGTCTATCGGCGCGCCCAGGTTGCCCTTCCTCGGCACGACCTTCCCGTCCTCGAGCGAGACGAGCGCCTCGTCGACGCTCCCGTGATAGCACCCGTCCACCACGAGTATCTTCTTCCTCTTCGTGGCCATCCTGGCTATCCTGATCGAGTACCTGTTCGCGTCCGTGGCCGTCATGACTATCTGCCAGTACGGGAGCCCGAACCGCTTCCCGAGCTCCTTCCCGACCCAGATCGAGTCCTCGGTGGGCAGCATCATGGTGATGCCCTTACTGATCTGTCTCGAGACCGCGTCGACGACGGGCTTCGGGGAATGCCCGAACATGGAACCTGTGTCCCCGAGGCAGAAGTCCACGTAGCTGTTCCCGTCAACGTCAGTTATCCTGGAGCCCCTGCCCTCCTTGACGAACAGGGGGAATGGCCCCGCCCACCTTATCATCCAGTTCATAGGAACGCCCGCGAGCAGCACGGGCTGGGCCTGCTTGAACAGAGACTTGGATTTGGGATGCTCCCTGACGAACCGCTTCTCCTCTTTCGCAGTGAGCTCCTTGACCCTGGACCTGTCGATCCCCTTCGTGCTCATCCCTCCCGATTCCTTCTGATCGCATTCTGGATGACCATCTGCTCTTTATCCTTTTCCGGGAAGCCTTTTCAAATACCTGTCCTTACGGGGGCCCGGTAAGCTCAGCGTCGTGGCTGAGGAGGTGTTGAGATGGCAGTCGCAAGGATGAAGTTCCTGAGCAAGGAAGAGGAGAGCCTGATTGACCAGCAGAGCATGGAATGCCTCGAGACTATCGGGGTGAAGGTGAAGAGCGAGAGCGTCCTGAAGATGCTCGAGAAGGCGGGGGCCAGCGTGGACCACAAGACGCAGGTCGCGAAGCTCTCCGAGAACATGGTCAGGGAGGCACTCAGGACCGTGCCCAAGGAGATGACTCTCCACGCGAGGGACCCGAAGCACAACCTCAGGATACCCGTCTCGACATGGCCGTACACTGGCACGAGCGGTCTGGGCACGTTCATCTACGACATCAAGACCCAGAAGAGGCGAGACTCCACGGTCAAGGACATAGCGGACCTGGTGAAGGTCGCTGACGCTCTCACGGGGGCGGACTACATCCAGACCTCGCTCACGGCGACCGAGGTGCCCCACGCGACGCACGGGCTGCACGAGCTCTGGACGGCCTTCCAGAACACCACGAAGCACGTCCAGGGCGTCGAGATATTCAACGCAGAGGATGCTCGGGCGCAGGTCCAGCTCGGTGCGCTCATCGCAGGCGGCCTCGAGGAGCTGAAGAAAAAGCCATCGTTCACGGTCATCCACTGCTCGGTGGCTCCCCTCACGTTCGAAAGAGATGCGGTCGAGGCGATGGTCGAGTTCGCGAAGGCCGGGGTCGCCATCACGACGATGACGATGTCGCTCTCTGGCGGGACGGCGCCTGTCACGATGGCTGGCACGCTGGTGAACGCCAACTCGGAGAACCTAGCGAGCTTCGTGATCGGGCAGACCGCGAGCAAGGGCGCGAGGACGATCTACTGTTCTTCCTCCGCGCCAGTGAACATGCGGACCGGGATGATCAACTACGAGTCCGCGAACCAGCCCCTGATATCCGCGGGGCTCGGACAGATGGCGAAGCGGTACGGCCTGCCCTGCATGGTGGGCGACTGGGGCACGAACGACACGGACGAGCCTGGCGTCCCCCACACCTTCAGCGAGGTCATGGGCATCGCGCTGAGCACGATGAGCGGCACGGACATGCACGGCGGGATCGGCGCGATGGACAACGCCAAAGGGATGTCCCTCGAGCAGGAGGTCATAGACGCCTACATCTGGGAGAATGTCCGGAAGTTCATGACCCCGTTCGAGATCACGAAGGAGACCGCCGCTCTCGAGGTCATCAGGCAGGTGGGGCACGGCAACACCTTCCTCAGCAACATCCACACGGCCAGGAACTTCAAGAAGGAGGTCATCATGCGCGACGCCGACAAGGAGGAGTTCGAGATGACCAGATCGCGAGCGATGGTCCCCAAGGCCAGGGAGATCGCCATGAGGCTGCTCAAGGAGCACCACGTCCCGGAGATCGACAGGTCGATCGTCCAGCAGGGATACGACATCATCAAGAAGCGCGAGAAGGAAGTGCTCCGGAAGAAGTGAGTGCCGACTCCTTCAGTCGACAAGCACGAGCCCGGTCCACCGGACCTTGCGGCTCGACGAGAGCGAGACAGGCATGCCCGCGTTCCTGCAGGTCCTCAGAACGTCTATGCCCATGGCCTCCATGGACGGCCTGGCCTCGAAGGGATGCCTGCAAGGCTTCCCGCTGCTGACCCCAACGCACTCCTCGCAGAGCCTGCAGTCGCCGCCCGTAAGGCCGGCTGCCAGGTAGTGGCCCTGCTTGAAGGCCTCGGTCTCGACGGCGTTGACCAGCCTGTGCAGCTTGAGCTGCCAGGCCCTGGCTCCAGTCTCGGAATCGATCCTTTCCGAGAGACCGTCTCCGAGCTGGCGCTCGGACTTGTCCAGCGAATCGACATCGGTCTCGACCTGCACCAGAACGGCACGCTTGTACAGCCCGAGCACCTCGCGGAACTCGTCGACCGGCATCGTGTTGGGAGGGCACATGAGGTTGCGGCCATATTCCACGCATCTGGGCACCTGGCACTTCAGCCTCACGCGCCCGTCTACGACCACCAGGCGGGCGGGGATGGCCTTCGCCCCGCTTGCCCCCTGCGATCTGGCGAACCTCACCAGCTTCTCGAGGCCTTCTGACCGCTCCGTGCGCGCCATGCGGGACCTGATGGAGGTGGCCTTAGTTATTCGTTTGGCGGCCGGAAGCTGGTTCTCAGGGGCGATTTCCAGCCGGAAAGTGAAAAGAGCTTGGAGGCCAATCCAGGTACAGTATTCAGGGAACCCCCCGACAGCCCGATGTGTGACCCATGGGAACCGACGCGATCAACCCCGAAGTGATCAAGAAACGCATGTGGCTCGACTATCAGTATGCGTGCAGCAACCCGGCCAACGAGGCGCTGAACTCGATCCACACACTCATCACGGACCTGGCGGACCCCGATCTCGATTTCCACAACTTCCTGCAGAAGGCGGCCGACATGATACACGGCCAGCTGTCCATCACCGAGGTGACGATAGGCCTCAAGAGCCTCCAGGATGGGCTCTACAGATACGAGGTGATGGCTGGCCTTTCTGATGAATCATGGGAGGCCCATAGGAAGCTGGTCTACAAGCTCGAGGACTTCCTGAGCTCGGAGACATACAAGCACAAGCAGATCAGCAAGTACACGAGGCTGTTCCTGGCCGAGGACAACCCGTACGGCGCGGGCGAGGACGCCACCTACAAGCGGGACCTGATGATGCAGATGAAGCGCCACTCCCTGGAGGACACAATCGAGGGGGACTACCTTGACATACTCATCATGGGCAAGAACGACGAGCTCCTCGGGTGGATCGAGATATCCGGGCTCGAGAACGGGAAGTTCCCCGATGTCCAGACCCTCAAGAGCGTCGAACTCCTCGCCTCAATCATAGGCGTCGCACTGGCGCATCCGCACTTCCGGGGTACCTGAGGAAGGTCAGTTCGGAGACAGGGTTCTTCTCAGCTGCCCGAGGGCTGCTACAAATAGGTTGCCCCGGGCCTTCCGGTCGAGAATCGACCGGGCAACAGGTTATTTATAGCCAACATGTCGCTTATTTTTCCGTCAGAAGGGGATCGCACATGGGAAAGAAGTGCATCGTATCAATAGTGATAATGCTAGCCATGGTCGGCTCGGTTTTCGGGGCCGCGATGACGAATGTGAGCGCAAACAAGAGCGCCTCGGACAGCTACGGCTACTACTGGGTCGACAGCAAGGCGCCGACGCCCTCGGTCCTGTTCAACTGGATCGAGATCAACACGACGGGAACCAGCACGGGCATGCTGGGTGACGACACGTACACCGGCCCGTTCAACATCGGCTTCAACTTCGAGTTCTACGAGAACACATACTCCCAGTTCTACGCGTCCTCCAACGGGTTCATCTCGTTCGGGTACGGCAGCTCTTCGCTGAGCAACGACCCCATACCCGACTGGTCCTCTCCGAACAACATCATATGCGCCTACTGGGACGACATGTACCTCAGCTCTGGCAACAACGCCGCGGTGTACTACCAGACCTTCGGGGCGTCGCCTGACATGTACCTGGTGGTGCAGTACACCAACATCACGAGGCTCGGGTACTCCCAGCTGATGACCTTCGAGATCATCCTCTACGAGAACGGCGACATCCTGGTGCAGTATCTCTATCTCAACGGGATGACCGGGAGTTCCGCCACTGCGGGCATCGAGGACGCCAATGGCGAGATAGGGTTGCAGTACTGCTACGATCAGGCCCTTCTCCAGGACAGCCTGGCGATACTCTACACGATGGGGCCGATAGTGCTCGGGCCCGACCAGGCGCTCTCGGGCGCCCCTTCGGAGACCATCTCGTACACGATCGACGTCTGGAACAGGCAGTCCGTGGCTGACACCATAGAGCTCAGGTATACCAACGTCCTCGGATGGACCGTCGATCTCATGGACGCGACATACGCGCCCTTGACGGACACGAATGCGTATGACATGTGGGACACCGGACTACTCGGGCCGAATGCGCACTTCACGGTCATCGTGAACGTCACGATCCCCGCCTCCCCTGCGGGCCAGACCGAGGTCACCACCATGAACGCGAGCTCGGCCGCCTCGCCGAGCCTCGGGGACCTGTGCGAGCTGACCACGACCGTGCAGAACGGATGGTTCGAGCCGCCCCATTCCGACTATGGCAGGGACACTGATGGGGATTCCCTCTACAACTACCTCGTCGTGGATGTCGACCTCGGCATAATCGTCGAGGGCTGGTACTACATCGAGGCGTACCTGTACACGGGCGGGGGCACTTTAATCTCCAGCGACTACGCCTCCGCGTATCTGACAGTCGGGCCGCAGACGGTCGAGATGACATTCTTCGGGTGGCAGATACGCGACATGGGCGTGGATGGTCCGTACAGGGTGGACCTGAACCTCTACTACAACTGGGCGTGGCCCGCGATAGACACCGACACGCACTGGACTGCCGCGTACTCGTACACCGAGTTCATGTTGATCCCGGCGACATTCTCGCCTCCGCACTCGGACCACGGGGTTGACGCTGACAGCGACTCGCTTTACGACATGCTCCAGGTCGATGTCTCCCTCGATGTTGTCTACGACGGGACATACACGGTCAACGCATATGCGTACGGACGGGAGTACATCGGCTACGACAGCCAGACGGTGAGCCTCGTCGCCGGAGAACAGACGGTTTCGCTGACCTTCGACGCATGGGACATCTACACGTTGGGAGGCGACGGACCGTACACCATATACCTGAACTTGTACGCGCTGATCGACTCTGTGAGCCAGTTTGTCGAATCCGACACCCACTACACCCAGGCATACTCAGTCTACTCGTTCGAAGGGCCAGGGGCGTACTTCTGGCCGCCCCACAGCGATTACGCGGTCGACACCGACAGCGACGGACTCTATAACTGGCTCGTGATCGAGGTCCAGGTCAATGTGACCGTCGCGGGGACGTACACCCTTGTGGGAGACATCAGGGCAGACTGGTGGCAGGATATCTTCGACACGGTCATGAACGAGTCCATGAGCCTACAGGTGGGCATACAGACGGTCAACCTCACCTTCCCTGGCTGGCCAATACGATACAACAGCGACAGCGACGACATGGACATCGAAATGACCCTGTACGATGCAGACTACGAGTATCAGGACTACGACGAGTATGAGACTGACACATACTACTACTATGACGACTTCGAGGACGCCCCCGCGCTGTTCTCGCCCCCGCACGACAGCTATGTGGTCGACCTCAACGGAGACTCTCTCTACGATTTCATAATCGTGAACGTCTCCGTGGACATCGAGCTCGCGGGCATGTACCGGATATACGCCGACCTCTACCTGGACTGGTGGGACGTCATCGATGACGTCGAGAACGAGTCCTGGCTGGACGAGGGCCTGCAGGTCGTCGAGCTGAGGTTCCCCGGCTGGGTCATAAGGGACCACGGGGACAGCGGGCCGTACACCGTTGAGATGATACTATACGACGATGAGGACAGGCAGTGCGACTGGGACAGCCACACGACGGCCGCGTATCTATGGAGCGAGTTCCAGACGCAGCCGGCGGCTTTCGCCCCGCCCCACAACGACTACGGGGAGGACACCGACAGCGACTCCCTCTACGAGTGGCTGGTCATCGAGGTCAACCTCACGGTCGCTGTCGCAGGCGATTACCTGATCATGACCTGGCTGTACGACAGCGGATGGAGCGAGGTCACACAGACGGAGGACTGGTTCACGCTCGCGGAAGGCTCCGTGACGGCCCTTGTCAAGTACCCTGCATGGGTCCTGTTCCTCAACGACGCCAACGGTGTGTTCCATGTCGAGATGTACCTGTACGACGAGAGCGAGAACTACTTGGAGTACAACGCTCACACGACCGCGAGCTACCTCATGACGGACTTCGACCCGGGAATGCCGCAGATCGAGGCTGGATGGGCTAACGCCTCGCCGTCGATCAACGGGATGTTCAGCGCGGGCGAGTGGGCTGACGCTACCGCGGTTGACCTCACGTCTGCTGACCACGCGAACCAGGTCGAGGGCACCGTGTATGTCATGAACGACGAGACGAACTTGTACATCGCGGTAGATGCATGGGGTGACACCTACGAGGACTCGAGCGACGAATCATCTGTATCGTTCGACACGGGCAATGACGGCGTCGAGACCGATGGTGGCGAGGACCAGTTCACCCTGGCAGCGTGGTCGCCTGACACTGGAACGCACTACGAGTGGGACGAAGGCTCTGCTTGGTGGGTGACGCACTGCAGCCCGTTCGACGACGCCCAGGCCGACCATGAGACCCTCGAGGGGAGCGTCGGGTTCGGCCCGAGCGCCGGGCACGCCGTGAGCCACAGGATCTACGAGTACTCGATCCCTCTGACGCTGCTCGGTGCCGAGGCCGGCGACACTCTCGGATTCCTCCTCGGAGGGGTTTCCAGCGCAGGCATATACGAGTGGGACTACGGCTACGAGAGCTGGTGGCCGATGTACTTCGACTGGATGCCCGGCCTGGAGAGCTTCGGAGACCTCCTCCTGGCGGATTACGTGGCTCCGACGCCGCCGACGACGACTGTCTCGCTCACGGGAACTGCCGGCTCGAACGGCTGGTACAGGTCTGGAGTGACGGTCACGATCACTGCAACCTCTCCCGTCGGTGTCGACCACACGAACTACTCCATGGACGGCGGGGCGTGGACGACCTACACTGCGCCGTTCTCCGTGACTGCGGACGGATCTCACAGCATCCAGTACTACTCGGTGGACACTGCGGACCTGAAGGAGGCGACCAAGACGGGCGCCATCAAGATCGACACTGTGGTGCCCACGACTGCCGCGGATGTGTCTGGCGCTAACGTGTGGCTCAACGGTACTGACGCGACG
The DNA here is from genome assembly GCA_025457815.1 of Thermoplasmata archaeon. Lineage (GTDB taxonomy): Archaea > Thermoplasmatota > Thermoplasmata > UBA10834 > UBA10834 > COMBO-56-21. The sequence continues at coordinate 15,024 of JALOTQ010000009.1, forward strand.
AGCGGCATACAGTTCACGATGTACAGGATCGATGAGGGAAGCTGGGAGACCTACTCGGGCATGTTCGAGGTCACCGGCGTCGGCGACCACACGGTCGAGTTCTACTCGGTGGACATGGCGGGGAACACAGGCGTCACCCAGTCTACCACCGTCACCGTGGAAGAGGATGACGACGGCACGCCTGGAGGAGGCATCTCCTCGGACACCCTGATCCTCCTGCTCGTCCTCGTCGCTGCTATCGTGGCGGCGCTCGTGATTGTGTTCTTACTCATGAAGAGGAAGAAAGGGCAGTCTCCGGCCGGACCGGACCAGATGGTTCCTCCCCCGCCCATGCCGTGAGTAACGCGCGGAAACCACCCAAACCCCTTTCCCATTCTTTGTCCCAATGTCCCCGGCATGAGCTATGACCTCCCCTCGGACTGGCGGCTTGCCACAGAAAAGTCAATAAGGCCAGTCAATGGTACTTCACCCGGAGAGAACATGGCTGTGACATGCTCGATTTGTGGGAAGTCGAATCCTGACGAGGCGCTCTTCTGCAAGGGATGCGGAACCAAGCTGCCCAGCAAGGGGGGCCTGAAATGCATCCGGTGCGGGCTTGAGAACCCCGAGCACGTCGAATTCTGTGGCAGGTGTGGGGCAGACCTCAAGCGGAAGGAGATACCCATCCGCGAGTCGGAGCCCATCTCTCTGGCCTCGGAGACAACATACTCCCCCACGATGACCACCTACGAGGAGGACTTGCGGCCGTCGAGGGAACGCCTCATGGCGCACAAGATCAACCTCAGGAGCGTCTTCGTGCACGAGCCCGACGGGGTGAGGGAGCTACATGTGAACATCGACGAGCTCGTGACGCAGCTCGACAATATCTGGATCGCCGTCGACGACCTCAACCAGAGACTCGAAGAGCTCGAGAAAAGGATGCCGGGGAAGTAGTCCTCTGTCGAATCAGACGAATTGCTAATAAACCCCTCTTCTGGCGGCCAGATGCAACCGCTAAGCCGTGCTTTCAAATACCCCTGCTCATCATTATCACCTCAGAGCAACGGTTGGGATAAGCTCTTAAAGGCGCCATTCCGATTCAATTACGGAAGAGGCAGAGCCAGCACGCCAAAGTCTCCCTCGGAGAGCGGATAATGCCCCCCGGTAATGTTGATGCGGAATCGGTGAAGAGGAAGCTGAGGTTCGACTATCTCAAGGTGAGGAACGAACCTCCGTCCAAGGTCCTGGACGTATTCTCGAACGTCCTAGCCCACTACTACAGGCCGAACCTGGTCATACACGACCTCATCCAGGACACCGCGAACCAGATCCAGAGAGGGTTCAGGCTGAGATGGGTCATGATAGGCCTCAAGAACGAGTCCGACGGGATGTACCACTACGAGGTGCACTCGGGCATGAGGCCCGAGGCCTGGGCCAACCAGAAGACCAGGGTATACAAGCTCGAGAGCTTCGATGTCTACGGCGACTACAAGGCGGGAGAGATAAGCAAGCTCACGAGGGTGCTCCTTGAAGAGGAGAACCCGCTCGACAAGGCGTCTGCGGGAGTGACCAACAGGCCGATACTGCTGGGCTCCAGAAGGAAGAACGAGATGGAGACCCTGGAGGCTGACTTCATAGACACGCTCATCTACGGGCCGAACAACGACCTCTTGGGATGGATAGAGTACTCAGGCACCGTGACCGGCCATTTCCCGGAGGCCATGACGATAAGGAACATCGAGATAGTCGCGAACCTACTCGGCGTTGGCCTCTACATGCACGGAAAGCACAGGCCCGGGGTCAGTCCTTAGGATCCTGTCAGGTGTCTATTTCACCCAGTCGCTTCGCAGGAGCGAATAGAGCTCCTCGTCCACCAGCTCCATCTTCTCGTTGAAACCGTACTGGCGCACGATTCCCTCGCGCTTGAACCCGAGCCTCCTGGCCAAATTGATAGACCTTCGGTTGCCGCGCATGACAGTGAGCTCGATCCTGGTCAGATTCATCTTCGAGAAGGCGAAGTCGATCGCTGCAATCGCCGCCTCCGTCATGATGCCCTCGCCCCAGTGCTCCATCACGAGATCGTACCCCATTTTGGCCTTGTGGCCGTATGGCTTCTCCCAGTCGTAGATGCCCAACGAGCCGATGATGCCCTTCCTACCCTTGAGCTGGATCCCCCATCTGAAGCCGGACCTGTCCCTGAAAATCCCGAGGATGTACCTTTCCAGCTCCTCCTTGGCACCCCTGATGCCGTCGGGGGGAGGATATCCCTGGCCCTCCACGATCTCCTTCCTCGAGAAGTGGTCGAGATACCACTGCGCGTCGGATGCCTTGATCTCCCTCAGCATGAGCCGCCTCGTCCTGAGCTCGGGGAACTTGGGGAAGACCTTCTTGCGGTCGATTATTCTTGGTTTCATGCTGGCTCTGTCATTAGGCTAGCTGGATTTAGACATTGCGCGCTTCGATGGCCTCATAGAAAGCAGAAATCGGGAAGGGGTTTGATGGGTTTCTGACTAGTCGAACCTGAAGGTACCCGCGAACACGAACCACGCGAGCGCTGACTTCGCCGTCAGGCTCAGGATGATGTAGACCTTCTCGCCGTAGAGGTAGTCCGCCCACTTGCCCTTCTTCCGGTACTGCCAAACCATGTTCAGCGCGAACACGTTGAAGAAGATCGCGATTATGAAGAATATCGCATACACGAAGCCAGGGACGTTCTCTGAGTTCGGGAGTATCGCGGCGAAGAAGTAGATGCCCATGACGAGCCATGGCACGAACCCCGCGAAGCACCCTATCTTGAACGCCAGCCAGTTGGTCTTCTGCGTGGTCTGGTTGTGAACCTCCATCATGAGGCCCATGAGGTTCATCGTAGCGTTGAGAGCGAACAGCGATATGAGCGCCGAAAGCTCGTAGATGCCGCAGAGCATCGCGATTACGATTATCATGATTGACGAGCTGATCATGTACTCGTACCACCTCGCCGGGTTCATCCCCTTCTCCAGGTTGGCGACATACCACGGATATCCCTTTGGGGTGACCAAGACGAAATGCGCGATCGACGACGCGAACAGGAAGAGCGCCGTGAACAGCCCAATCGGGAGCTCGAAGAGCGTCTGCGTCACTGGCAACGGGCCCTCGTCGGTCAGGAAGCTGCCGTAGACCGGGAGCTTGTAGGCCGGCAGCAGTGAGAGCATTACGATTCCGGAGATCAGGTGCAGCACCCCCATAACAAGGTTGAACTTCTTCAGTTTCAGATATTTCGGATCCTTAGTCATTTCCATTCTATCCACCGGACAGGAATCCGCATCAGGGGGTTATACTGTTTCGCCCGAAAAGGCGATTCTAGGTTGCCGAGAGGCACCCTTCGGGTGCACCCGCACGAGTCGTCACTCTTTTGCATACCCTCGTCGTTCGGGGACCTATGGCAGCCGCGACGCGGGCTAAGGGAAGCACCAACGGCAAGGACATGCAAAGGGAAGTCTTGAGGCTCTCTAGAGAGCTCATCAGGATCCCCAGCGTAACGAGGAACGAGCACAAGATCGCCGAGTTCATCTTCGGAAGGCTCGACATGTGGGGACTGAAGCCGCGGTTCGTCGAGGTCAAGGATTTCGGCCCGAGCGTGCTCGCGGAGATGGGGCCGACCGATGCTCCATCCATAGTACTGAACGGCCACATCGACACGGTCGAGGTGATGAGCGGCTGGAAACACAACCCGTTCGGAGCTTCGACGGATAAGGGGATGCTCTACGGCCTCGGGGCCCTCGACATGAAATGCGGCCTCGCGGAGCTCATGCTCGCCTTCAAGGCCATCTCGGAGATCGGCCTTCCCGGAAAGTCCAGGGTCGTGCTCCAGGCCGTGTCCGGGGAGGAGGTCTCGAGCGCGGGGACGCGGGCGATGATGGCGAAGGGCGGCTTCAGGAAGGCGCGTGTGGCGATAGTCGGCGAGGGGTTCGGCGGGACCGGCTGCTTGACCATAGGCAGGCGAGGAGGCTCCTACTTCGACGTGGACATCAAGGGCAAGGCGGCACATGGGTCCACCCCCGAGGAGGGCGTGAATGCGATAGCCGACGCGGCGAGCATCGTCGAGGCACTGGGGAAGATGAGGATGAGAAGAGACCCCCGTCTTGTGGCAGAGGACGGAAAGCCGCTGAGGGAGACCCAGACTGTTCTGAAGATATCCGGTGGGTCGGACTCCTTCACGGTGCCCGAGGCGTGCAGGCTCAAGGTCGTCAGATGCACGATACCAGGGCACGACGAAGGCGTCGGGGAGCAGATTCGGGAGGCCATCCGCAGCTGCAAGCCGAAGAGCCGTGTGGAGACTACGCTCATCAAGGGAGCCGCGGAACTTTTCGAACCTTACGTGACCACTCCTCGCTCAGATCTGGTCCAGACGGCATCGAGATGGATCAGGCACTTCACCGGGAAGGAACCTATGCACGTGATCGGGAAGTCGGAGGCGGACGACAACCGCATCTCGCACGACCTCGGGCTGCCCGTGGTATGCTACGGGCCCGGCGAAGGGGGAGCCTTGGCAAAGTATCATCAGCCTGAGGAGGCTGTGAGCGTCGATCAGCTTGGCACAGCCGCGAACGTCTATGTGATGACCGCGATCGAACTAATGTCAAGGCCATGACCGGGGTCGGGTCGATCACACGACTAGGCCGAGGCGGCCATGTGCAACTTGGCATTCGCTCTCGTGGGCGCGGATTTCCTGAGAAAGGATATAACAGGCAGATGCGGATTCCAGGCCATTCGGAGGAATAGGAACGCAGTGCCCTGAATGCGGCAGCATATTCGAGGGTGACCTCAAGAAATGCCCTGTCTGCGGCATGGATGTGGCGGGCACCACTCCCAGGAAACCAAGCTCGAAGACCAGCCCCAAGAAGGAGGTTGTTGTGTGCCGGCGGTGCAACCACGAGAACCTCCCGGAGTTCAAGTTCTGCAGCGTCTGCGGAGAGCCGCTCGACGTGCGCGAACAAACACGGAGAGTGCGTCTAGAGACCGATCATGAGCCACCCTATCTCCGGCTCTCAGACTGGCCTTTCAGCAGCCTCTACGAAAAGACACAGACCTACACGCAGTGGGTCAACTACATCATGCTCTCTTCAGTGTCTGTGGTGATCTTCGCCCTCATACTCGCCGCATCAGGCGAAGGATGCATCGCGGGGGGGATCCTCTTTTTGTTCGGGCTCCTCGCGTTCTGGTACTGGCTCGCTGGTAGGGCTGGGGCGACGTCCTCGACCACCGTGGACCAGCTGAACAAGGTCCTGGAATCCGACGAACCCGTGGAGAAGGAGCAATGGCACAGGAGAATGTGATCTGGGCGCTCGCTTGCGCATGCTTCCTCTGTCTTCCACTGCTTCCAACCGCATCCGGCTGGAGCAACGGCGGGTACTCCTCGGATTACGAGAACCCTGACTACGGGACCCACGACTGGATTGCGGACAAGGCCGTCGATCTTCAGACGAGGGATGTGACTTTCCTCTCGGAGACCTATCACTCCCGGTTCTTGCTGGGGACTGAAGCACCTGACAACCCGGACCTGATTGGCGACACGGTGAAGCACCACGTGTACTACTACTCGACCGGCATCCTGCAGGAGGACGATGCCGCTGACCGGGCGGCTCAACTGTACGGCTCGGCGCTGGAGGACCTCATGGCCTCCAACTACTCCGTCGCCGCGTATCACATCGGGATCATGTGCCACTACATTACGGACGCTGGCGCTTTCGGACACACTATGGGAGTCGAGACCGACTGGGGGGCCGAGATCCACCACAGCGACTACGAGGACGGAGTGAACTCCCTCGTGTCATCGTATTCACCCGTGATCGACAGGCCCCTCGAGCAGAAGGACGCATACAACTCCACCCTGGGACTTGCTCGCGAGGCCACCTTCGGGAACGGCACGATGCGCTCCAACGTATGGATGGACCAGAACTACGACTGGGCTGACGGAGATTTCGTTGAAAGCGCCAAAGCGTCCCTCATCGCGTGTGTGATGGCCGCTGCCAGCGCGATCAACAGCTTGATGATCGCAGTCGATGCGGAGCCACCTCCGGACGGTCCGCAGGACGATCCCCCAAGGACGGACCCATGGCCGGTCGTGATTCTGGGCGCGCTCGCAGCGGCCGCGACGGCCACGGTCGTTCTTGTCATCAGGCGTCTCTCAAGGCGCTGACCCTGCAGGTCGCTTGCTTAAGAGTGCTGCGAAAGGCTTATCGAAACAGGCTGTGCTCAGGAGCCTCAGCAGAAGGAGGCTCTGACTATGGCAGACGAACAGAAGAAGAGCAAGGCTGAAGAGGTCGGTCAGAAGACCGGTGAGGTCGTGGGCAAGGGAGTGGACAAGGGCATCGGGTTCATGAAGGGGCTCGGAAAGGGCACCAAGGACGCTCTTACGAAGAAGAAGGAAGAGAAGTAGCCGCCGACCCGCTGCAACCGAGCGACCGACGCATTCATCGATCACGTCGGTACGAGTCAATGCGAATGGCCAGCTAGTGCGGTGGAGAGGAACCGTCGAACGGCCAAAAAGCACAAACACTCGTACCAACATCAGGGAAACACAGAGGGAATGGATGAGGTGCACCGTTTGCGGGTCAGAGAACACTGGTTCTGCTGGACGCTGCCACAACTGCGGTAAGCCGCTTTTCGCTCCGCCTCCTACTAGGGGGCATGGTATGGCAGCCTCCGAAAGGACGAGGCAGACCTCCTACAGGCAGGACGTGCCCGCGCTACTGACCGATCACACTGAGGTCGGCCGGAAGATGCGCTTCAGTTACGCCCACGGCTACAAGGACCCCATCGCCAAGGACCTCGAGACGATCCAGGTCATCCTCGAGCATTTCGAGAGGCGACCTGTCTCTCTGGATGCCATGACGAAGGACGCGGCCACCCTCATATGCAAGCAGCTCGGGATCGCCAACGCGACGATAGGCCTGAAGGATCCCGACGGCATGTTCCGCTACAAGGTCATGGTCGGCCTGAAACCCGAGACCCAGGCGGCGCAGTCGAAGCTCGCCTACACGGAGAAGCAGTTCGGGGACGAGAGCGAGTACAAGGGGACCAAGATCAGCAAGTACACGAAGATCTACCTCGAGGAGGACATACTCCCGAACGAGACCGACCGAGAGGTGTACAACCGTCCCGTGCTGCTCGGGGCGAAGCGGCTGACCGCCGAGGAAAGCCTCGAGGGCGACTACATAGACTATCACATCTTCGGCGTCAACGGCGAACTGCTTGGCTGGATCGAAACTTCGGGCACAAGGACCGGCAAGCTGCCCAATACCACCACCATAAGGCTAATCGAGATAATCGCTTCCATGATTGGGATCGCCATGAGCACGCCTGAACTCACGAGACCTCACGGCTAACGGTCTCGCGAAGCGTGATATGGTACATAGAAGAGGTTAAAGAATCAACAACTGCATCCGTCCGATGTCTTAAAGGTGTAGGCCATGACGCTGCTCGACGAGATCACGAGAGTGGTCGACGAGTCCTCGCACAAGCTCTTGCAGAGGGCATGTCCCCCGGTTCGGTACTACCTTCTGACGGACGTCATGGGGCGAGACTACGACGATGTCCTTGTTACCAGGACCCTCGAGGAATGCAGGAAGTACCGTCCCAGGATGAAGCTGATCGGCACTCTCCGCGAGGACGGCACTTGGCCGATATCCAAGCAGAGACGGAAGGCCGAGGACGAGGGCGAGGGGCCGCCATACGGATGGACGTACATAACGATCCTCAGGAACCTCTATGACCTTGGCGAGTACCAGACGACCAAGGAGGAGGGGCATGTCGAGGCGGCGCTCGAGAGGATGCTGAGCTGGCAGAGGAGCGACGGACACATCCCTGGGCCCTCCGCCAAAGGCATCCCGCTCCCCCACTACAACGGATTCGCGTTCAGGAACCTCCTGAAGTTCGGCCTCGAGAAGGATTCCAGAGTACAGAGACTATACAGATGGCTGCTCAGCACTCAGCGCCCGGACGGAGGGTGGGTCATCCCCTACCTGGAGGACATGAAGTACCTGCCGGAGTACAAGCCGCTCAGGCAGGAGAGGTTCCTCGAGATGGTCAAGGACGGGAAGACCATGAAGTACAATCCCGATGACTACAAGGAAATCCCCAGCTGCATCTGGACGACCATGATGGTGATCAGAGGGATGGCGCACAGCTACAAGTTCGCCTCCAGCAAGGAGATAAGATTGGGGGCGGACTTCGTCCTCGACAGGTTCTTCAAGCCCAACTTCCACTCGGTGTTCTACCGATCCGCCAGCAACTGGACCAAGATGAAATTCCCAACCTACTTCGGGAGCGGCCTTTGCGCCCTCGACATACTGACCTGGCTAAAGTACGGCGCAGACGACCCGCGAATGGACAGGCCCATCAGGTGGCTGCTGTCGATGCGCAACAACGAGGGCTTCTGGGGGCAGTCGGAGAGGCCCCATGCGGAGAAGGACCAGTGGATAACGGAGATATCCTTGAGCATACTCAACCGCTACGGCGAATCCCTCCGGGGAGAACCCTACGGCTGGAAGGCCCAGATGGCGAAGAAGGGGCTCAAGGTACTGAGCTAGGTGGACGGCTTCACGTTCCTGAAGAACACATAGAGGAGTGCTATCCCCACGACGTAGAAGCCCGTGGCGAGGTAGAAAGGCAGGTCGTAGATCCCGGCGGCCAGTATTGCCCCTCCGATTATGGTGCTTACGCTGTTGGGCAACCTCCAGAAAATCGAGTTTATCGCACTCGCGACCCCTCGCTCCTCCTTCGCCACGATGCCCATCAGGAAGGAGTCCATGATGGGGACCGACATGTTCATGAGGGCGGCTCTGACGAGGTAGAGCATGGCAGCAAGACCAGCGTTCGGAACGAAGGCCAGGCTGAACATGAAGACTGTCGACACGCTTGTGACGACGGCGACAGCATTGATCATGCCGTATCTCCTCGCCAGGAAGGCGCTCGGGATGGCGGCCAAGCCGATCGTGATATTGGAGACCGCGAGCAACGGACCGCTAAGGGCATCGTCCACGCTGAACTTGAGCAGGAGCCAGGTGGGTATCAGCGGGATGATGAAGCCCGCGCCGAGGCCTATCAGGCCGTTGAACCCGGAGAACTTGAGGAGATTCCGTGTGCTAGTGCTCCTGAGGGACATTGGCTTAGGATGAAGTTCCTCTTTGTAGTCCTTCAGGATCCTCCATTCAGCGATCGGGGCGACCACCGCCAGAAGAGATGTCGCCACGATGGCCAGCCTGTGCACCGTTTCCGTGTCAAGACCGGTCCACGCCTCGATCGGAGGGAAGAACACAGGAAGTGCGAAACCCAGGGCAAAGAACACGTTTCCCACGACGAACGAGAGCGCGAAGGCAGGGTTCCTCTGCTCGACGGTGGTCTGGTCGGCTATCATGGCGTTCCAGCTGGCCATGAACATGCTCTCCCCAATCCCTCCGACGACACTCGCGATCGACAGGTAGAGCATGTCGTTCGTGAAGGCGAACACTATCAAGGACGGAGGGACGATGGACAGCCCCAGCAAGAAGAGCGGCTTCCGCCCTCTCTTGTCCGCGAGCATCCCCAGAGGGATGGCGCTGGCGACGAAGGTCGCGCCGCTGAGCCCCAGCAGTATACCGACGTCCCCTGGGGTCAGGCCGACCTCGAGGAGGTACGAGCTGATGACTATGAACAGGTATCCGAAACCGACCGTTGAGAAACTGGAGAAGTAGATTATCCACTTGACTCGCCTAGGAACGACACTGAACATCTGGTTCCATTTGCGAGCAGGCTGCGCTTCGGTGCCCAAGACGCCTCACCAGGATTGTAACGGGGATAGAGCGAATCCGGATATAAGCGTTGTAATCGGGAGGGCGCCGAAAGTGTTCTGGCTCCGTCAGGTTTCCGGCTTCAGGGCGACGCCCAGTTCGGACATCTGCTTCTTGAAATCCCTGACGACCTTGGAATACTCCTTGCTCGGCCTTCTCGCCTCCGCGTCCCAGCATTCCCAGTGTGGCTTGCCGAGCGGAGGGTTCGGGAGCTTCGCCTCATACTTCTTCAGGAGCGCCTTGACGACCTCGTTGGCGTCCTCACGCTTCATGCCGACAACCGCGTGCGCAGCCTCTGCGGATATCCTTGGCTCAACGGGCGACATCCTGTCCTCATACTTGTTCTGAGCTGTCCCGAGCGATTCGATAGACAGCCCTGACGCGACCGCGGAGATCGCGGACGCGCATGTCTCCTGCAGGACCATCGGCGTGCAGGGGCCGGCCGCTGTGTAGTTGAGGCTCAGGCTCAGAAGGTGGGTATTCCTGCTTATCGCCTGGCCCATAGTGCTGATGGTCCAGAGCAGGTCCCGGCTGCTGTTGGAGACGTACCTCAGGTGGAGTGGGAACGGGATGAGGTAGCTCGACTGGAGGGTGAGCAGGCCCATCAGGTGGCTCGCAACAGTCGTTATGGCTGTCCCCTCCGGCCCGCCCGGGTATCCGCCCATCAAGGGGGCGAAATCCATGCCCACGGGAGCACCCATCGAAAGAACCACCGTGACCTTGTTCAGCCTGTCGAAATCGATCTTCATCGGGTCCATGCTGGCGATCATGAAGCCGTCCGACGCGCGGAGGCCGTACCTGGGCTGCATCGCGGCCGAAAGCGCAATCGCGGACTCTGCCGTCGACAGTGTGTTCATGAACGGTATCCCAGGCCTGCCGGCGCGATTGCACGCTTCGCGTGCCAGGGCGGCGTTCCTCATCGCCCCCAGGACCTCCAGGGGTGACCTCGGGCGGATCCTTATGCCACCCGCGCGCGTGATCGCCGGAGTGGTGATAGCGTTGACCTCCGGTATCTCGGCATACCCTTCCATGAGCCTCAGGAAGGATTCGTCGGTCGATATCGCCCCGCCACCCGCGCCGAGAAGACACCACGGAGGCGTCTTGTCGCCGATCTTCCTCGGCACGAAGGTCTTGCGATCCCTGCCCTCGCCCATCACGAGCTTGTCAGGGGCGTTCCTCAGAGCCTCCTTCACTTCGGACTCGGTGTATGATATGACCCTGCCCGTGTCCATGCAGAATGCGCCGACGTCGAGGAACAGCTCGTACCCCGCCTTGAATACGTCGTCCGCCAGGGAGTCGTCGCTGGGGACCGGATTGTCGGGGTCGTACTTGATGTCGTATTCCTTGACCTTCTCCTTCACCTTCGGAGAGAACCTCCGCAGCTGGTAGTCGTTCTCGCTGAGCGGTTTGCCCTCCAAGGCCTTCTGCATGACGTCCAGAATCTGCACCAATGTCTCACCTGTTGTCAAAGGCCCTACACCCCACTTCGGGCCGATGGGTGCATGGCGGTCCCCTGATAAATCATTTCATCACGGGGCCAGAGTCACTGTTCGGACATGCATCTTTATACAGCCGAAGCGGTCGCGAGTCTGTGGTACAAGAGGCTGAATACGAAATATCGAGCAAGGCCGGGGATGTAGAGATAAGGCGCTACCGGCCAATCGTCCTCGCGACGGTCAGGGGATACTCGGACAACGATGCGTTCTCGCTGCTTTTCGACTACATTGCAGGAGGGAACAGGACCAGCAGGAAGATCGCCATGACCGCACCCGTCATCACCGCCGAGAAGATCCCGATGACGGTCCCGGTCGTCTCTGGCAGAGGTTCGTTCTCGTTCGTTCTGCCAACAGACATGACCATCGACAGCGCACCGGTTCCGGCCGACAGCCGAGTGATTCTGGAGGCGTTTCCGGAACGGTCCGTCGCGGTGATCAGGTTCAGGGGCAGGGCATCCAGGAGACAGGTCGAGTCCGTGACGGAGGAGCTGAAATCGGCGCTCGCGCGGAGCAACAGGCAGCCGAGAGGAGAACCTTTCCTGATGCGATACAACCCACCCATCACTCCCGGCTTCCTGAGAAGGAACGAGATCGGGATAGAGATAGAAGGTTGACTGACCCTGCAGGCTATTGACCCTTCTTCGTCTTCTCAGCGTTCCACTGCAGGAACGCCAGGCCGTAGCCGATCAGAGCGACCAGGACGAATATCAACGGTAGGATGCCCTCGAGCCACTCGGACTGCGACAAGAGGTCCTCCTCCTCGAAATCGATCCCCGCGAACATCATCACATTCGACAGTGCCCAGAAGAATATGGTGAAGCCGACGGCCGAGATCACGGGCGAGATCCACCGGAAGGTCTTCCTGTGGTTCCTGTTGAAGTAGTTCTGGAAAGCGCTCACGAACCCCCAGACTACGAACAGCCACGCGTACTCGACCAGGAAGTCGCCCAGGTCGTCCCAGAAGTCCGGCTCGTCCGCAGACGCCTCGACC